>NZ_BBCC01000112.1 GCF_001311845.1 Desulfosarcina cetonica JCM 12296 | reverse complement strand
TCTAATTAAAATAAACGGAAAGTTTAGAAAAACTATACTATTGCAATGCATCATTGCTGGCATCGTTTGGCTATGATTGGGTCAGCAGATTTCCGGGCGTTGCAGTATAATCGCTGCTTTCGGTATTTGGGAACAATTACTACATTGTATTTGCAATCCCAGTATACATGCGATAGACTTTCGACCCGTACATAGGTTTTTCCTCTACAGTTTTGCTTTTGGAGACTCTCCCGGAGGAAGAACCTATTTTTAATTTCACACCGGATCGGTAGAACTTTTCCGGGGCCTCCACCAGAAGTGGCGGGGTTAGACCGTAACAAATTAATTATGAGCGGATTCGTATGTATGCCTGATTCCACTCAGCCTGAGAATGAAAGAACGATGATGCAAGAGATATTTGACGTGATATTTGACCTGGCAATGCCCTTTCTCGATACCCGTGAAAACAAAACGCATACTCGAATTTCATGCAGGTTTGCCGAACGTTTGCTCAAAAAGGAGGGCGGTGATCCCCATGTGGTTTATCCGGCGCTCATTCTTCACGATGTGGGCTGGAAATGCATTCCTGAAGATTTGCAGCTTTCCGCCTTCGGCCCGGGTGATAAGGATATGAAACTCAATCGGATTCATGAGATCGAAGGGGCAAGGATCGCCCGTGATATTCTTGAACAGGTGAGATATCCGCAGCATTTGATCAAAGAAATTACTGACATCATCATCGGACACGACTCGAGAAAGATCGCTATTTCCATCAATGACGCCGTAGTCAAAGACGCTGATAAATTATGGCGGTATTCGGAGGATGGCGCACGAATCAATGCACTGCGTTTTGCACTGAGCTTCTCGCAGAACCTCGATAGATTACGGAAAAAACTTGATGAGTGGTTTATTACCCGGACCGGCTTAACCATTGCCAAAGAAGAATTGCGGCTGCGCGAAAGCTCTCTGGATAGACTCTCTGCGCCGAGCCATAGCCTTTAAGATAATGTTTTTGGCACGGCCAGAGGAGGACGTCGTCCTGTGATACGGCATTGAAGGCTTGCCCGTTGGAAATTGATGCCATCGCATTGAAACGGCGGCCGACTTGCCTTGATTCCAAACCGCCATCGTCCCCCGGCTCCGGCGGTATTACCGCATGCGGGAGGACGATGGAAGCGTTTTTCAGGAACTCTTGTACGTCGGAGCTATTGAAATGATATGAGTTCAGCCCCCGTGTCCACTGTTTCGCCGGCGGTCACCCGAACGGCATCGACGACGCCATCCACCGGGGAGGCCACCGCCGTTTCCATTTTCATGGACTCGATGGAGAGCAACGGCTGTCCTTTGAATACCCGATCACCGGGTTGGACATTGACCTCCACCACCAGCCCGGGCATGGGACAGCGCAGCAGATTGTCGAACGCTTTGGCGGTTGGCGCCGGCATGAACTGGGCGAGGCGCCACTCTTTGGGCGTATAGATTTCAAACCGGTTGACCATGCCGCAATAGGCCACCTCGATGAAGTTGCCGCTGTAGTAAAGACGGAAATAGTGGTTGGCGCCGTCGATGGTCAATTTCAGACGGCGGCGGTAGTACTCCATGGGCGGCGTTTCCGTTTCGTAGACGGTGTCGTCGATTCGGATGTGCCACTGGTTTTGGCCTTCCCTGGCTTCGATCTCAACCTTGAATACCGACTTGTCGCTTTTGGTCACGTAGGTGTACTGCCGTTTGGCCGTCGTACTGGCGCCCACCTGGGCCCGCAGGGGCAGCAAGCTGTCGTGGATCAGGTTCTCGCGCAGATGGTAGATCAAGGTAGCGGTGATGACCATGGGGTGAACGGCCTTTACGGGCGCAGGGATCTTCTCGGCCCCATCCGACAGGTGCTGGTCGATAAAACCGGTCGAAAGATCCCCGGCGATAAAGGCCGGGTGGCAGATCACCCGGTTGGCGAAATCCACATTGGTCTTGACGCCCTCGATGTGATAGCCGTTCAGGGCGTCGACCATCTTGAGTCGGGCCTCCTCGCGATCGGCCCCCCAGGTGATCACCTTGGCCAGCATGGAATCGTAGAAGACATGCACGGTGCTGCCGGCACGCACGCCGCTGTCGACCCGAATACGCTCCCCGGCCGGTTCGGCATAGCGCGTGACAAGCCCCACCGATGGGACGAAGTTGCGCTCCGTGTCTTCCGCGCAGACCCGTGCCTCGAAGGCCCAGCCGTTGCGCTGGACATCTTCCTGCGCCAGCGGCAAGGGATCGCCATCCGCAACGCGTAGCTGCAATTCCACCAGATCCAGCCCTGTGACCATCTCCGTTACCGGATGTTCCACCTGCAGCCGGGTGTTCATCTCCAGAAAATAGAACTGCCGGTCGTGGTCAAAGATGAATTCCACGGTACCGGCGTTGACATAGCCGGCCTCACGCGCCAGGCGGCAGGCCATTTCGCCCATTCGTGCCCGGGATTCGGCATCCAGGGCCACGGAAGGGGACTCCTCGATGATTTTCTGGTAACGGCGCTGGATCGAGCATTCGCGCTCGCCCAGGTAAATGGCGTTGCATGGGCATCGGCCATCACCTGGATTTCGATATGGCGCGGGGCCGTGATATAGCGTTCGATGAAGATGGTGTCATCGCCAAAGGCCTTGAGGGTTTCCTGCTGGCAGACCTTCAAGGCCGATGCCAGGTCCTCGGGGCGCTCCACCGTGCGCATGCCCTTGCCGCCTCCACCGGCCGCCGGTTTGAGCAGGATCGGATAGCCCACCTCGGCGGCCACGGCCTGCGCCTCCGCATAACTCGAAAGGGCCTTGACGTGGCCGGGTACGGTGGGAACGCCGGCCTGGATGGCCAGTTGCTTGGATGCGATCTTGTCGCCCAGGCGGGCGATCACCGGACCGGAGGGGCCGATGAAGGTGATGCCGGCGGCGGTCACTCTGTCGGCGAAAGCCGCGTTCTCGGAGAGAAAACCATAGCCCGGATGAATGGCCTGGCAGCCCGTATCTTGGGCGACCTTGAGAATTTTTTCTTTGTTGAGATACGATTCCGTCGGCCGGGCCCCGCCCAGCGGCACGGCCTCGTCGGCCTGGGCCACATGCAGGCTGCGGAAATCGGGATCCGAATAGACCGCCACGGTGCCGATGCCCAGGCGCTTGCAGGTTTGCATCACACGGACGGCGATTTCGCCACGATTGGCAATCAGGATTTTTTTAAACATGGGGAAACCTCACAAGGGAATGTTGCCGTGTTTACGTTCGGGCCGGTCGCCTTTTTTGCTCTCCAGGAATTGAAGCGTGCGGATGAGCCGGTGCCGGGTGTCGCTGGGAAAGATCACATCGTCGATATAGCCGCGTTTGGCCGCCAGGAACGGATTGACGTAATGTTTGCGGTAATGCTCCATTTTCTCGTTCAACAGGCTGTCCGGATCGGCAGCGGCGGCAATTTCCTTGCGGTAGACCACCTCCGACGCCCCCCGCGGTCCCAGAACGGCGATTTCCGCGGTGGGCCAGGCGTAGTTGATGTCACAGTGGATGTGCTTGGAGTTCATCACCAGGTAGGCGCCGCCATAGGCCTTGCGCACGATCACGGTGATGCGCGGTACGCTGGCCTCGGTAAAGGCGTAGAGCAGTTTGGCGCCATGACGGATAATGCCGCTATGTTCCTGATCCGGCCCGGGCATGAAGCCGGGCACGTCCACCAGGCAGATCAACGGGATGTTGAAGGCATCGCAAAAGCGCACGAAACGCGCGGCCTTGAAGGAGGCATGGTTGTCCAGCACCCCGGCCAGCACGGCCGGTTGATTGGCCACCAGGCCGATGGTCTGCCCCCCCAGGCGTCCGAACCCGCAGATGATGTTGCGGGCGAAATCGGGCTGCACCGGCAAAAACTCGGCGCCGTCGAGGATGCTGGTGATCAACACGTTCATGTCGTAGCCCTGGTTGGGGTTCGGCGGTACGAGGTAGTCCAGGGCGGGATCGGTGCGCTCGGGCGGATCGTTCAGGTCGAGAAAGGGGGCCTTCTGCCGGTTGTTGGACGGCAGGTAGTTGATCAGCTGGCGAACGCCGCGCAGGCAGAGAATGTCATTGGGGTAGACGAAATGGGCCACGCCGCTTTTTTCCGCGTGGACACTGGCCCCGCCCAGGTCTTCGGCGCTGATATCCGTATGGATGACGGTTTTAACCACGTTGGGGCCGGTGACGAACATATTGGAGGTGCCGTCCACCATGAAGACGAAATCGGTGATCGACGGGCTGTACACCGCGCCGCCGGCGCAGGGCCCCATGATGCAGGAGATCTGGGGGATAACGCCGCTGGCGTTGACGTTGCGGTGGAAAATTTCGCCATAGGCCGCCAGGCGTCCACCCCCTCCTGGATACGGGCGCCGCCTGAATCATTGAGCCCGATGATGGGCGAGCCGACCCGGCCGGCCAGGTCCATGACCTTGCAGATTTTCTGGGAGTGGCCTTCGCCCAGGGACCCGCCGATGACCGTGAAATCCTGGCTGAAGACGAAGACCTCGCGGCCGTTGATGCACCCGTGCCGGTGATCACGCCATCGCCGGGATAATTCCCCTGGGCTCCGGTGGTGTCGGCGCGTCCCACCTTGAGCATGTCCAGCTCCTCGAAAGAGCCTTCGTCGAGCAGCAGATCGATGCGTTCCCGGGCGGTCAGCTTTCCCCGGTGGTGTTGCGCGTCGTTGCGGGGCTCGCCGCCGCCCATGGCGGCCTGTTGGCGCATCTTGGCCAATTCCAGGATATTGCTATGCATGATCTCAACCATGAGGGGTCCTTTCTACTGGTTCGCCGACGGGTTTGCCGTGGATTTGGCCTCTCGAGCGCAGGCATTCCCGACGACGTACGCATAATGATCCAAATCGGTTATCTGGTATTAAAGAAGAACAATCAAGGCGATCCCACCGCCAATAACAACAAGGTTACTCACGGCTGACACGGCGTGTATTCTTTTGAACCGGACACGCAGCGGGTTGTCTTGCGGGGTCGTTTCAAACGAAGGAATTGTATTTTTCAGCGCTGCGACCTTGGGTTCGATCACAAATGCCTGGACCGACGTGATGGCCAGCATCATTGCAATGATAATTGCAGCTATCGTTTTGTGTTTGACCGTTGACGAGAACAAACTGGTGGCAAGGGCAATCGCGCCGCAAACCAACCCCCATTTGAAATAGCCGGGGAAGAGCACACCCACAATTCCGCCTGCCATATCCCGGTTGTATGCTTTGAAGATGGCGGGGGTCAGGACAAACGTGAACAGGGATGCGCCGCCCACCCAACAGGCGATGGCGAGGCGATAAAGAAATGCAGGCATCGGTCTCGACTCCTTTTAAGCGTCCGAGGCAGGGCATACGCAAACGTCATCCTCGCCCGGTTTGTCGCTGGTCACTTTGCGTCCCCACTCCACCGCATCACTGAAATCCATGAGAATGCTGATTTCATTACCGTTTCGGATGCTTGCTTTGGCATGTGGATAGCGTTTCTTGAAGACCTGCAGCATGGCGGTGTTTTCCCTGAGGACCATGGCCGAGAATCCGGTGAATTCGTTTTCCTTGGCAATCTGTTGCATGGACGCCAAGAGATGGGAGGCAATGCCCATGCTCTGGAAATCCTCACGCACCACGAAAGCCACTTCGGCCAGGCCATTGCTATCGTCGGCATAGGAGCCGATGGCGATGATTTCCTGATACCCGCCGATGCGCACCAATCCGATCATGGACATGTTTTTGCGATAGTCCACGCTGGACCATTGCTTTTGGACCACCTCGTGGGAGAAAACCTTCATTTTGTAAAAGAAACGGTAATAAATGGTCTTTTCCTGCAACGAATAATAAAAGTTGCGATAGGCGAACTCATCAGAGGGGAGCAGCGGCCGATATTCGACGGTTTTGCCATTTTTCAGGGTCATCTGATTTTTGTAGCGTTCGAGAAAAATCAGGTCATCCTGGGAGGGGGGCAACTGGTCGGCAAAGATGTAGTGACGGCTCTTGGCCACGTCGATGAGTTCTTCGCGAAATTGGGGATGGGCGATCTGAGCCAGTTCCATGACGCGCTGGTAGATACTTTTCCCGGAAAGCTCGGCAATCCCATATTCGGTTACCACAAAGTTGACGTCGCCACGGGTGGTGGCGACGCCGGCGCCTTGGCTCAAGTGCGGTACAATTCTGGAGACCTTGCCGTTTTGGGCCGTGGAGGGCAGGGCGATGACCGAGAAGCCGCCCTTGGACATGGCGCTGCCGCGCAAGAAATCGACCTGGTCGCCGATGCCACTGTAGAACAGATGGCCCATGGAGTCCGTACAGACCTGACCGGTCAGGTCCACCTCCAGCGCCGAGCTGATCGAGATAAGATTGTCGTTAAGGGCAATGACCGTGGGATCGTTGACATACTCCGATGAGGAGAAATAAAACATGGGGTTGTCATGGATGAAGCGGTAGAGCTTTTCCGATCCCATGCACATGGATGTCAGCACCTTGCCGGGATGCAGGGTCTTTTTGCGGTTGGTGATCACATTTTGTTCGAACAGCGGCAGGAATGCATCGGTGATCAACTGGGTGTGGATGCCCAGATCGCGTTTGCCGCTCAACTGCTGCAGGATGGTGTTGGGCAAATGGCCGAACCCGATCTGAAGCGTGGCCCCATCATCCACCAATTGGTTGACGTAGTAACCGATGCGCTCGGCCACCTGGGGATTTTTGAAATGGGGCCGCGTCTCGACGAGGGGTTCTTCGAATGGCACCAGGTAGTCGATCTCATTGATATGAACCATGCTGTCTCCCCAGGTTCGCGGCATGCGCGGGTTGACCTGGGCGATGACCAATTTGGCATTCTGCATGCCGGCCAGCGTGATATCCACCGATACGCCGAGGCTGCAGTAACCGAATTCATCGGGCGGACTGACCTGAATCAGGGCCACGTCCAAGGCGATGTGGCCCTTGGCAAAGTAACGCGGGATCTGGGAGAGGTAGGTGGGAATATAATCGATTTTTCCTTCGAAGGCCGCTTTTCTCATGTGGGCGCTGATGAAGAAAAGTTTGAGCGAGAAGCGTTTCATGAATTCGCGGTCGTCCACATAATCGGCGAAGGTCCATGATAGCATCTGGTAGAGCATGGTGTCCTGCATGCTCAGGTCTTCCACCATGGTGCGAATCAGATGCTGCGGCTCCCCACATCCGGAACCGATAAACACCCGGCTGCCGTTTTTGATTTTGGACAGGGCCGTATTGGTGTCGACCAGTTTTTCTGGGCAGGCTTTTTCCAACTCCATGGTTTTCCTCCATGAAAAATTGAGGGCACCGCAAGTGGCCGCCCGGAAAAATAGGTTTGTGAATCCCATCAAGATATGAGGCGTCGCCGTCCTGTGGGTGTCCGTCTGGCACGGCATGTGTTCTAAAGGGCGCAATGCGTCAGCATACCTTTTGTTTTAGAGCGCATCAAGTCCCGAACCCATCCCGATGGAAACAATTTCAAATTGAATTGATGAATGCCAATATTTGATTTAACCGACTTCTAATGCTTCCATTCACCGTAAGAGATTTGGTCCCCCTTTGCGGACTTGTCAGAGCAATTTACACGGCATTGTGATATGGGGGAAGGGCAACCGCCGGCTGGGATGTCCTGGCTTGTCGCCAGGATGTGAGACCGACTGTGAACCGTTAAGGGTGGCACGCGATGACCGTATTGACTGTTTATCTCGTCTTTTTGCTGGGAATTGGCATCATCGATTTTCGCAAGATCCAGGATTTCAACGATTATGTCCTGGCCGGCCGCCGCCAGAAACTGGCCATCGTCACCGTGTCGCTGATGGCGTCGATGATCGGCAGCGGATCCACCATCGGATTGGCCGACAAGGCCTTTTCCAAGGGGTTTCCCGCCATCTGGTTTCTCGCCGTGGGCGGCATCGGTCTGATCCTTCAGGCGTGGCTCCTTTCGGAAAAGGTCCGGGCGTCGAAGGCCGTCACCCTGCCGGATCTGGCCCAGAAAACCATGGGATCGCAAACCCGCTTTCTGGTCGCCTGATCATTGTGATTACCTGGGTCGGCATCATCGCGGCCCAGTTCATCGCCGCGGGAAAGATTCTCACCGCCCTGACCGGCGTCGATTCTCGGGCAATCCTGGCTTTCGCTGCGGTGATTATCGTGGTTTACTCTTTTCTCGGCGGGCAGGCATCGATCCTGAAAACCGATTTTCTCCAGTTTGCCATCCTTGCCGGAGCAGTACTTTTCACCGTCCTCTTCCTGTACACGGCCAAGCCGGTCGATGTCGGGACGCTCTCTTTCGAGCTGACCAACGATGCCTATACCGGCCGGGATCTCTTCTATTACCTGACCATCGTCATGGGGTCCTACTTCATCTGCCCGATGATGTTCAGCCGGCTGCTCACCGCTAAAAATCCGCAAACCGCCTATCGGTCCAGCCTGATTGCCGGATTCGGCGTGCTGGTCTTCTCTTTTCTCATTGTCCTGATCGGCATGTGGGCGCAAACCCGCGGTATTGATCCGGGAAAGAGCGGTGTCCTGGGCCATATTTTTCTCAACGAACTGCCCAAAGCAGGCGGCCTCGTATTGATTCTGGGCGTTCTTTCGGCCGTCATTTCAACGACCGACACCTGTCTGGTGATGACGGCTTCGATCATCGAACACGATCTTCTGAACCGCAAACCCATGGATGACAGCGGTGACATGATCCGTACCCGGTCTCTGGTGCTGCTTCTCGGCAGCCTGGGTTATCTCACCGCCCTGTGGGGTAACTGGGACATCATCGGTTTGTTGCTGGAAGCCTTTGAGTTCTACACGGCCGGTATCGTGCCGGCGCTCTTTGTGGCCCTCATCATGATTCATAAGAAGCGGCTGGCACCGAAGTGGTCCTTTGCGGCGGTGCTCACCGGCGGTTTTTTCGGCCTGTTGCCGAAGATCGCCCCAGTGGTGAACGGCCTGGGCCAACTCATTCCCGGATTCTGGGCGAAAAGCCTGCCGATGACCGGCATGGGCATCTCTTTGTTGCTGGCGGTCATCGCCGTCCGGCGGGGCCGGCCGGTGGCGCCATCGCCGGCATGATCGGATGTGTCAATTGCTGTCTATTGTACTGGTGGGTTACGCCTAAAGGGGAATTTTGGCTGGGCGACACCATTCAAATAATAACGCTTTTTGCTAAACAGGCGCTGAATTAAAATGCTCAATCACATGTATCGTGTTACCTTGCACCATGAAAAATACCCGTCGGATTGTCATTACCCTTTCTCTTTACCGATTTTCAATCAAACCCGGCAAATCCCGTTCGAATCGCCGGTGACTTTTTTCGTCGGCGAGAACGGCACCGGAAAGTCCACTTTTCTGGAAGCCATCGCCCTTGCGAGCGGCATCCATATTTGGCGTAAGTCCGATGGTGTTCGCTACCAGGTCAATCCGTACGAAAAACAGCTGTACCGATACCTCTCCATCGCGTGGTCAGACGGAAAGGTCCCCGGATCGTATTTTGGCTCGGAAATCTTCAACGACTTCAGGCGAATTGTCGATAACTGGGCAGCCTCAGACCCTGGGCAACTGGAATATTTTGGTGGAAAGTCGCTTGTCACCCAATCGCATGGCCAATCGATCATGTCTTATTTTCGCGCCTGCTATAAACGAAGGGGGATCTATTTTCTGGATGAACCCGAAACGGCCCTATCGCCCAAAAGTCAACTTGTGCTATTGGAGATTCTTCGTGAAAATGGGAAAGCAGGGCATGCGCAGTTTATCATCGCCACGCATTCCCCTATTTTGCTATCATACGATGATGCCGTGATATACAGTTTCGATCAAAACCCAATCAGCACGATTGCGTACCAGGAAACGGCGCATTATCAGATATACAGCAACTTTTTCCGTGATCGATAGTATTCAGCCAGAAATGGGCCCATAGGTATTTTAAATGATCATCTCGCAATCCGAACTTTTTCAGAAAATAAACGCCACCCTTGTCCACCAAAGAAGGAAGGAGCCCCTTGATGTTGAAACCATGGGCATTATCAAGACACTTGAAGCCATCCTGAACTTGCTGAGCATTACGGCGTTTCAATTGAATTTAGATGAATTCCCCAGTTCTGAAGAGAGCTGTCGGGAGCTGATTGATAAAGAAGAAAATGATCTGACCGAAGTCGATCTCGACGAGTTGAAATATCTGGCTGAAAGTGTGCGGTGTGCACTCGATGTGACTTCTCGATCAAACCTAGGTCGAACAAAATTAAATGACGATGGCTGATTTTGCAAATGATACCATAAAGCTACTGGAATCAACCGAACGGTCATTGTTGGTTGCCGAAAAACGAAAAAGATATGATATTGTAGTCGGTGTGCCGCATCATGCTCCAGCCGGAACTCCCACCTTACCATGTCCTGAACATCGTGATTCCGACGAAAATGCAGGATTTCTTGGTCGGTACCTTGCTGAAAGACTGGATTGTTTCAGCCTAATCGCATGCAATTCCACGATTGATGTCAACAAGCATCTGGATAGCGACTATTCGAAACAGATCTTTGAATGGCGTCCAAAAATTTTAATAGAGATACATGGGCACGGAAAATTCAGATCCAAATATGATGTCGAAATCTCCTGTGGTTCGGCAGATCAATCTGCCAATTCAGAAGAACTGGCCGCAATAATAAATCGTAAGATAAAAAATACCCCCATGCTGTCCGGCATCTCAATCTGCGGGCGGTTTTCTGACATCTATTTCAAAGCGACGAAGACCTTAACGATTACGAATCCAGGGTGGCTGGCATATCACATTGAATTGTCATCTCGACTAAGAAAACCGGGGAATGAGAAACCTGGCCCTCCTCCCGATCTGGGTTACCGCTTTTGTGATTGTTTGGCTGACGCTGTAGAGGAAAAGTATTGATATCGCCCGCATGCAAGCGGACGACATGGCGCACTATCATTATCTGTGTGGTGGTCAATGCATATCTTTCCCTTGACAGCGCGGCCCCGTCTTCATATTTATATATGACGATATAATGGTTTTCAGGTAAGGGTGTTCATGAAGGCCCTTTTCGGCCCGATTCGAGGGAATGACCGTGGTGAATTGCCGATTGCCAACGGCGCCAAGAATCCATACGTTGCCGGCTTGATTGGCAGTTTCCGCCGCTGGCTGGAGGATGAGGCGGAGGTGGCCGTGCTGAAGGCAAGGCTGCCGGCGATTAATCCAGAGACCATCTGCAAGAGCTAATTTTATTAACCTTGTTATATCGTTATATGACGAAATTAGAATGAAATGCCGGTTCGCGACATCACCACCAGAACACGGGTGACTCGGCGTCGTGGGCGCGGGGCATGTTGCTTGTGGGCGATATCTTCAATTTTGGGATGTATCAGGAGCCAAGCGATGAAATGCTATTTCTCCATTGTGGTTCTGGTGATCTTCTGGAATGTGAACGGCTGGTCCGCCACCGCCAGCATCGGTGAACTTCTGGATGCGGCCAAGCGGCAGCCGGGCTATGCGGTCAGTGAATTGTCCGTCCGGGAGAGCGACCTGCAAAAGGCGCGGGCCACAGGCGCACTGTTTCCGAAACTGGGGCTTTTCGGGCGTTTCGAAAGCTACAACTCCCCGACTAACCTGCGTCCCATGCCGCCCACCGAAATCAATGTACAGGCCGGAGATTCGATTCCCTTTTCCCGCGAGATCCTGCGTTACGGTCTTAGCTTCGACGCGCCCGTGTACGTCCGCGAACTCTACGTGCTGAGGCAAAAGGCGATGCTACTGCGGGAAAAGGCCGAAACCGACCGGCAATTGGACCTGATCGGCCGCCAGGCGTCGGTGGTTTCGCTCAACAGCGCGCTGTTCTATCTGCAAGCCCTTGAATCGGCGATCGATGGGCGTCGCGCATCACTTGGCAAAACCCTTGAGGATATGTCGCTCAAGGTGAGAACCGGAAGGTCTCCGGAATCCGAGCTCCTGAAGATTCAGAAAACGCTCAACGACTTGGACCAGCAGCGCAACGATTTGAACATGAAACGCCTGGACACCTTCGGGAGATCCATTCCTTGACCGGCATCGAACTCACCGCGGCGGCGGACATGACCCTTGTGCACCAGCCGGACGGGATCGCCTATTTGCCGGTAACCGCCGCGCAATACAACACCGATGCCGCCGAAAAGGAAGTCGAGCGGCGGCGTTCGGTCCGCTGGCCCACGCTGTCGGTTGCCGGTTTTGTTTCCGGCAATGACGGCGAGGCATACAACACCGACAGCCATATTTACAGGAGCTACAACGAAATCGCCCTGGTCCTGAAATTCCCTCTGTTCGACCGCACGTTGAGCACCGACGAGGCCATTGCCCGTGTTCAACTGGAAAAGGCGAAAAACCATCTGAAACAGACACGCCTGGATATGACGGCCCTGGCGAACGCGCTGGATCGCAAAATGCCGGTCGTCGAAAAGTCCATTACGCTGGCCGAGAAATCAATCGTCGACAGCCAAACCCTGTTGTCCGTGGCCCAAGTCGCTGTGCGCGCGGGACGCATGACCATGGAGGATTATCTGCGTTACGAAAGCGATGTGCTGGCTGCCCAGGCCACACTTTATCAGGCGCGTCAACAAAAGTGGCAAATCGTGGCTCGCCAGGCGGTAATTTATGGAACGGATTTGAAGGGAGTCGTGGAATGAAAAAGCGCTTTGTCCTTATTTTAGTCCTCCTACTGGTTGCCGCCGCTGCTTTGATGCTGCTCAAGAAAAGAAAAGCCGAGCTTGCCCAGGCCGCTCCGGCGCCGGTTTTGCCGGCGGTCGTGGCGTCCATGGATCTCAAGGCCCAACCGGTCACGCTGACACTTCCGGCCATGGGGGTGGTGGCCTCGGACATTTCAGCGGTATTGTCGACCCGGATTACCGGCCGGATCACCAAGGTTTTAAAGCGGGAGGGCGAAACCGTTCATGAGGGAGAACTGATTGCGCTGGTCGACAATGGCGAACTCGAGGCCAAACGCAGGAGCCTGCTGGCCAAACGGGACGGGATAGACGCGGAAATCGAAGCCCAGCGCCAGGCGCATCAGCGCACCCTCGAACTGTTCAAGGTCAAGGGGGCATCTCTGGAGCAAAAACAACAGGAAGAAGCCGCCATCGAACGCCTGGTGCGGGAACGGGAAAGCCTGATGCAAGGCGTGAAAGAAATCGAGGAATTGTCGAGCTATGCCCGCATCCTGGCCCCGGCTTCCGGCACCCTGAGTCAAGTCATGGTCAGTCCCGGCGACCTGGCCACGCCCGGCAAGCCGTTGTTCCGGATTTCCTCCAAAGCCGGTCTATATCTGAACCTTTCACTACCGAGTTCACTTCCCGCCGCAAACATCACGCTGCAAGGTCACCTCTTGCCCCTGACTTCCAAGGAGCAAACCGGAGATACCGGGTTGGTGCAGTATGTGGCGCCGCTGCCCCCGGATACCGGTCTGGTCGAGGGGGAATATGCCAATGTAAACGTGATCGTTTATCAGGGCGAAGGCGTGCTTTTACCGGTCGACGCCCTGCTGACCCTGGACGATTCCGCCTCGGTGTTCGTGCTGTCCGCCGACGGCAAGGCCGAACGGTTGAGGGTCACGATAACGGCCCGTGGTGTCGAGGGCGTGACGGTTGAACAAAATCTGTCCGGCCGGAGGGTCATCGTGGCCAAGCCGGATATTCTCCTGCGCGTGGCCGCCGGCGTTCCCGTGACCATAAGCAACGTATAGGAGGGCCGACGACGATGTTCGATTTCTTTCACAGGCGTCCTTACCTGCTCTACAGCCTGATCGCCGGATTCTTCGTGCTGGGGGTTTACGGCCTGATCGGGATGCCCAAAAATCTTTTTCCGGACAGCGACAGGCCTACCATCATCGTGATGAGCCAGGTGCCCGGCGCCACACCCAACGTGGTGGCTGCCACCGTTTCCAAGCCCATCGAGGAGGAGGTATCCACCCTGTCGCTGATCCGCCAGGTCAGCTCGGTCAATATCGCCGGCATGTCCATCGTCACGGCTGAGTTCGAGTATGCCAAGGGGCTGGAACCGGCCGCCGTGGATGTCAACAACGCCGTCAACAAGGTGCGCGGCAAACTGCCCAGGGACGTCCATCCATCCATTTACATGGCCGGCTCCCATGTACTGCCGGTGGACGTATTTGCTCTGTCGCCGGCCGGCGGCGGCCTGACCCTGGACGATGTCCGCAAGATCGCCGAAAGCGACATCAAACCCGCGCTGTTGCGCAACCCGCAAGTCGGTAACGTGGAGGTTTTCGGCGGGTACCAGAGCGCCATCAGCATCAATGTCGATCCGTTCAGGGCCAAGGCCGTGGGGTTGAGCCTGGATAGGATCGCGACGACGGTGCGTGCCCTGGACCTGGACGTTCCCGTCGGATTCAGCAAGAATGCCGATTCCTTCTTCACGATCACCGTCTACGGCGAAAGAGCCGGTGTGGACGAACTGAGGATGCTGCCGGTCGCTCCCAACGTTCGCCTGAGCGATATCGCCGACATTCGGTGGGAGCATCAGAAACGGTTTTCCGGCTACGAGGGCAACGGAAAAGCCGCCATTGCTTTGGCCATCCAGCGTGCACCGGGCGGGTCGGTCCTTTCCACGAGCAAGGCCGGTCGGGCGGTCATCGAAAAACTGAAACCGCGCTACCCCAACATCCGCTTCGCGCTGGCCGACACCCAGCGAAACCTGATCCAAACCGCGAACACCAACATGCTCGACGCCTTGCGGGACGCCATCATCTTCACCCTGCTGGTGATCCTCCTTTTTTTGGGCAACCTGCGGGCCGTGGCCGCGGCCTTGGCTTCCATTCCCATGGTGTTTTTCGCCACCCTGGCCATCATCTGGATGACCGGCGGCGAGCTGAATATCGTCATTTACACGGCCATCATCCTGGCGTTGGGAATGTTGGTGGATGACGCGGTCGTTGTCCTGGAAAACATCGAGCGCCATCTGGTGGAGTTGAAACAGGATCTGGATACGGCGATCATCGCCGGCACCAAGGAAGTGATCGCGCCTGTTTTCGCCGGCACCGTGGCCACCGTGGCCATCATGTTTCCCTTCCTGTTCGCCGGTGATTTTCCCCAGCAGATTTTCCGGCCGCTGATTTCCACCCTGATCATCGCCTTGGTGGTTTCCTATTTCCTGTCCATCACGTTCATTCCGGCCATCTCCTTTTTCCTTTACCGCAAGGGAGTCTCCAAGACGCGCTTCGAGCGGCTGCTTGAGCGGCTCTATGAGAAAAGCTTCGGACGCCTGGTCGGCCCCTACCTGGCGATCCTGCAGTTTTCCGCAAGAGGGCGTTCCGGCCTACGGCGACTCCTGATGACCGTCGCCGTGGTCGCACTTTTAGCCTTCAGCGTCAAAAGCATCATGCCGGTGATCGGCCGCGACCTGATGCCGCCCATGGATACCGGTATCATCAAGGCCCATGTCAAGTTCTCCGCCAACGCGTCGGTCGACACAGCGGAAAAACGTCTCAAGCCATTTTTAGAATGGCTCCACCAGCAACCGGAAGTGGTCATGAGTTCGGTGAGCTACGGTTCCGAGCCCGGCGTGCTTTCCCTGGGATCGGGGTCGCTGCCTGCCGAGGCCATGATGACCATCAACTGCGTCGACCGCTTCCACCGAAAAAAGAGCATTTGGTCGATCGAGGATGAGATCCGTTCGCGGCTGTCCGGTTTGCGAAACATCAAGGCGGCCGACGTGTATGACTTCGGCGCCACCCCCATGTCCAGCATCAAGGCACCCATCGATGTACGGCTGCTGGCCGAAGACTACCATGTCCTACCCGATGCCGCGCAAAAAGCTGCAGCCGCCCTTGGCTCGGTCAAGGGTTTGACATCGGTCAACACCAGTTGGGACAATGATTTTACCGAAGCTCGCCTGAACATCGATACCAACCGCGCCCTGGCCTATGGCATGACACCGGTGCAGATCGCTGCCCAGCTTCCCCTGGCCGGCCTGCCGGTGGCGGTCAGTGCGAATCTGGTTTCCATGCAGAACCAATTTGTCCGCCTGTATTACAACCGGCCCTTTGACGGCAATCCGGACCAGCTTCGCCTGATCCCCATCCAGACACCCAGGGGGCCGGTGCCGCTTTCGGCCTTGGCGCAGATCGATTATGGACTGACCGCCAACAAGATCGAACGCAACCAGATGCTCTACGCCCTGGATGTATCCGGGTACCGCAGCCGGCGTGCCATCTCGACCTTGACCGAAGACGCCCAGACAGAGTTGAACAAAGCCGGCGTCAAAGGCGTTGAAATCAGCCAGGAGGGCGACATCAAGCAGATGCAGGACTCTTTCCAGCGGATGATCAAGTCCATCGGCATCGGCGTCATTCTCTTGCTCATGGCCCTGGTGGCGATTTATCAGTCGGTGCGCCTGGCCGTCGTCATGATCCTTGTTCTGCCGCTGGCCATGATCGGGGCTTCTTGGGGCATGCTGATCTTCAACAAGCCGAGCTGCATGCCCAGCCTGGTGGGCATCCTGCTGCTTTTCGGCATCATCATCAAAAATTCGATTCTGCTGATCGATTTTTACCAAGAGTTTAGAAAGAAGGATGAAACGCCCTTTGAGGCGGCCCTGGAAAGTGTGCGGGTGCGTTTCCGGCCGGTGTTCATGACCGCTTTCGGCACCATTGCCGGCATGATCCCCATTGCTTTTGAGTGGGCCGTGGGGCTGGAACGGCTCTCTCCCCTGGCCGACGTGGCCGTGGGCGGGCTTTTGATCGGAACGGTTCTGACGTTAATTTATATTCCCATGTTTGCCTATAGTCTGGAAAGAAAACGATGAACCCAAATATCTGAAGAATAGGCTGAGGGATCATTCAAGGAAACGCATAAAATCCTCCCTGCCGCCGATTACAACTTCCTGACTCACCAACGTCCGGAATCCTACAGTTTGTAAAACAATCCGACATACACTTTCCCCGCCCATTTCATGGGCTTTTACATAACGCATTAAATTCGATGATGAATCCAAAGATTGGCAGTTGCCTTATCGGTTGGCTGAACTGGTATTCATTTTGCTGCATATTATTTAAAATCGGCAGTGATGATACCACGTCTCAAACCGCTGGATGCGGTCGTTGTTCCCCTATATGGCAAATTAACCTCCCCAACGGATTGGAGGGAAACATGGCATCCGAAAAACAAAAGCTGCTGGTGCCCGTTGACGGCTCCCAAGGGTCGCTGGATGTGGTTCGTTACGTGGCGGAGATGTGTTCGCCGATGGCATCCGAGGTGACACTGTTTCACGTGCTTTCGTCCATTGCCGAGAGTTATTGGGATGTTGAGGCCTCACCGGCCGAGGCCCTGGATGGCAAGCCGGTTTCGGTGATGATGGCCAGCCGCCGGGAGATGATGGACGCATTCATGGACGGTGCCCGTCAGATATTGCATGATGCCGGCTTTCCTGCTGCGTCCGTCCATGTGATCGTTCAGCCACGACAGCAAGGCGTTGCCCGTGACATTCTCAAGCAGGCCGGTAGTGGATACGCGGCCGTTGTTGCCGGCAAGACCGGGTACAACCCGATTACGCGGTTGGTCATCGGCAGTGTGGCCAGTAAACTGGTAACCGCTCTCACGGATAACACCTTGTGGCTGGTTGGCGGTCGATCGAATTCTCGAAAGGTGCTCGTTTGTATCGACGGTTCCCCGGCAACCACCGCCGTGATCAATCATGTGGGGCGAATGCTTGCAGAAAGTTCGGCGGAGATCACGCTATTTCATGCCATTCGCAATCCGCTGATCGATGGGGCCGACGCATCCGATCCGGCCATCGCCCAGGCGGCGGCGAGTCGGGAGATGGGGGTGCGCAAAGCCATGCTTCCGGTGTTCGAAAAATCCATCGATTCCCTGAAAACGAGCGGTATCCATGATGACCAAGTGACGGTCAAAGTGGTCTCCGGGGTTGCCACCCGTGGCGGCACCCTTTTTGCTCAGGCACTGCAGGGGGGGTATGGTACCATCGTCGTCGGTCGTCGGGGAATTTCACGCGTGAAGGCCTTTCCCATTGGGCGGGTACCGATGAAACTGGTTCAGCTCATCAATGATCAAACGATATGGGTGGTGAGCGGCTGATCAACAGCCTATTGTGCCACAGCCGCGGCAGCACTGGAAAACCACTAATGAGAGGATGTGTGCCATGTTTGAAGCCATTATCAAGAATTTGGCGTGCTGTGATCTTTGTGGTGGTAAACCCAGCGACGGTCAGCTTTACATCAGTGAAAAACACCTTTGCGTTTGTGCCGACTGCAAGGAAAAGCTCGAAGAGATGCCTGCCAAAGCCCGCGATATCTTGGAAAACTACCTGATTGGCAATGTTCTCTGACGCTGTGATACCCAAAAAAGGCTCAACCTATCTGGAAAATACGCTGAGTGATGGAAGCGCGTTGCGGTAAAAGCGTCAATGGCAGCCCCTATCGTATGCTCATCCCATAAAACGCATAAAAGCATGCCCGTCCCCAACCCCGTCCCTACGGCGTGCAGATGTTCGGATCACCGGAGGCGCGTTGATGCTGATGAATTAGGTCACATGTCGCAAAGCGATCTTCTCGAACATCAACGCAATGCCTTCATTCATCGTATAGTTGGATTCAATGTCAAGATTGTCGTCGGATGAGGAATCAAAATAAATGTGAAGGCTGGATTCAAGGCCCTCTTCAGGCCGCCAGTAACAGACCATGATGGGAAAAAGCGGCAAGGGATGCAGAACAATTGAAATGTCGGACCCGAAATCGCTGTCAATCTTTTTTCCATCGAAGATCTCCAGCATATCTTTGAACAGGTCCGTATAGGTATCGGCTAACCGTTTCAGCGGCTCTTCACACCGTTTTTGAAAATGGGCAAACCGGGGAGGCCCGCCGCTCAGTTCCCGGAATGTGATCCAATTTCCCTGGGGTGCCTTTCCCGAACCGTTTAAAATATAATTCAATGCGGGCACCACCATATAGGCATTGATATGTGCTTCAGATGAGAGATTGCCCTTGGCATCCACGCTGAACGACTTCCCAAAAATCTTTATTCTCAATGTGTCCTCTGAGAATTCTGCGCCCAGCCGTTTTGCTGCCATGGAAAGATCGATCGAGGATATTCTTTGCTTTAGTTTTTCAATGGCCTCCGCCTTATATTCGTCGACGGTGTTTGGTTTCTCGACGTTGCCGCCATACCGATCAATCACGTCTTGTTCCAGATGGGGACAGTCACCTATCGGTTTTCTTCCTTTGAATACGGCCACCGCAAATGCCAGACAGGTTTGTTCATTACACGCCCTGCAGTTGGAGCCGTTCAACAACTTGTAGATTTCCATGGGGTTATTGATATGTGCCATTGAGCTCATCCCTTTTTCATCAATTCGGCAAACGATACGGCAAGCTATCCGTCCCGCAATCTGTACGAATCCGTCGGACCCACGACTTTTTACGAGTGCATCATTTATTTGTAACCGACTTTTTTAATTTCAACTAATTTGTTGCCTTCAAATATCAAACTGAAGAAATATTTTTCGCCATAAAAAGAGGTTGAATAAATCCATTCTTCGATTTTCATTACCCGTATACGTTCCTCATTCTGTATTTTGTCAATATAGCCTAAAATTTCTGTACTTTTTGGTTCTCCACAGGACAAACGAACTTGATATTTTAAATCACCCAATGACACGGAACTTCCATTTTCACAGTTCATCAGAGATTCTGCGTTAAGCAAGGTTGTGGTGAATAACAATGATATAAAAAGAAAAAGTATAGCTAAAATTTTCATTCCACTATCCTTTTTTTCAGTTAGGCTATTTAAAATGCAAATAATCTTTGCAGTATTGAAATAACATCTAATTGAGTTCTCGAATCAATAGTGCCAAGCTTTTTAATAAGCCGTATTTTATCTATTGTTCGTAGCTGATCCAATACGATTTGCCCTTGTTTTTTTCGAAAATTACAAGATACACGGGTAGGGTAATCTTTTTGAGCCGAGGTCATCGGAGCTATAATCACGGTTCGAATATTTCGATTCATTTCGTCAGGCGAGATAACTAAACACGGCCTAGTTTTCTGAATTTCCGATCCAATCGTGGGGTCAAGGTTTATTAAGTAAACATCAAAGCGTTTGACTACCATTGCCATTCGTCGTCATCCCATGCAGTTGAAATGCTATCGTCAATAACAGGTTCGTCGTCGCCTTGCTCACCCATAATTTTGAAAGCAGCATCCCAGCCTTCTCGAGCATTTTTGACTGGCCGGATGATGATTTGATTTTTTTCAACCTCTATTTCAACATCATCCACAATCCCTGTTTGTTCAAGAATAGGCTTTGGGATACGTAACCCTTGCGAATTGCCAATTTTTATTACACGTGCCCTCATAAACGCGCTCCCATCGATGATAGTAGTTACATTGTAATTACATTGGCTTTTGACGTCAAGGGATATTTAACCCAACGTTCATCTTGAGGGGCCGCCCGGCGGCGAAGCCGACGGGAAACCGAGACGCGCAGCTTCTCGGTTTCCCTCGAAGCGATGGTTG
>NZ_BBCC01000111.1 GCF_001311845.1 Desulfosarcina cetonica JCM 12296 | reverse complement strand
CCACGACCGTGCTGGAGGACGCCACCGTGCCGCGTTCCCAAATTCCGGCCATGATCCGCGCCATCAACACCATCGCCCAAAAACACCAGCTGGATGTGGGCACCTTCGGCCATGCGGGTGATGGCAACCTGCATCCCACGTTCCTGTGCGACCGGCGCGACGCCAAGGAGTTCGAACGCGTGGAACAGGCCGTGGACGAAATTTTCGACGTGGCCCTGTCCCTCAAGGGAACGCTCTCGGGCGAGCACGGCATCGGACTGGCCAAGGCCAAATGGCTCGAAAAGGAAACCTCGGCGGCGACCATCGCCTATGCCAAGGCGCTCAAAAAGGCCGTGGACCCCAAGGGGATCCTGAACCCCGGCAAGATCATCGGAGGGTGATATGATGATAGATCTTCATAAGCTTGCGGCCATGCTGCAACAGCTCGACGACCAGATGGTGACCTGCATGAAATGCGGCATGTGCCAGGCGGTCTGTCCGGTGTTCCGCGAAACCCTGCGCGAAGCCGATGTGACCCGTGGAAAAATCGCCCTGCTGGAGAACCTGGCCCATGAGATGATCGCCGACGCCAAGGGCGTCCAGGAAAAGCTCAACAAGTGCCTCCTGTGCGGCTCCTGCCAGGCCAACTGCCCCTCGGGGGTGGCGATCATGGATATTTTTCTCAAAGCCAGAATCATCGTCAATTCCTACCTGGGATTGCCGGCGGCCAAGAAGGTCATCTTCAAGGCCATGCTCACCAAGCCCCGTCTGTTCAATGCCCTGGTGGCCATGGGCGAGAAGTTCCAGGGTCTGTTGGCCAGCCCGGCGGACGACCTGTTGGGATCGTCGTGTTCCAAAATCATGTCGCCTTTGATCGGCGACCGTCACTTCCTACCCCTGGCCGAAACGTCCTTTCATAAGATCGTTCCCAAGCTGGATACGCCCGCCGGCCGGTCCGGGTTGAAGGTGGCCTTCTTCCCGGGCTGCGTCATCGATAAAATGCTGCCGCGTGTCGGCGAGGCCGTCCTCAAGGTGCTGCGGCATCACGGCGTGGGTGTGTATCTGCCGCCGGCCCAGGCCTGCTGCGGGATTCCCGCGGTTTCTTCCGGCGACAGCGAATCCTTCGGAAAACTGGTGCGCCTGAACGTCAAGGCCTTTGCCAAGGGGCAGTTCGACCATCTGGTGACCGCCTGTGCCACCTGCACGGCCACCATCAAGGAGATCTGGCCCAAGTTCATGGACGACTATTCTCCCGACATGCAGGTGAAGATCCGTCAGCTGGTTGACAAAACCATGGATATCAACCAGTTCCTGGTGGATCGGGTCGGCGTCCAAAGCCAGCCGGCACCCACGGGCGGAACGCGCGTGACCTACCACGATCCCTGCCATCTCAAAAAATCCCTGGGCGTTTCAGACCAGCCGCGAACCCTGCTCAAGGCCAATCCGGCTTATAACTTCGTCGAGATGAGCGAAGCCGACCAATGCTGCGGCAACGGCGGGACCTTCAATATTCAGCATTACGATGTCTCCAGGCGAATCGGTGACCGCAAGCGCGATAACATCCTGGCCAGCAACGCCGAGGTGGTGGCCGCCGGCTGCCCGGCGTGTATGATGCAACTGACCGACATGCTTTCCCAACACGGCGACCGCATTCGGGTGTGTCACCCGGTGGAGATTTATGCTCAGACATTGATTGGAGGTAGTCGATGAAACCAGACCCGGCGGTCGTCGAAACGTTTATCCAAAAGGCCGAAGCCGTATCCGCCAAGCTCGTGCGCGTGGCATCCAAGGCGGCTGCCTACGCCTATGCCGTCGATCTGTGCGATGCCAAACAGGCCTGTCAGCTCTTGATCGCCGGCTGCGAAGCACCCTTGTCGGCCAAGGCGGATGCGCTTTGCGACACCAAGCAGGCCAAGATCATGGCCGCCCCCAACCTTTCCGAGACCGAGTTCGACGACCTGGCACGGCTGTGCCGGGAGAAATCCATCGTGCTGATCCGCGATGAGATGCGAAGCCACCTGGCCGGCATCGACGTGGGCTTTACCTGGGCCGATTACGGTATCGCCGAAACGGGCACCCTGGTGATCAACTCCAAAAGCGAGGCCTTGCGCCTGGCCACCATGATCAGCGAGATCCACATGGCCCTTCTACCCCTGTCGCGCCTTAAGGCCAGCGCTTTCGATCTTGCCGAACAGCTTCAGGCGTGGATGCAGGAGCCGGCCGATTATACGGCCATGATCACCGGCGCCAGCCGCACGGCGGATATCGAACGGGTATTGGCTCTGGGGGTCCACGGCCCCCTTGAACTGCACATCCTGCTCTGGGAGGACTGCTGATGCAAACCGCAAAAAACCTCAAGGAATATAAGGCGAAGGTCGACGAAGCCTGGAGAATCGGTTCCAGCGGGAGGCCCTGGATAAATTCGCCGTCGCCTACCCCACGGGACGGGCCAACGCCTTTGCCGGCATGGATATTGCGGCCCTGGTGGACAAGGTGGCCGCCATCAAGGATCAAGCCTTGGGCCAACTGGACCAGCTGTATGCCCAGTTCAAGGCCAATGCCGAAAAGAAAGGCATCCATGTCCACCTGGCCGACACCGCCGAGGCGGCCAACGCCATTATCGCCGGCATCGCCAAGGCCGGCAAGGCGACCCGAATCGTCAAATCCAAATCCATGACGGCCGAAGAGACGCTGCTCAACCATTATCTGGAAGCCGAGGGGCTGGAGGTCACCGAAACCGACCTGGGCGAATGGATCATCCAGCTACGTCACGAAGGTCCCACCCACATGGTCATGCCGGCCATTCATCTGTCACGCTATCAGGTGGCCGACCTGTTCAGCGAGGTGACCGGACACACGCAGGAGACGGAAATCGAGCGTCTGGTCAAGGTCGCCCGCCGCGAGCTGCGCCAGAAATACGTGGAAGCGGACATGGGCATCAGCGGGGCCAACTTCGCCCTGGCCGACACGGCTACCATCGGGCTCACCACCAATGAGGGCAACGCCCGGCTGGTGACGACCCTGCCGCGCATCCACGTGGCCTTGATCGGGTTGGATAAATTACTTCCCTCGCTGGAAGATGCCCTGCACATCAACCGCGTTTTGCCGCGCAACGCCACCGGCCAGCAGATCACCTCCTACGTCACCTGGATCACCGGTCCCAATGCCTGTGCGGCCACGGATTCCGGCCGCAAGGAGATGCACATCGTCTTTCTCGACAATGGCCGCCGGACTCTGGCCAGGGATCCGGTCTTCTCACAAGTGCTGCGCTGCGTACGCTGCGGCGCCTGCGCCAATGTATGCCCGGTCTACCGCATGGTGGGCGGCCATCAGTACGGCCATATCTACATCGGCGCCATCGGCTTGATCATCACCTACTTCTTTCACGGCCGCAATAAGGCCAAAAATCTCGTCCAGAACTGCATCAATTGCGGGGCCTGCAAGGCCGTGTGCGCCGCCGGCATCGACCTGCCGCGCCTGATCAAGGAGATCCACGCACGCATCCAGGATGAAACCGATCACCCGCTTTCCAGCGTCCTGTTGGGCAAACTGCTCAGCCACCGCAAGCTTTTCCATCAGCTCTTGCGGGCCGCCCAAAAGGCACAGGCACCGGTGGTTCAGGAGAATGGCTACCTGCGCCACCTGCCCCTGATCCTGTCCAAGGAGCACAATTTCAGGGCCCTGCCGCCCATTGCCAAAACGCCGTTTCGGGACCGCTGGCCCGGACTTTCCTCTTCGGTGGCCAACCCGACCCACCGCGTGGCGCTTTTCGCCGGCTGTGTTCAGGATTTTGTCTACCCCGAGCAGTTGGAAGCCGGTGTGGCGCTGCTCAACCGTTTCGGGGCGGCGGTGGATTTTCCCATGGGCCAGTCCTGCTGTGGACTACCGGCCTGATGATGGGTGAGAAGACAGCCGCGCGCGACGTGGCCAGCCGCAACATGACCGCCATGGGAAACAAAGCCGACTGGATCGTGACCCTGTGCGCCTCGTGCGCCTCCCACCTGAAGCACAACTACCCCCAGCTCTTCGCCGATGATCCGGAAATGCATGAAAAAGCCCAGCGTTTCGCCGACAAGGTCGTGGCCTTCAGCACCTTGATGAACGATATCCTCCGGGTTCCCCAGGACGCTTTTACTTCACCGGCGGTCAAGACCACCTACCACGCTCCCTGCCATCTGTGCCGGGGCATGGGCGTGAGAAAGGCGCCCCATGAACTGATCCGCAAGGCAGGGCTGCCCTTTTCCCCGGCGGCAGAAGAGGAAACCTGTTGCGGTTTCGGCGGATCCTACTCCGGCAAGTTTCCCCAGATCTCGGCCCAGATTCTGGAAAGCAAGCTGGCGGATGTGGCGGCCACGGGCGCCGAGCAATTGATCACCGAATGCCGGGATGCATCATGCAGCTGCGCGGCGGTGCCGAGAAGAAGGGATTGAAGATAGCGGTACGGCATATTGCCGAAGCGTTGGTGCAGGCGTTATGAAACGTCTCAACAATCCGGTGGTCCAAGACAAAGGCGGACGATAGCCCCCCGTCGCAAAGGGGTGCGTCTGCACATATGAAATAAGGCCTGCACACCATGTGCAGGCCTTATCAAGAAAAGGGGAGGAGTTTTTGCCTTCGACTATCTGTATCGACCAACGACCTGCCTGACTTTAGAAAAAAATGCCGGCTCTGGCATGAACAACCGTCTGTTCCTGAAATTCCCACCTAACATGCGTTGCCTCCGCAAACCATGATCGCTTGTTGCGGTGACATCGACGAGATGTTAGGTTGCCGCCATTCAAGGCAACCGCCATCGCATTTTCCGATTATCATTATGATTTATATCAAATTGATCTTCAATCTCTCCTTGTTGGTGACACTCAGTCTCCTCTCGGGTTTTATTGAAAAACGCTTTTCGAGGTATCCCCGATGGGGCAACGTCATGCAAGGCTGTTTATTCGGGAGCGCTGCTGTTATCGGTATGCTGAACCCGCTGGTAATAAGCCCGGGATTGATCTTTGACGGCAGGTCCGTGATGGTCAGTTTGGGCTCGCTCTTTTTCGGCCCCTGGGCCAGCGCCATTTCCGTGGCCATGACAATGTCATGTCGGCTTTATTTGGGAGGTCCGGGAAACATCATGGGACTGTTGGTCATTCTGTCTTCGGCGGGAATCGGTCTCTTTGCCCACTTTCGGCTGATGTCCGAAGACCGGATGCCATCCCTTCCCCAGCTTTACCGATTTGGTTTGGCCGTCCAGGTCGCCACGTTGATCATGACAATGGCCCTGCCCCAGGATCAAATTTGGCTGGTTATCAAGGCCATTGCCCTGCCCATTATCCTACTTTTTCCATTGGCCACTGTCCTGACCGGCAAAGTGCTCTCCGATCAGCTATCGAATATCAAATATTTAACACGATTGCAGGAAACGCGGCAGCAGCTCGCCCTAACCCTGAAGTCCATCGGCGATGCGGTGATTTCGGTTGATCTGGAAGGTCGAATCCAATTGATGAATCCTGTTGCCGAGCGCCTGACCGGTTGGCCCCATGCGGAGGCCAAGGGCCGACGATTAACCGATATCTTCAACATCGTTAACGGTCACACAAGGCAGCCCGTGGAGAATCCCGTGGACAAGGTGCTGGCCGACAGGCGGTTGACCGGCCTTGCCAATCGCACCATTCTGATCGCGCGTGACGGCACGGAGTACCAGATCGCCGACAGTGCCTCACCCGTATGCCCCGCCGACGGACAAATCAGCGGTGCGGTCATGGTGTTTCGGGATGTCACGGAGGAGAACCGGTCCGTTGCCGCCCTTGAGGAGAGCGAACTGCTTTTCAGAAAGCTGTTCAAGGAACACGAGGCAGTCAAGCTGATCATCGATCCTGTTTCAAAAAGCATCATCGATGCCAACCACGCAGCCGAAGCGTTTTACGGATGGTCCCTTGAGCAGCTGAAACAAATGGACATCGGCCAAATCAATACCCTGCCATCGGAGCAATTGGACGGGCAAATGAAACAGGCCCTGAGCCGATCCCGTATCCGTTTCGAATTCAAGCATCGCATCGCGGATGGCGCATTCCGCGATGTCGAGGTTTTCAGCAGCAAGATCTGTGTAAAGGGCAAAATTCTCCTTCACTCGATCATTCACGATATCACCCAGCGAAAACAGGCCGAACGGGCTTTAATGGAAAGCGAAAACCGGTATCGAAGCATCATCATGCACTCGCCGGACGCGATCTTCGTCAATCTTGACGGGCATATCACCATTGTCAACAATGCGTGCGTGCAGTTGTTCGGCGCCACCCACCCGGATGAATTGATTGGCAAAACACCGGATGATCTTTTCGGCCCCAGCCTTCCTCAAAAAATGGGGAACAAACGCACTTCCTGGAAAATGGGGATCCGCCAATATCGCCGATTGAAACGCAAATCCTGCGGTTGGATGGTACGCGCATCGATGTGGAGGTCTTGGCATCCGCCTTCGTGGTTGGGAATTCAAAAGCCATTCACGTGATCCTGCATGACGTTTCAAAAAGGAAAGAAAAAGAAGAAGAACATCTGCGTTTGATGGCGGCCATCGAACAGGCCGATGAGATGATTGTCATCACCGATACGGACGGAGCCATCCTTTATGTCAATCCGGCCTTCGAACGAATTACGGGATACGCCAAGGACAAGGCATTGGGACAATATCCACGCTTGCTCAAAAGCGGTGAACACGACTTGGCATTTTACGAACGTTTGTGGGCGACCATCAAAAACGGCGACACATGGCGGGGACGATTCACCAACCGCCGGGAAGATGGAACCTTCTACTCCGAAGAAGCGACCATATCGCCGGTCAGAAATGCCGCTGGCCAAATCGTGAATTTCGTGGCCGTAAAAAGAGATATTAGCGAAGAACTCCAACTCGCCAAGCGCTTGGATCAAGCGCAGCGAATGGAATCCATTGGAACGCTTTCGAGCGGCATCGCCCATGACTTCAACAACCTGCTTTTCCCCATCATCGGCTTATCGGAACTTCTCATGGAGGACCTCCCCGAAGGCAGCGACGAGCATGAAAACGCCGAGCAAATTTACCAGGCCGGCAAGCGTGCCAGCGATCTGGTCAAGCAGATATTGTCATTCAGCCGGCAGGCTGCACAGGAAAAAATGCCCATCCGGATTCAATCCGTCCTAAAAGAAGTCGTCAAGTTGTCCCGGTCGACCATTCCGGCCAACATATCGATCCGGCAGAATATACAGACCGACTGTCCGATGGTGATGATGGATGCCTCTCAACTTCATCAGGTGGCCATGAATCTGATTACGAATGCCTACCACGCAGTGGAAAACAATGGCGGGTCACTCTTTGTGGGCTTGAAAAAGGAAAATTTAAAAGAAACGAATCAGATGGGGATCGCCCTGTTGCCGGGCAAATATGCCGTGGTCACCATTTCCGATACCGGCCACGGCATTCCGGAATCGATAAAGGACAAAATCTTCGACCCCTATTTTACAACCAAACCCCAAGGCAAGGGAACCGGCCTCGGTCTGTCCGTTGTCTATGGTATTGTGAAAGCGGCCGGTGGTGATATCCGCGTACAAAGCGAGGTGGGTAAGGGCACCCAATTTGATTTGTTTCTTCCTCTATTGGAAAGTGACCCGGAAAAACGCGTCGATGCGAATGAAACAAAGATCCCCACCGGAAACGAGCGGATCCTCCTGGTGGACGATGAAGCCGCCATCATGCGGCTTGAACAACAAACCCTCGAACGTCTCGGGTACCATGTCACCGCGCGATCGAGCAGCCTGGAGGCGCTTGAAGTCTTTCGAAGAAATCCCCATGCGTTCGACCTGGTTCTGACAGACATGGCGATGCCCAACATGACGGGCGAACAGCTGGCCAAATCATTGAACGCCTTCAATCCGAACATACCGATAATTATTTGCACCGGTTTCAGTGACCGGATAAACCCCCAAAGAGTATCCGCCTTCGGAGTCAAGGGTATTTTACTAAAGCCCGTGATTAAGTTCGAGATGGCCATCATGATTCGAAAGACCTTGGATGGATAGCCATTTTCCGATTAAATGGAAACATAGCTAATTAATGGCTACAATCCATCTTAACCTGCTTGACCGATGCCGATGTCGATGCTAATAAACATTGCTGTGCAATTATTATGAATAATTAACTATTCACCTTATTAGAGAAATGGGCATCAATCGTGCCAGAGAACAAAAAAAAGCAGGCAGAGGAGACGCCGCCTCAAACCATAACCTCCGCCAAAGTCAAGTTCGAAGTTTACGGTGAAGAAATGCTTGAAAAGCTGGTCAAATCCAGTGGCAACAGCGGACGCGTTTACCTCCCGCCGGATTGGGTCGGGCGCCACGTCAAGATCATTCGCATTGATTAACCTATCACGCCGTTACGAAAAGGACTATTTCCGTGGAAGATATCCAGATCAGGATGCTTAAAGTTGCTGATACTGATGACATCGCTGCCATTTACTCATCGATTGTTCGAAAACCCTCTGACGACGAGTTCAAGACACTGATCGCCAAACATGCCGAACGCAGCAAAAAGGACGTTTGTTTAGTCGCGGAGATCAAGGGCCGGGTCGTCGGTTTTGTGATCAGCTACATCCTCACATTTGGTTTTGGTATTGAAAAAAGCGCCTGGATCGCCACCCTCGGTGTGGATATCGAGTATATGGGACAAGGTATTGGTGCACGACTGGTCAAGACAACATTCAAGCGCTATCAAGAGATGGGAATTAATCGAATCTATACTTCCGTTATCTGGGATTCCACGGACATGCTGTCTTTTTTCAAATCCCTCGGATTTGGGCGCAGCAAGTTCATCAACTTGAAAAAGGACATCAACACGTCAGAAACAGACGAGGCGGAGGAATAGGAGAAGAAGACCCAACGATGATGGCTTCGCAAAACCGTCCTTCCCCGAAAACCGGGGTAAGCCGCTTTTTACAAAGCCATCAAAACTGTATTTTTTCCGCGTTCATCAACAATCATACGCCATCATGGCGTTTCACGTCACCCTTCATTCCCATCTTTTGCCATCAGGTCATGAATTACTCAATCTATAGGTAATTCAGTTCTCAATGGCGTCCATCGCAAATCGGAACGTTCCCGGAACGTCCTCATCAACCGTCTGTTATTAAAATAATTATTGGACATCTGCGTTTTTGCACACGACTTGGTCCAGTTCTTGATGTTCCAGCCCATGACAACAAACCGAGGAGGAATCCAGGTCCCGACCGATTGCTTCTCAGACCGTTCATCAACCGTTTTTCGAATGGATACGTTTAATGAAGCCTCGTATACCAAGACGATTTTTCTTGATCATCGTGATGATGTTGCTATTGCCGGTAGGGGCCTGGGCCTCTGAAACAGCCGGGGTCCATTCCCTCGAAGCATGGCTGGGCCCGGTCTTATCCGCGGGCGGGCATGCCGGCAGTCCATATTCAGGAAAGCTTTTAAAGCCGTTAGCGGAATTTTACCGGCAAGTCGGCTTTCAGCCGGTCTGGGTCTCGTCCACCGGTCTGCTCCTTCCCCAAGGGGAACGGGTCCTGCAGACCCTATCCGCTGCCAAAGCGATCCATACAGCCATGGATCCATCATCCGACCATGGCTTGAAACCTTGAAGCTCGCGCATGCGGCCCTGCCCCTTACCGCGTCCGGGTTACCATTGGCGCCGCAGCTTGAAACGGATGTCATGCTGACCGCCATGGTCCTGCGCCATGCCCGGGACACGTGGATGGGTCAAATCGCGCCTGAAACGCTGTTTGGCGAATGGCTCGCCATTCGTCGCACAGAAAGCCGGGACTTCCCGACCGAGCTTGCGCTGGCCATCAGGGAAAATCGCTTGCCCGCATTCATGGAATCCCTGCATCCCGAGCGCACGGCGTATCAACGGCTGCGAAAGGCCCGCCAGCGGTATGAAGCCATGCGGCAGGCCGGCGGTTGGCCGGTCATTCCGGACGGCCCCACCCTGCGGCAAGGATCGACCGGCTCCAGGGTTGCGGCATTGATCCAACGGCTGGAGGTGGGCGGCGATTTCGTTGCGTCTCCCGCGACAGATTTAAATGAAGACCTTTTCTTTGACGATCCCCTGGCAGCAGCGGTCAAACGGTTCCAGACCCGCCACGGACTTACCCCGGACGGCGCCGTGGGCAAAAGGACCCTGGCGGCCTTGAATGTTCCCATCGACAGACGCATCAGCCAATTGGACCTGAACATGGAACGCTGGCGCTGGTATCCCGACGACTTCGGCAAGCGGTATGTGCTGGTCAATATCCCCGCTTTTGAGCTGGATGTCGTCGATGCCGGTGAAACCACGACGAAAATGCGCGTTGTCGTTGGTAAAAATCGCCGGCCAACCCCGATCATGTCCAGCGAAATGACCTACATGGAAGTCAACCCCTATTGGACGGTGCCCATCAAGATCGCCCGCAAGGACATTCTCCCCAAGGTGATCAAGGACCCGGCCTACCTAAGCCGCCAGGGCATTCGGGTCTTTGCCGGCTGGGATCGCCATGCGCCGGAAATCCAACCGACGCAGATCGCCTGGAGGGACGTTTCCAGGCGCAATTTCCCCTACCGCCTGCGCCAGGAGCCATCAAAGCACAATGCCCTGGGTCGCATCAAGTTCATGTTCCCCAACCCTCACAGCGTCTATATTCATGATACGCCGCACAAATCCCTCTTCAAACGGGACCGGCGAAATTTCTCATCGGGTTGTGTGCGCGTGGAAAAACCGGTTACCCTGGCAGGCGATTTGCTGCGAAACCAGGGATGGGATGAAGACCGCTTGAAATCGGCGATAACCAGCGGAAAGCGGCGGTCAATCAGGCTCAAGACGGCGCTGCCGGTCCACCTGGTCTATTTCACGGCCTGGGTGGATGATAAAGGGGATACCCATTTCAGAAACGACATTTATGGTCACGACACACGCCTGCTGCAGGCCATGCATGCCTTTTCCGACGAGCCTCTCCTACGCTGCAGCAACGGGATCGACGGCAAGGAACGGCTGGCCAGCCACGCCGGCGATAACGGGATCATTGTCTCACAGACGCCAGGATAATGGAAAACGATTCCAAGACGCTGCTGTTAGAGTCTGTCACCGAGACAACCGGCAAAGTGGCAAGCCACAACATGACTGCCATCGGACGCGCCGGCGCTTCTTAGCAAAGGCGTTTCCCGACGGCAGCGGGGGCGGACGTAAGGACAGCGGGGATGGAAATGGCAACCGGCCGGCGGGTGGATGGGCGATGGCACTTCACCGGCGAGCGTAGCAAATGACGGTCGCCGGCGCTGCGGTTCCGGCTCGGGAATGGCCGCGATCAGTGCCTGGGTGTAGGGGTGCTGCGGATTCGCGTAAAGCGTTGCCGATCCGGCCCGTTCCACAATACGCCCCAGATACATGACCGCAATGCTATCCGACAGATGCTTGACCACGGACAGATCATGGGCGATGAAGAGATAGCTCAACCCGCGTTCGCGCTGCAGATCGAGCAGCAGATTCAGAATCTGTGACTGAATGGAGACATCCAGGGCCGACACCGGTTCATCACAGATCACCAGTTTGGGATTCAGCGCAATGGCTCTGGCAATACCGATGCGCTGACGCTGGCCACCTGAGAACTCATGGGGAAAGCGTCCGGCAACGTCAGCGGCAAGCCCAACCCGTTCAAGCAGTTCACCTACCCGACGCGACCGCTCGGCGGCATCGCCCACCCGGTGAATGATAAACGGTTCCGCCAGAATATCCCCGACCGTGTGGCGGGAATTGAGCGATTCGAAAGGATCCTGAAAGATCATCTGGAGTTCACGGCGGACCCGGCGGAGGGTCACGCGATCCGCCTGAAAGAGATCATTGCCGCCAAACATCACCCGGCCGGCCGTCGGGCGGTAGAGTCTGGCGACGCAGCGGCCCAGGGTGGTTTTGCCGCAGCCGGACTCCCCCACCAAACCGAGGGTTTCACCAGCCCCCACGCGCAGGGAGACGCCGTCCACGGCATGCACCTGCCCCATCCGTCGGCGCAACACACCGCCATGAACGGGAAAGTACATCTTCAAATTTTCCACGCGCAATAGCGCTTCACTGGATTTAGGGCTCACACTGAGTGTTCTCCTGACGGATTCAAGGACATCGTGTCACGCTTCAAGCAGAAAACAACGTGCCGCGTGCCGTTCATCCACGCTCACCAGGTCGGGCATCGTCAACCGGCAGCGTGCCATCGTGTGGGGACAGCGGTTTTGGAACCGGCAGCCCTGAGGAAACTGCCCCAGGGCGGGCACCGTTCCCCGGATAATGGGCAATGGCGATTTGGGTTGCGAGGATAAACGCGGGATCGAGGCTAACAGTCCCTGGGTATAAGGATGGCGCGGATGGGCGAACAGGGCCTCCACGGGCGCGCATTCGACAATCTGGCCGGCGTACATCACCGCTACTTCGTGGCAAATCTGGGCGATGACGCCCAGGGCGTGGGTGATAAAAAGAACTCCCATGCCCGTCTCCCGCTGGAGATTGACAATCAGTCGGAGGATCTGGGCTTGATGGTGACATCCAACGCCGTGGTCGGTTCGTCGGCAATCAACACCTCGGGTCGGCCGGCCAGGGCCATGGCGATCATTACCCGCTGGCGCATCCCGCCGGAAATCTGGTGCGGTAGGCACGCATGCGCGCCGCGGCCTCGGGAATTCCCACGTGCGACAAAAGGGCCACGGCCGCTGCCTGCCGCTCGTCTATCGGGATGTCCGGCCGATGCAGGTCGAATACTTCCAGCAGCTGGCGGCCGATGCGATACACCGGATTGAGCGCGGTCATGGGTTCCTGAAAAATCATGGCCATGCGGCCGCCGCGAATACGCTGCATGGCCGGCGGTGCAAGTGTGACCAGTTCGGTACCGTTGAGCCGGATCGATCCGCTTTCGATGCGCCCGACCGGTTGCGGCAACAGACGCATGAGCGAAAGGGCCGTGACACTCTTGCCGCAGCCGGATTCGCCAACCAGCCCGAGAATGGTGCCGGCCTCGAGGGTAAAGCTGACCTGGTCCACCGCCCGTAGCCAACCGGTCTCGGTCTCGAAAGCGGTGGATAGACGATCGACAGCCAACAAGGGTGCATCCGCAGTCATGATCATGGCACCGTCCATGGGATTCAAGGCTTGTAAGTCCGGTCCACGACCGTGACCGGTGGAAAGGCCTTGCCATCGGCCATTGCCTTGCGGGTTTCGGCGTAACGCGCGGCATCAAACCAGAACAGCCCACCGGTACTGCTGCTAAACGGATCGAACAGACTCTCCGAGGTGCGGGTGGCCGGTGGCTTGGGAAAACGCCACCAGCGCCAGTAGAGTTCCCGGAAATACGGCACCATGAAGGTAGGCACGAAGGCACCGATTTCGTGTACCCGGCGCTGGATCCGATGGGCCAAATCAACCCGTTCGCTTTCCTTCAGCGAACTGCGGTAGGCATCGATCAGGCGATCCATTTCAGGGTCGTCGGTATTGGTGATGTTGTTGGTCTGTCCCTTATGGGCGTTGGCCGAGTGCCAAAATTCCCAGAAATGGGGCCTCAGGCTGGTTCCCCAGCCCACCCAGGCCACGTCGTGACGCTTCTCCAGGATTTTCTTGAAAGCCGTGGAAGGATCGAGCTTGAGCAGTTTCAGCTCGATACCCGCCTTGCGGGCCTCCTCCTTGAGTACCACCAGACGCTGGGTATGCTCCTCGGCGTAATAGACCACCTCCACGCTGAACCGTCGCCCATCCTTGGTCCAGATGCCATCCGCGCCGCGCCGCCAGCCCGACTTCCGCATATAGGCGGCCACCTTGTCGATATCGTAGCGCCTGGCCTTGATCGCTGTATCGGTATAGGGCCCGTAGCCCACGTAGGCGCTTTCCAGACGGAAGTAGTCACCATGCAAAACGTCGCGAATCACCTTTTCCACGTTCATGGCGTGGGCAAAGGCGTAGCGCAGATTGACGTCCTTGAAGATGTCCCGATCCAGGTTGAGCCACAACCCCATGGCCGACTGGGGGGTGTCGTTGAAAAACCACATTTTGTGCACGTAGCCCTTCTCCACCACCGGCGTCCGGGCCTTGACATACCAGGATTGGGGAACCGTGGCCGGGTAGACGTCCAGCCGACCTTTCTTGAAGTACTCCCATTGCAAATTGGTGTCCCGGATCACCTTGTAAAGCACCGTATCGACATTGAACCGATCTTTGAAGTATCGCAGGCCACTTCCCCACCAGTCGGTTTTGCGGGCAAACCGCACATAGCGTCCTTTTTTAAAACGGTCGATCTGGTAGGGTCCGGTATTGGGCACGACGGCCCAATTGGTCTTGCGGATGAAATCCTCCCCCAAAGGATCGAAGAAGTGACGGGGGGTGGGCGCAATGCTGATCTTAAGATGCAAATCGGGCTGGGCTTTGGTGCTGACCACGGCCAGGGTGTGGTCGTCGTAAACGACCACCCGTTCGATCTCGTGGGTGTAGTAGTCGTTGTACCAAGGCGCCACAATATAAGGCGAGCGCATGAAATCCAGGGTATAGGCAAAATCGTCGGCCGTCAGCAAAACCCCATCGGACCAGCGGGCCTTGGGGTTAAGCTTGAAATACATGGTCTTCTTGTCGGCGCCAAAGGCCCAGTGGGTGGCCAATTCGGGAACGATGTCAAGGGTGTTGGGATGGATGCCGGTGAGGCTCAACTGGTTGCCCAGAATCGCACTACGAAAGCTGGAATTGGAATCCGGTCCCACCACCCGAAAGGTCAGGGGAAATGACAGCAAGGCCACGTGAAGCGTCCCCCCACGCCGGGCCAGGGGCGAGGCGAATACCGGATCATGGTCGTTGGTCAGCCACTCGATGCCTTCGGGCAGGGGTTCACGCGGCGGCTTGGGTGCCGGCTGGGACACTGCGGGGTGCTGGCGATCCGATCCCGACGGATCCGTCTCATCGGGCGCCGGGGAACAGGCGCCAACGGCGAACATGAGCATGGCCGCCAGGCCCAGGCTGAGAAATGATCGCCGGTTGATGGCCAATCCAGATGATGGCACGGAATTCCCCCGCCACGGGTTCGGCGGGTGGCAAACAGGCCGCGACATCATTCGTACACCGTGTGCATCTTGGGGTCAAAGGCTTCACGGATCGCCTCGCCCACAAAGGTGACCGCCACCAGGGTGGTTACCATGGCCCCGATGACCGAGAAGCCGATCCACCAGGCACTGAAATTCGCCCAGGCCTGCTGCAACAATTCGCCCCAGCTGGGCGTGGGCGGCGGCAGGCCGAAGCCCAGGTAGTCCAGCGAGGTCAGCGCCACGATGCCGCCGGAAATGGAAAAGGGGATATAGGTGACGATCAGGGAAATCGTGTTGGGCAGGATGTGACGAAAAATGATGCGCAGGTCCGATGCGCCCAAGACCCGTGCGGCCAGCACATAATCCCGGGTCTTTTCCTTGTAGGTCACCGTGCGAACGGTCCAGGTCATGCCCATCCAACCGAAAATCACCATGATGGCGATCAGCCACCAGAAATTGGGCACGACAATGGAAGAAATGATGATCACCACATAGAGGAAGGGAACGGTCGACCAAATCTCGATGATGCGCTGCACCAGGATATCGAACCAGCCGCCATAATATCCCATGGCGCAGCCAAGGCTGATCCCCACGACATAAGTCGCCGCCATCAATCCCAGGGAGAAGAAGATCGCGATGCGGAATCCGTAAACCAAACGGGCCAGAACATCTCGACCGGAAGCATCCGTGCCCAGGTAATGCCGGCGCGCCAGGGACGGCGGCTCGGGTGGCAGGGTATCCGGTCGCAAATCGTTCTCAAAGGCATTGTAGGGCACGGGGGGCAGCCATGCCCAATCCTCGCCATCCAGCAAGCGGAATCGCTCGGCCAGCTCGCGGTAGTTGGTCTCGTAATCGTAGCCCAGCCCAAAGGTATGGCCGGGCAGAATATCACCGTAGGTCGGAAAGTACCAGTGTCCCTGGTAGTGCACCACCAGGGCACGATTGTTGACCAGAAGCTCCGCCGCGCAGGCCGCCACGATCAGGGTGGTCAGCAGGAGAAAGGCATAGTAGCCGCGTTTGATGCCGACGAAGCGCCTGAGCTTCCTTTTTGTCAGGGGGGATATGGCCATTTTCACATCGCTATTCGAATTTCACCCGTGGGTCGACGGCGGCCACGCACATGTCCGACAGAACGTTGCCCACGAGGAACAGAATGCTGGAGATGGCCAGAACGCCCATCACCACGGGATAGTCGCGTTCGACCACCGACTCGTAGCCCAAAAGCCCCATTCCGTCGATGTTGAAGACTTTCTCCACCAGGAAGGATCCCGAAAGGATCACGCTGATGTTGTTTCCAAAGGTGGTGGCCACGGGGATCAGGCTGTTACGCAGGGCGTGGCCGAAGACTGCCCGACGGAAGGTCAGCCCCTTGGCCATGGCCGTGCGCACATAGTCCGCCGCCAGGTTGTCCATGAGGCTGTTCTTCATCAGGAAGGTCATGAAACTGAAAGCACCGATCAGGTAGGCCAACAACGGCAGCACCGTGTGCCAGGCCAGGTCGAGAACCCGCTGGAATCCGGAGAGACTGTCAAAATTCTCACTCACCAGTTCTCCCAGCGGGAACCACTCCCAGTGGGATGCGAACAGAAGAATCATGAGAATACCGGCAACCCATCCCGGAATGGCATAACCAACGAAAATGAGCACCGATGAGAGATCATCAAGGAGGGTTTTATGACGGATCGCCTTGGCAATGCCCAGGGGAATGCAGACCCCGTAAGTGGCGATCAAGGTCAACAGGCCGAAATAGAGGGATATGGGGATTCGCTCCCGGATCATCGTCCACACCGGGTCATAGTAACGCGTGGAGATTCCCAGGTCCCCGCGCACCAACTTGCCCAGCCACAGGATATAACTGACCAGCACGGGTTTGTCGAAACCGTAGTACTTCTTGAGCAGTTCGATCTGATCGTCGGAGAGCGGTTGCCGTTGAACGGTTTCAGAAGCCACCGCCTGCCCGCCCTCGAGGGACTGTTGCTGGGCTTGGGCGATGATGCGCTCGATGGGGCCGCCGGGAACGAATCGGGTGATCACAAAAATCAGTATGGTGATACCGATGAATGTGGGAATGATCAGCAAAAATCGACGAATAAAATAAGCGCTCATGGCAACGCGGCCCCAAAGTCAGGCGTCGCCGGAACCTTGATTTTGCATGGCCGATTTAAAAAAAGCGAAAAGACCAGCAAAAAAGGGAGCAGAACCGAATCTGCTCCCTCTGGTGGCGACGATTGAAACATCGTGAGCGTTTAACGCTTGGAGAACTGGAAGCGACCGCGGGCACCCTTCTGCCCGTACTTCTTACGCTCTTTCTCGCGCGGATCGCGTTTGACGAAACCGGCCCGTTTGAGGGATGGACGCAGTTCCGGGTCAAACAGGATCAGGGCCTTGGTAATTCCATGACGTACCGCCCCGGCCTGACCGGAGATACCGCCGCCCCGCACGTTAATCGTGATATCAAAGGCATCCAGGTTATTGGTCAGAGCCAATGGCTGGCGCAGGATGGTTCTGGCCGTTCCGACGGTAAAGTACTCGTCCGCAGGCTGATCGTTGACGGTAATGACACCACTGCCCGGCTTGATCCAGGTTCTGGCGATGGCGTTCTTGCGTTTTCCGGTTGCGTAGTATGTCTTTTCTGTTGCCATGAAACTCCCCAGTTAGCGACGCGAATGATTCCCCTAAGATTTATGGGATAAGACTTTATTGGATATGCATGACTTCCGGTTGCTGGGCCTCATGGGGATGCTGATCCCCGGCATACACCTTGAGCTTTTTGAACAATTTACGCCCCAGGCTGTTTTTGGGCAGCATCCCTTTCACGGCAAACCGAATGACATCTTCGGGCCGTTTTTCAATCAGCTTCTTGGCCGTGATGCTTTTCAGGCCACCGATATAGCCACTGTGGCGATAGTAAGTCTTCTGGTCCATTTTCCTGCCGGTCAGAACCACCTTTTCGGCATTGATCACCACCACCGAATCACCCAGATCGGCATGCGGGGTGTATAGCGGAGTGTTTTTTCCCCGCAGTGCGGCGGCGATCTGGGAGGCCAGCCGTCCAAGAACGGCCCCGTTTGCATCAACCACCCACCATTTGTCTTGATTGTCTGCGTTCGTTGCGCTGTACGTATACTTTTTCACCGTTTGACTCCTGACTCCTGTCCGTTTCTTAGAATCCGGGACTATTAATAGATAATCCAATGAGTGTCAAGGCTTATTTATTACTTTGACATGCCCGTTTTTTTCTGCAATCGTCCATTTCCATGGAGCATCTTGAAATCGAGTTGAAGTTTTTCATCGCCGACCCACCTTCCCTGCGGCAGCACGTGGCAGCTTGCGGCGCCATCTGCAGCATCCCACGCACGTTCGAGCACAACGTGCGTTACGAAACCAGGGATGGACGCCTGCTGAAAAGCAGGTGCCTTCTGCGTCTTCGCCAGGACCGGGCCACCACCCTGACCTTCAAGGCCCCTCCGCTGCAAGATGATCCGCAGTTTAAAATCTACCGGGAGTTGGAGGTGCAGGTCAGCGACTTCGCCACCATGGACGCCATTCTGGCGGCACTGGGATTCTCGCACCGGCAGGTCTACCAGAAATGGCGTGAAACCTGGCAGCTTGATGGCGCGATGCTCTGCCTGGACGAAATGCCATTTGGTACCTTCCTGGAAATCGAAGGTGCCCCCGAAAGCATCCAGCGGCTGGCCGGCGTCTTCGGCCTCGCTTGGCCAAGGCGTATCCGGGCCAGCTATTTGCGCATGTTTGAGGCGCTGCGCGAAGCCGAAGGCCTGCCCTTTCACGATGTGACCTTCGACAACTTCAGGACCCGCCCCATCGATTTCCAACGCTATCGCCAGCAATTTGAAGCCGGCGCATAACCGGATGAGGTGCTCTTCGTCCGTTGTTATGGGCTCGCCTTGGCGCCATCGACAGGCCGCACATGGATCGGGAAGGTCTTCTCGAGAAGCATTTCTCCCTCCGGACTGAACACATACGCAGTGGCATGCTGGTACCCGGGATGGGATGTCGGCCCTTTGCGAGAGATTTCCAAGCGGACGTATTTTCTAATTTTGAATGCATGGCCGCCTTTCCCCGCCGGGATGCCATCGACCAGCGGGACATCGGGCAATGTCAACCAGCGGTCCGGCGGGACCTGGTCATTTTTTAAGACCACCACGCAGGTTCCCGCCACCGGCGACGTTTGGGAACCGTCGGTTCTGATCGGCACCTTCGCCTGGAAACGGGAACCGACCTTATCAAAGGCCACGGAAAGGTCGCCCAACGTGACGGGTGAGGGCCTTTTCGGAGCAACCGGCTGCGGCTGAACCGCAGCCGGTGTTTTCGATTCCTGCGGTACCGGTGGTACCGTTGGCGCTGGCGGTGCCGGCAAGGCCACCGGAAAGGTTTCCTCCAGCAGCAAGTCCCCGTCCCCGTCAAACAGATAGACTTTCGCCACGGAATATAGGGAGGCATCCTTTGGGACCGGGGCCTGGGCTTCCACATCCACCGATTGGGAAACGCTGAATTCCTGCCCGTCGCTCCCCGACGGCCGGCCTTCGGGGAGCGCCATCGGCGGAATGCTGATCCAGGCCGGGGTTTCCCCCGCTGGCGCTGACAACACCGCCACGAAGCGCCCCGTCACCGGCATGGATGCCTCTCCATCGCTATCGATGCGCAACCGCAACAGCAGGCGCTGGCGCTGGGCATCGAGCGTGATACGCGGAGATACGATGGATAGCCTCGGTTTCACCGGTGCCAGAACGGCCGGCACCTCCGGCGTCGCTTGATCTTTCAGCGGCGCATCGGTTGTGTCGCTGACGGTCTTCCCGTCAGCGGGAGCGGTGTCGGCCGTCTCCTTCCGGTCCGGCGGAACGGCTGTAGTCACCGGCTCGGGACGGGTCTGGGCCGTTGCCAACGCGGCGATGAGGCGTTTATGGCTGTTTTTGAGTTGGTCCGCCGTTTGCCGGAGCTTCGCCAATTGCTCGCGCGTGCGGGCATGGCTGGACCGCTCGGCCGCCCACTGCCACCCCAGGCCGGCGCACAACAGGATCATAAGCACCAATAGGACGATAAGCGCGATGGCCAGCCCACGGAACCGCTTGAAGGGCACAATCCGTCCGTCATCGGCGACGAGTAAAAGCTGCCATCGTTTTTCAGGTGTTTGCATGGGTGCTTCCAGCTGAATCGTTATCGTAAATAAACCCGCACCGGATCCCCTTTTCCAGCCTTCAATCGATTCTGGGCACTGCCCCCCCGCAAGGCGATTTCAAGCAGCCCCCGGCTGCCGATGATGGCCAGGAGGGTCATGGGCGCAACGCTGCCGTAAGAACTGGCCATTCCCACGATCGTGTGCCCGCGGATCTCCACCATCACCTGACCTTCCGGTTGTCGCCCGACCATCGCCTTGATGTCGTTTGCACGGATCGTGCTCATCAGGTTGCCGAAGCGGTCCACGGCCGCCACCTGTCCCTCGAGGCCATCCCTGCCCATGGGGCGGGATGG
>NZ_BBCC01000110.1 GCF_001311845.1 Desulfosarcina cetonica JCM 12296 | reverse complement strand
CGACACAGCGATACCTGGGCACGATCAGTGATATTGAAGCGATCCGATGGATTGAAAATATATATGGCTGATGCAAAAAGGGTGGATCCGGATTACGGATTCACCCAGTTAAATCACTTACACAAGCCAGATATAGCCAGACGGTACTTGGAAAGACTGTGCGATGGTAGTACGTAATTGTAGTCTGCACTGCCGCTTGATCGATTTCAGAACCAGGAAATGTAGCTATCTGTCATCAGGCCTGCCTGGGGACTATTTTGAGAAATAATAAAAATATTGGTTGGTTAGCAAACTCAAGATATCCATTTACGTATCACAAGTGAGGCCGAACCTGAGCTTATCTCAATTAATCACAACTCTGACTAAATTTGCGATACGGTTTTGCGTCCAATTAAACAATATGCCACAACTCATTAGAACGCATCCCAAAAATAGTCTATAAGTGCCCTTGGCGGCGTTATGAAACGGCTTAAAATGCTCACATACTTCCTGTATGCTGCGCTTTTGCGCCGTTGCATGCCTTGCCCTGAACACTGATCCTTATTTTTGAGATGCACTCTATCCTTTTTTTGGTTCATAGTTCTGTTTGTCAATATACGAGGAATCGGGCATGTTCGCCACCGTTTCTACGGCCGAAGCGTTCGCGTATCCACAGACATGCGGGAGAACCGATTCAATAATGTCGGCACGGTTTATTGTGGCTCGGAGAATGAAGATCTTAACAGCTCCTCCCAAAGCACTTTGCGAGGTGTTGTGCCCCGCCTCCTGTCCCGGCCATTTCACCCCCGGGTACTATGGATAGCTCCTGGTTTAAGGCATACCAGTCGGCCTGATATGACGTCTGCCAGGCTTTGCTCCCCGCCTCCTGTTGGGCCATTTCAACCCCGGGTACTGTGGATAGCTCCTGGTTTAGGGCATACCAGTCGGCCTGATATGACGTCTGCGAAGCTTTGTGCCCCACCTCCTGTTGGGCCATTTCAACCCCGGGTACTGTGGATAGCTCCTGGTTTAGTGCATACCAGTCGGCCTGATATGACGTCTGCCAGGCTTTTGTACCGATGGCATCTGCCGATCCTATAAAAACCGCGCTTATTAATGCGCCGCCCATAAGCAATGAACCGATGATTTTCATAGATCACCTCGTTGGATGATTGTTGGAAAGATTACCGTGTCACAGATTTAACGCAATGATAATTACTGCTATGGAGATGAAATTCAGAGAGAGGCTACTGCAAATCGGGTGGCTTTTTATAATAACCACCTTTCCAATCCTGCTGGATGATTATGTATAGCAGCTGGCTGGAGAATAATACCACATTGTGGTATTTGTCAAGATGCCCCCATGATAATTTTTTTGAGTGACAATGCGCTAATATGATTCCGTTTTGGTTGATCAGGCGTATACAGCTTAGGATACATTCAATCCAAGAAAGCAATAAATAATAATAACGCAACTACATGTATGAATCCTTTTTCTATCAATAAGGTGGCCAACTATTAGGTGGTTCCATAACCGATCCATCTAAAATTTGTTTGACAAGAAGGCCTTTTGAATTTTTGTAATGCAGATATGATTTCAGGCCAAATACACCGGGGTCCATTACAAAAAGATATTCACCTATTTCAGATTCTTCAAACGGTTGGACCTTGTACTTTTCTACCAACAGGCGAACCGTTTCTTCGGGTAGCAGTTCGATCTGGCCACTGTAGGCAATATATTCTGAAAGAATTGAATTTACCCTACTTTTTGAGAAACGATTGGCCAGGAAATGAATCATTTCGTGTGCGACTATTGTTCTGTAAAATTCATATGTCATATCCAGATCAAAATCGTTTCTTCCAGATATCCATTTATCCCTCCAGCAAGTCAGATATATTGTCTTTTCTTCCTCGTCGTACTTTCCAAGGACACGGATACTCTTTTTATCGTCGCCACTGCTCCAATCAACGTTTACCTCGGGTTTGAATACAATGGTTACTGGAAATTTCTCAGTATAGCCCAATTTTCCAAAGAACGCATAAGCAGATTGAATACCGCTTCTCACCTTTCTAAAAGGAATTTTGCATTTTTGTTCAACACAATACTTAAGTGTTACATCACAGGATTTTCCGCTAATTCCTTCATTTATGGTGTGAAGCAAATTAAACTGTCCGGCGATAGCAAATGCGGGCGACAGCAAACAAATTATTTGAAGCAACATAACGGTATAGTGAAGTGTAAATTTAGATTTTCTCATCTTGTCCCCCTTTACAGTGCTGGGGAATAATTATCTGAAATGGAATGATGTATTAGGAAAAGGGTTTTAGGTAGATTCCCGATTAAAGGCTTGAAACCTATTCATCCTCAGCATGGTCAATCTTTGAATAACGGGACGAGGGGAGATGAGCGTTGGATTGTTCGGTGGAGTCCATCTGCAGCAAATGCGGATTGTCTACCCCAGTTGCCCAAAATATCCCGATTAATGGGAGGTTAGGTATTTTTTTTATTCTGTCAATGAGATTTGTTTTGCAGGCGCATGTTGGCTTGATGAGCGGGGATGGGAAACGGGGTTTTATACTACCGAGCCCATCCTCGACTCTACTATTCGGCGTGGTTAATTCGATTTCCCTTTTAACGTCAGATACCAATACATAGTGTCAGTTTCGGCCTGATTCCAAATTATTGAGATAAGCGTTCGAATTGCATCATTGCCAAATGTTGGGATAGATGTGCCTCGGATCGGCGGTAAGAATTTTCATGGCCTCACAAGTACGCTCTGGCTATCCCACAAAAACGGACCTCACCGTTCTTTGTGCTTTCTTGCCACCCATCGTAACTATCAGAGACAACGATAAAATATCATTTAGCATTTGGATATCAAAACAAGCCTCCTTTCTTGTCCTCACTCCAGTCTAAACCTCAGCGGCCTAACCGATCATTGCCAGGGTTTTGCCGCAAGGGGAAATCAGCATTCGCAGCATTTGGTTTTCATGGCACGACCCTATGCTCCTAACAATTCGCTCACAGTAGGCGACTAATGTATCTTAATGCAAATCTTAGCCAATCATCATTGGATGAATACGTGAAAAAGAGGGTATTATTTGTCTGTCGGCACAATAGCGTGCGCTGTCAGATGGCCGAGGCCTTTCTTAATCAATTGGATGGAGACCGCTTCGAAGCTGAAAGCGCAGGATTGAATCCGAAAACGATACTTGCTACAGCCGCAATGGTAATGCGGGAATTAGGCTTTGATATTTCAAATCATCCCACGCGTTTTGTCTATAGTCTATATTCTGGGGGCGAGGCTTACGACTTTGTGATCACCGTCTGCGATGAAGACAGCGCTAAGGAATGTCCTGTGGTCGACGATCCATGCCTACACTTTCATTGGCCCTTTGATGAACCGTCACGATTCAAGGGAAGCCCGGATGAGATTCTTTAAAAGACTCGCCAGGTACGAGATCAAATTCATGATAGAATTCTGCAATGGATAGAGGTGTCCTAAGTATCTGTAGCAAAGATAACTTTACAAGCTTTTTTCCAAGATGCGTTTCAGCAAACGAGGAGGGAATTGAAGATGACCCATGTTTTAATCATCGGTGGCAGCGATGCTGGAATTAGCGCGGCACTTAGAATCCGAGAAATGGCACCTAAAACGAAAGTCACCATCCTTTTGGCAGATGACTATCCAAATTTCAGCATCTGCGGCCTTCCTTTTTACCTTAGTGGTGAAGTCACAGATTGGCATAATCTCGCCCACCGCACAAAAGATGATATTGTTCGCGAAGGGATCGAACTGCTGACAAGGCATCGAGCCACTTTGATTAGTCCTGAGAAAAGATCCGTGACTACGATTGGTCCAAATGGCAAAATCATCGAGATAACATATGACAAACTCATTATCGGTACCGGTGCGGTTTCAAGCAAGCCACCTGTTGAGGCGTGGATCTTGCCGGTGTTTTTTTTCTGCGATGGATGGAAGACAGCTTCAAGCTGCACACGTATTTGGATGAATGCAAACCGAGTTCCGCCATCATCATCGGCGGTGGATATATCGGTTTGGAAATGGCAGATGCGTTTACAGTGCGTGGAGTGAAGGTGACACTTGTCGAATATTTTCCGACGGTGCTCAACACGGTCCACACTTCATTCGGAAAAATGGTCGAAGACGAATTAAAACGCCATGGGGTAGAAGTTCATAGCGGAACTGCGGTAGATAAAATACAGCAAAACGGTGAGCGGTTGCTGCTGACGGGCTCTTCGGGTTTTTCGGCAACGGGAAATTTGGTACTGGTTGCCGCTGGTGCAAAACCGGAATCAGAAATAGCGAAAGGTGCAGGTATACTCCTGAACCCCCAGGGGGCAATAAAAGTCAACCAATTTATGGAAACCAATATTCCAAATATATATGCAGCTGGGGATTGTGTGGAAACGTGGCATCAATTGCTGCAAAAAAATGTTTATATGCCGCTTGGAACGACCGCACATAAGCAGGGACGCGTTGCAGGCGAAAATGCAGTTGGTGGAAAGAGAGAATTTCAAGGTTCGTTAGGGACACAGGTGGTCAAAGTTTTTGATTTGGCAATCGCACGAACAGGTCTTCGTGAGGAGGAGGCTCGGCAAGCGGGATATGATCCATTAACAGTGAGTTTTGAGACCTGGGACCACAAAGTGTATTATCCAGGCGCACATCCATTCAATATCCGCGTCACCGCAGATGTTAACACAAAAGCTATTTTGGGGGCCCAAATTATCGGGCACTACCAGGGCGAGGTTGCCAAGCGAATCGATATTTTTGCTACTGCCATATTTCACAGGATGTCAGTAGAGCAGTTGAACGATCTTGATCTTAGCTACACACCACCGTTGAGCAGCCCTTGGGATCCGGTCCAGATGGCAGTGCAAGCTTGGTCAAAGCAACTGAACAAAACGGGATAGGATATAAAAGACGATACTATCCAATTTACTCGAAGTGGAATAGAGGTGTCAGTGAATCGTTATATTGCCGAAGGAATCGGGACGTTTGCATTGGTATTTACTGGTTGCGGTGCCATTATTGTTAACGACACATACAATGGTATGCTTGGGCATGTTGGCGTTAGCTTATCCTTTGGACTTGTGGTGATGGCGATGATCTATTCCGTGGGCAACATTTCCGGCGCGCACATCAATCCTGCTGTAACGCTTGGTTTTCTATTCGCTGGACGATTGGAAAGAAAAGTGGTCCTGCCTTATATAAGCAGCCAAGTGTTAGGAGCGGTTTTGGCCGCAATCGTGCTGCGTCTTCTACTGCCAGGCCACGAAACCCTTGGAGCAACAATACCAACTATTTCTATGGTTAGGTCCTTCCTAATTGAAGTTCTTTTATCGTTTCTACTCATGTTTGTTATCCTAAACGTTTCAACGGGACACATGGAAAAAGGTATCATGGCTGGTGTAGCGGTTGGCGGAATCGTCGCACTTGAGGCTTTAATGGGCGGCCCAATGACAGGTGCATCGATGAATCCTGCACGATCATTAGGTCCGGCGCTAATCTCTGGAAAACTTAATCATATATGGATTTATGTGGTTGCACCGATAGTGGGTACATTTTTGGCGCATCCGACATGCCGTTGGATTCAAGGCAATGAATGCTGCTCTTCAAAACGGGATCCGGAAATTGAAGCTTAGTGCCAAAGATGTTCTGTCTATCCCACAGAAAACGGGGTGACAAAACTTCCAGATAGCTTGCCAGTATCTTGATTTCAGGGCGACCATCACCTATCCCATATCTTGTGGCCATCCATTTTGCCCTGAAGTACAGATTATGCAAAGAAAGCTTTCCTGTGTTTCAAAAATCGAATTTTACGGATAGGTACAGGGTATTTGTAAAATATCAACAATTCAAATAGTTGTGATATTTGAGCGTATCACCAGTACCATCTTGGCTAACACGACTTTTATGGTCGGTAATTACCGGGGGACCGTAACAACTTACAGTGGTCACTTCTGCTTCATGGCGATCAGCTCATGATACAACACCGTCGTCTTGGGACTGAGGGGGCAATCCAGATCCTGCGTGACCTGGCGTTTTAGGCGGGCGAAGGTGGACTTCAGCCGGGGGATGTCTCCCCGGTGGTAGTGGCATCGCATGAGTGCCCGGTGGGCGGGTTCGGCATAGGGATCGATGGATAGATAGCGCTCCGCCCAGGGGATGCAGGCGGTCCAATCGCCCTCGGCCAGGTAGGCGCGGACAATGGCGGAGAGCACGTCCAGATAGCGGGCCTGGATCGCCTCGCGGTCCGCCATGAACGCTTCAAGGTAAGGCTCTTCCTGGAAAAGAGGGCCTGCATAGATGGCTGCCGCATCCAACAGGCTGTCGATCTGTGCCTGGTCGGAAGCCGGCGTGGTTGGCCGCAGTGCGTCGCAGCGATTCAAGAAATCAATGAAATCGATGCTGCCGTCAGGTCCCGGGTCCAACCGATAGGCATCGTTTTGTCTGGTAAGGTAGCGGGACGGCACCCCCCGTTTCAGAACCGGTTCCAGAATCTTGCGCAGCAAGGTCAGGGTCACGTGAAAGCGTCGGGTGGTCTGCCGGGGATCATCGCCGGGCCAGAGGAATTCGATGAGCATCTCCTTGGGAGTGAACCCCGCCCGGCTTTTGAGGATCAGATATTGAAACAGCCGTCTCACATTGGCGCTGCGCCAGGCCTTGTCGGGAATCGGCCGGCCGCCTGCAAGCACCTTGAAGGGGCCCAGGCAGCGGATATCAAGGGACATGGCACCGCCTCGGGCGGGTAGGGTTTCGGTACCGGGGCCGCGGTTCCCGGCGAAGCGCTGCCGGGCATCGCCATCGGCACCGGCCATGATCTTTTCGATATAGGGCCGCATGATATCGGCTCGATGGCAGGCCGCCAGGATGGGAATCACCCGCTCGCTGTTATCGAGGACCCACGTATCGTAGCCATGTTCCCGGGATAATCTCAGCGCCTGGGTCATGTGGTCGATGGCCGCTTCGGGATTTTGCCGGTCGGTGAGCTGGGCCTTGAGCCGATGACCAAGGAATCGGTGGAAGGTGGATGTGTCAAGCTGTTGGCCCGGGGCCTCGATCAAGGCGCTGGCGGCGGCATCGTCGGTCATGTTCACGTAGAGCTGAGCGAGCCTTAAGGTCAGCGATGCCTGGGGGATGGTCAGCCCCAATCCGTCGATCAGGGCCAATCCCCGCCGTAGGCCGGAGATTGCCCGCATAGGGTCACCGCCATCCTGGTGAATCATGGCCATCAGCTCATAAACGCAGGCCTGTCCCCAGAAATTGTCGTGACTGCTGAAGATCTGAGCGGCCCGTTCGGCATCATCCATGGCTTGTCGGGGATCGCCGGTCCGCAATCCGTTGAGCGCGCGGCTGTAAAGCAACCAGGCATAGGTATCATCGTTGAAGCCTACCTGGCGGGCGATTTGTAGTCCCTTTTGGGCATGGACGCTGCCGGCCTGGGGGGTGCCCCGATAAAAAGCGATCAGCGCGGCCTGAAAATAGGCCAGGTGGAGGGGGGCGATGATTCCGTTTTCGCGGAAGCCCTCAAGCGCCCGGGTATTGACGCGGTCGGCCCGCTCAAACGCCCCGGCGGAGTACAGCCGGTAGGCATGGCACAGTTCGAGCCAGTGCCGGGCCAGCGCCTGTTGCGCCGGCGTCGCGGCCGTGGTGAACCGAAGGGCCTTGCGGTGAACCGCATCGGCCGCTCCGAAATCACCCAGGATGGCGTTGAAAAGAATCAGGAGCCCGGCAACCTCCAAGGGGAAAAAGGGATCGGCATGCGGGCGGCCCCACAGGCGCCGCACCTGTTTCCGGGCACGCCGGATATCACCGGTGATATAGTATTGAAAGCCCAAATCCTTCAGACAATTGGCGATACCCGTAGCGTTTTTCCGCGCCCGAAACTGTCCCAGGGCCATTTGCAGTCCCTTGATGGCGAGCTGCGGGTTGCCTTGAACCGAGGCCAGTTTGGCCCGGAAATAGATCATCCGCGGTTCGCTTTGCAGCAGATCCTCGGGGATGTTGTCCAAAATCCGGGCCATGCTGGAAAATGAGCAGTCCAGGATGTCCTGCACCATCATTTTGTCGGCCAGCCGGAAGATGTCGTAAAACTGCTTTCCCTTCAAATAGTGGCCCATGGCGCCGGGCAAATCGCCGGTCGCTTCCATGGCCCGGCCGGCGGCGGTGTGCAGCTGTCGGATCTCCTCCTTGTTGCCATCGGCTTCGAGCCGATGCGCAGGAATTCCTGCAGCAAATGATGATAACGAAAGGGTGCTTTTTCGTCTTCGGTTTTGAAGGTCAGCAAATGGTTGTCGCAAAGGGCCTGCAGGATCTGGCGGGCGTTTTGCCGGTTCAGCATGCGATCGCACACATCGGGCGCCAGACGGTCGAGGAGGGCGGTTTCGACCATGAACCGCCGGTGATCCGTATCCAGGCGTTCGAAAATGTTCTCTTCAAGGTAGGTGAAAATATAGTCCCGGGTGTTGCCGACGGTGAAAAGGTTGCCGAGGGGCGCTTCTTCGGTTCGTCCCTGGGCGGCATGATGGAAAAGCACCAACCCGGTGATCCAACCACCGGTGCTCTGGAGGAGCGTGGCCATGTCACGCCGGCTGATGGGGGTCTTTAAAAAGTCCCGGTAAAGCCGGGTGATTTCATCCAACGCGAACGCCAGCTCCGCTTCCCCGATGTCGATGACGTCCAGCCTGGCGCGCAGGCGGGAAACAGAGATGGGCGGTTCGTGGCGGCTGGTCAAGATGATATGCAGCGTTGGTGCGGACCGGCTGAGGAGTGTGTCCAGGGCAGCATGAACGCGGCTGCCGGCAGCCACAAGATGGTAGTCGTCGAGAACGATGACCAAGGTCCCGGTGATTTGTCGTTCGACCTCGGCCAGAAATTCCGTCAGGACAACTTCCTGTTGGCCGGCTGCGGATATGGATTCGAACCAGCCCTGTTCCATGCCGGCGGCAAAATCCGGGCAGTGGCGACGGATGCCTTCGATGAGATAGGCCAGAAAGAGGGCAATATCGCTGTCGGATGGGTCGAGACCGTACCAGACCCAGGCGGCTTCGAGCGTTCCCACGCATTGGGCGGCCAGGGTGGTTTTGCCATATCCGGCGCCAGCCACCACGAGGGCCAGTCTTTTTTGCGTGATGGCGGACAGCTTCTCGGACAGGCGCGTCCGCGGCAAGGTCTGCGGAGCAATCGATGCGATCAGCTTGGAAGGCCTGACGGGAAACTGCTGTTTCACATAATCCTCGTTGAATCGATCGGTTGATATCAAAATAGCAGTGTGAACGCGCAGATAGAACGATGTCGCGGCCCCAGCATATACCAACCGGCGTGTCGATCAAGCGGCAAATCAATGCCAGGGTAACCGCACTTAGGTTTCACTATCTTGACACGCTCCTGGCTTTGTGGTTTCTCCAAACCAAAAGGAGCCTTGGTGCTGAAATGAAGACTCAATCCCCCGCCCAACCGTCCTTGCCCGATGATCCCTCGGCCATTCAACAGTGCTTCGATGAATTGCAGGCCACGATTGCCCGCTTGGAACAGGAGAAGTCCCGCTACCTCAGCATGTTTGCCCAGAGCGGGGCGCCGGCCATCATTGTGGAAGCGGATATGGGCATTTCACTCGCAAATGCCAAATTCGAGGAGCTTGTCGGCTATTCCAGGGCGGAAATCGAAGGCCACATCAAGTGGCCCGATTTCATGACCTTGGAAGATCGTCCACGCATGAAGCGTTATCACCGCCTGCGTCGGATAGAAGGCGAAACGGTTCCGGAAGAGTACGAGTGCCGGGTGATCCATCGCGACGCAGCCTGCGCAATATCTACATGAAAGTGGGCATGCTGCCGGGGATGAAGACCAGTATCGCCAATTTCATGGACATCACCTCGCGCAAGCGCGCCGAAGCGGCCTTGGTCGAAAGCGAAAGGCGGCTATCCACCTGTTGGGCAATCTCCCGGGAATGGCGTATCGCTGCCGGCAGGATGCCCAGCGAACCATGGAGTTTGTCAGCGAAGGGTGCCAGGGACTGACCGGTTTCAACCCATCCGACCTCTTGGCCAACAAGGTGCGCGCCTATGCGGCGTTGATTCATCCGGATGACCGGCAACGCCTGACGGAAACGATCGCTCAGGCCCTGACCAGCCAGCAGTCCTTCGAAATGGTCTACCGCATTTGCACGGCGGCCGGTGAGGAGAAATGGGTCTGGGAAAAAGGCATCGGGGTCTTTTCCCCGGAATCCAAACTTCTGGCCCTGGAAGGCTTCATTACCGACTTCACCGACCAGAAACGCTCCGAGCAGGCCCTGGTGAGTGAGAACCTGCGCCTGCGCTCGACCATGCGCGATCGCTATCAGTTCGGCGATATTGTCGGTAAAAGCCCCGCCATGCAGAAGGTCTATCAATTGATCCTGAACGCCGCGGCGGCAGACGCCAATGTGATCATCTACGGCGAATCCGGTACCGGCAAGGAGCTGGTGGCCCGGGCGATCCACGACTTGAGTGATCGCAGCAGTGGCGCCTTCGTACCGGTCAACTGCGGTGCAATCCCGGAGAACCTTTTCGAGAGCGAGTTTTTCGGCTACCGCAAAGGCGCCTTCTCCGGTGCCGCGCAAACCAAAGCCGGATACCTGGATACGGCCGATCATGGCACCCTTTTTCTGGATGAGCTGGGCGAAATCAACCAGAGCATGCAGGTCAAGCTGCTGCGCGCCATCGAGGGCGGCGGGTACACCCCCCTGGGCAGCAGTGCGGTGCACAAACCGGATATCCGCATCGTGGCGGCCACCAATCGTAACCTTAGCCAGATGGTCAGCGAGGGACAGATCCGAGAGGATTTCTTCTACCGCATTCACATCATTCCCATTCAACTGCCGCCGCTACGGGAACGTAAGGAGGACCTCCCCCTGCTGATCGACCATTTCCTCAAACAGGAAAACGACAGCAAGCACCCGCCCCGCATTTCCGGGCATACCCTGGATGCGCTGCTCAATTACCACTGGCCGGGAAATATCCGCGAGTTGCAGAATGTGCTTCATCGCTACGTGACCCTCGGCCAGCTGGATTTTCTCGATCCCCGCTCGCCCGCCCGCACCCAAGCGGCCCAACCGGTCGACGAAGTAGAAGAAACCTGGCAAGGATACCAGGCCGCTATCGAGGCCTACGAAAAATCGCTCTTCCGCAAGGCGTTGGAGCGACACCATTGGCATCGCGAGAAAGCGGCCGCCAGCCTTGGGCTTCCCCGACGCACGTTTTTCGAAAATTGAAGCGGCTGGGACTTACCGATCGGTAGATGTGGTTTCTGGCATTAAAAGTGCCGATAATGACACTTTTAATGATTTATTTTATTTGCAAGTAGTTGTCCTCTGCATGGAACAATATTTGTGCCGTATTTGGCACTCATGCCTTTTTTGGCCCTACGACGCCACGCTGATTCCTGAAAATCATAAAGTCATCTTATAACAAGTGGTTATATATAAATTCAAGACATTGGCATAAGCATTGCTATTTCCCTCTTCATCTTATTGGGGCCGCCCAAAACGGTCCCATTCATCATTTACAGGAGGCACACATGGAATTCGAACTGAGCAAGCAGCAAAAAGAGATCCAGAAGGCCGTCAGGGATTTTGTGAAAGGTGAATTTGACAAGGAGTTGATCCAGTCACTGGATGAAAAACACGACTATCCGGTGGACATCTGGAAAAAGGCCGCCGAGCTGGGATTCATCGGCATCCATTTTCCCGAAGCCTACTCCGGACAGGGTTTTGGGGTGATGGAAAACATCCTGGTGGCCGAAGAGCTGTGCCGCGGGGATTCCTCGGTGGGCGCCTGCCTGCTGCTGGCCGGCTTCGCCTCGGAGATCGTGCTGCATTTCGGTAGCGAGAGCCAGAAGGCGACCTGGCTCCCCAAGGTTGCCGAGGGAGAAGTGCTTTCCTGCGGTGCCTTCACCGAACCGGACCACGGATCGGACATCACCACCATGGCCACCACGGCGGTCAAGGATGGCGACGAGTGGGTCATCAACGGCGCCAAGGTCTTCATCACCAATGGCGGTCCCCTGGCCGGTTTTTACAGTGTCCTGTGCCAGACCGATCCAGACGCCAGCCCCTCCCATCGGGGCCTGAGCCTGATTCTGGTGGAGGCCGATCGTCCCGGTGTCTCGACCCAGAGCGTGGGGCATAAGATGGGCATCCGCATGATGGATACGGCCGAGGTGATTTTCAAGGACGTGCGCGTACCCCTGGACAACCTCATCGGCAAGGAGGGTCGCGGATTCTACCAGGTACTGGAATTTTTGACGAAAGCCGCATCCTGATCGCCGCCCAGGGGCTGGGGACCGCCCAGGGGGCCTTCGACCGTGCCCTGGCGTATGTGAAAGACCGGGAACAGTTCGGCCGCAAGATCGCCCAGTTCCAGATCACGCAGCATAAATTGGCCGATATGGCCACCAAGATCGAGCAGGCGCGCCTTCTGACCTACAAGGCGGCCTGGAATTTCGACCAGGGCCGCCTCGATCCCAAGCTTACCTCAATGGCCAAAATGGTTGCCGGCCGCACGGCCGTGGAGGTGTGCGACGAGGCCATCCAACTGCTCGGCGGGTACGGCTACATGGCCGAATACGATGTGGAGCGTTTCGCCCGGGATGCCAAGATTTGCGAGATTTACGAAGGCACCAAAGAGATCCAGAAGAACACGATCGCCAGTGCGCTGGTGGGTAAACTGAAATAAGTATGCAACGGGTTCCGTGCTGTCCGCATCGCCGGACCCTTTAAGAGGCTGCTTGAAAAATTGAACGTTTCAAACAGCCTCTAACATCAATCGCTTCATGTGGTTTGGAGTAAAAGGAGTCAACCATGGTTACCGAATGCTCGTTGGCCGACCCCAACAATCTGATCTCTTTTTTAAAGCAGCATCAACCCTATGCGGCCAAACGCAGTAAGGTCGTATCGGCGGAGGATGCCGTCCGGGTCATCCAAAACGGGGATACCGTTGTTTTTGGCGGATTCGGCGCTATCGGTGTTGCCGAAGAGGTCGCCGCGGCGCTCGAAACGTACTACCTGCAAACCCGCCATCCGCGTGACCTGACCCTGATGTTCGCCGTGGCCACCGGTCCGGCGAATGACTCTCCCAAGGGACTGAATCATCTGGCCCACAAGGGGCTTTTACGACGGATCATCGGCGGGCATTGGGGGTTGGCGCCGGGAATTCAGCGGTTGGCGGTTGAGAACGAGGTGGTGGCCTATAACCTGCCCCAGGGAATCATCAGCATATGTACCGCAATGTCGCCTCGGGCAAGGCGGGGCTCTTTTCGCAGGTCGGTCTGGGGACCTTCGTGGACCCGCGCAACGGCGGCGGAATGTTGAACGCGCGGACCACCGAACCGATTGTCAAATTGATGGAGATTGCCGGTGAAGAGTATCTGTTTTTCGACGCGATCCCGATCAATGTGGCCGTGATTCGCGGCACCACGGCGGACACGGATGGCAACATCACCATGGAAAAAGAGGCCTTGACCCTTGAATCGCTTTCCATTGCCATGGCCGCAAAGAACTCCGGCGGCCTGGTGATCGTCCAGGTGGAGCGCGTGGCCCAGGCCGGGACCCTCAATTCACGCCAGGTCAAGATACCCGGCATCCTCGTGGATTGTGTGGTCGTGGCCTGCCCTGAAAACCATTGGCAGACCTTTGGCGAGCAGTACAATCCGGCCTTCAGTGGCGAGATTCAGATTCCCACCGGAAGCATTCCTTCCATGGCGCTTAACGCCCGCAAGATCATCGCCCGACGGGCGGCTTTTGAACTGAAGCCCAATAGCGTGGTCAACTTGGGGATCGGTGTCCCGGAAGGGGTCGCCAGTGTGGCCAACGAGGAAAAGATTCTCGATTTCATGACCTTGACCGCCGAACCCGGTGTCATCGGCGGCCTTCCCATGGGCGGGATCAATTTCGGGGCGGCGATCAATGCCGCGGCGGTGATCGATCAACCCTACCAGTTCGATTTCTATAATGGCGGCGGGGTGGACGTCGCTTTCCTGGGCATGGCCGAGGCCGATGCCCAGGGCAACGTCAATGTAAGCCGTTTTGGGGCGCGTCTGGCCGGCGCGGCGGGTTCATCAACATCAGTCAGAATTCCAAAAAAGTCGTTTTCATGGGGACGTTTACCGCCGGCGGGGTCGATTACCAAGTCGGCGACGGCAAACTGATCATCAAGAAAGAGGGCCGCTTCCGCAAGTTCGTCGACAAGGTGCAGCACATCACCTTCAGCGGGCCCTACAGTGCCAAATCCCGCCGTACGATTTTGTACGTCACCGAACGCTGCGTTTTCCAACTGATCCCCGACGGTCTGGAGCTGATCGAAATTGCACCCGGTGTCGACTTGCAGAAGGACATCCTGGACATGATGGATTTCAGACCGAAGATTCGCCAGCCGCTGGCATTTATGGATGAACGCATCTTTAAGCCCAATCGCATGTCGCTGAAGGAGGATCTGCTTACGATTCCCCACGAGGATCGGATTGTTTACAACCCGGAGGCGAATATCATGCTCATCAACCTGGCGGGGTATACCGTCAAGGAAAAGAAAGACGTGGACGCCATTCTCAATGCCATTGAACGGGTCGTCAAACCGTTGGGCAAGAAGGTCTACGCAGTGGCCAATTACGATCAATTCAGGATGGATCCGGATTTGATCGACGAGTTCACGGCCGCGCAAAAATATTTGATGGAGACATACTACACGCGGGTCAGCCGTTATACCACGAGTGCCTTTTTGCGCATCAAGATCGGGGAGGAGATGGAGAACCGCGGCTTGGCCCCGCATATCTTCGAAAGCCCGGAGGAGGCGCACGCGTTTTTAATCAACGAGTGAGCCATTTCACCGAAAGACCAAGAGAACCGGCGAGCCTGTCCCGGATGCATGGGACGCGGATCGCCGGTTTTCATTCCTACTTGACAAAAGGGAGCGGTTGACGCTCCATCGGGTTTCAGAAACAGGGACCGCAGTCCGCGCTGTCGGTGCAGTCCGGGCCGGCGGTAATGCGCTTGAAGGCAAAAGTGAAGAGCGGGTTGGAGACGTTTTCCTTGTTCTCCTGGCTGTTGATTTGGGGGTTGTCGTTCATCCAGCCGCTGGGGCACATGAGGGTGCCGGTACTCACGCCAGGACTTCCGTTTGGATGGGGCAAACCGATGGCATGACCCAGTTCATGGGCCAAATGGGTGAAATCGATCCCGCCCCGGGCGTTGCCGTCGCTGGTGATGATTTTCGAGTTGGCGGAACCCAGGCCCCAGGTGCCGCCGCCGCCCCACATGGACTCGGGAGAGAAGTCATAGACGAAGAATATCTCGACCGCATCTTCCACGTTGACCTGTGCCTTCAACGCCGTCGCCTCGGTTTCGTCAAAAATCCAGTAGGAGGAATTCCAGACGGTCATCCAGTCGTTGACCGAAACCACGACATCGGCTTTCTGCCATTGTTCGATCACCTGCGGCATGCCGAAATTCAGCCCCGCGCCGGTGTAGCTGAAGGATAAGCCTCTCGGATAGACATACCGGATGCGGCCGATACGGACCGGCTGGATTTTGATGCGTTTGGCGATTTCATAGTACCAAAGGATGGAGGTGTCGATACCGATGGGGGTCAACTCCATGGCCAGTTCAAAGGCCTTGGCGTCACTGCGGAACTCCTCGGCGGCGACCAGCTCAAATCCGATCGACCCCTTTTGCGAAACGACGTCCTCCTTGGTGGCGCTGAGCGTCAACGGCGCGCTCAACTGCATCCGGAATGCGATCTTGGCGGCCTGCTTGGGCGTTTCCAGGTAATCTTCACCCTTTTCGGGCACATCTACGTAATCAGCCATGTAATCGGCGTCCATGTACCTTCGAGTTCCCCTTCCAACATACCGGTTTTCATATTGTAACGCACGTATTGGGGACCTTGCCGGGATCCAGGGCGAAACCCAGGGCACCCGTGCGGTCGTCGGCAATTTTGTCATAGGTCAATGCGGCTTGGGGGACCTGAAAAAATGCGAGATTGAGCCCCTTGATGCTCAGGATGCCTTCGGCAAGTTCTTTTTCGGTGGCTTCGAGGTAGATGCTCGTGCGACCGGAAAGGGGGATCTTGCTGCCATCCACGAGCAGCGCGGACTTGATGGTGCCATTGCCCACCATCTTCAAGGCCGGTTCTCCGGCCAATGCCGATGTGGCCAGGGGGACGGCGAGAAAGGCAAGGGCCAAACAAACGACTATGGAACAGTAGATGCTTTTTTTCATGATGGACCTCCTCGATGGAATTGACGGATTGTGGGGGAGAATCGGCGGCCATTCTGCCATGGCTGGCCGCCTCAAGGCGATATCAGTGCTTCCCGGGATGAGCTCAATATGAACAGATAATGAGAAGATGCGCTGTGACTCGACGCACTGCGGTGGTGTGATGATGGTCACAGGGGAACCCGATTACGAGGGAATCGGTCATTGTCTTGTGGGATATGTTGACGAGGGGGGGGTGAAGCGGCTTCCTGAAAAAGCAACGATGTCTACCATGTTTGAAATGGCGAATCGATCGGCCGGCAGGCGATTCGATCCGAGCTCCATGGATGGCCGAATCACCCTGCACCGCGCTTAACGCTTCAAGCACCATATGTTTATTACTAAGGCATATCGGTCTACATACAGCGATTTTGTTGAATAAGCGACGTTGCAGGGTGATGGGGTTACATCCGGCCTCGGTGCGCAAAAGCGCTTTGAGGTTATTTCAGATCGCGGTAACAGAACCACCAGTCGTAACATTCATATTGATCCGGACGTTTTTTGCCTCTTCCTGACTTTGCGGCGGCGGAACAATCACTTTGTTTCCGATCAATTCGTTTTCCGGCCATCCGGCAGGGATGGCGACGCCGTTCGCATCGGAGGCCATCAGGGCTTTGGTGGCCCGGACGATTTCATCCATGTTGCGTCCAATCTCCTGGGGATAGTAAAGCACCAGACGGACTTTGCTTTCCGGATCAACAACGAATACCGCTCGAACCGTGTTGGAGCCTTTTCCCGGGTGCAGCATGCCGAGTTTGTTTGCAATCGCGTCATTGGCAGCCACAATCGGAAAGGTGATCTCCACATCCAGCTTTTCCTTGATCCACTCCACCCACTTGATATGGCTGAACACTTGGTCAACCGACATCCCGATCAGTTTGACGCCCATCTGCTCAAACGCCTTTATCCGTTTTTGAAAAGCCACGAACTCAGTGGTGCAAACCGGCGTGAAGTCTGCGGGATGGCTGAACAAGACAAACCACTGTCCTTTTAGATCTCCCGGCAGATTCATTGGGCCGTGAGACGTACTGGCGGAAATTTCGGGAAAGGTGTCACCCAAAAGCGGCATATTGATTTTGGATTCCTGCATTTTTTCACTCCTTTGGTTGATGGTTAAGAATTGTGAATGCAATTGCCTACGATAAAGCATATGAGATGCCAAACATCACAAAAAGAACTATCCTGTTGTTTTGGAAAGTTATTTTAAGAACCATAATGATTATGGCTTGTGTGTTAACGAAATATCGGTTAAGTATACACCGATATATCGGTATTGCACCGATATTCAGTAATCATACGATGCGCACCATTTGGGGAGCCCCATGAACCCTTCCATCTCGTCCCTTACGCCTGAAAAAACCATGGATATCGTGCTAAAAGCGATACGGGAATTAATTGAGTATGAGTTGGCCGTTGTCTTAAGCTACGAGGAAGACAGTGGCCGGTTAAAGGTTCGAAAAGCCGCAGGGCCAGCCGTAACCCGGGATCTCGACAACTTTTCGTTTTCATTGACCGACCGCAAGGACATTGCCGCCATCGTCCAACGAAAACACCCCCATCTTTTCCCCGAGAACCAGCCCCACCTTGACACGTACGCCGAAGTTATCGATTTCCCGGAGGATCATTCCTGCCTGGTTGCCCCGCTTTATCTGGACGATAAACTGCAGGGCGTTTTGACCCTCGACCATCATTCGTGCAACAAGTTCACCCCCCAAAACGTTCAGCTGGTCAAAACGCTTTCCAAATTGATTTCGCTGTCCATCGCTCAGGCGGACGATAAGGAAACCTTGAGAAAGGAACACCTGGCCGTCACCAAGGAACGCAACCTCTTGCTGGGCAACACCTCAAAGGTGCTCAATACGTTGGTTGGCCATTCGGAAAATTGGAACCGGATCAAAGACACCATTTCCCTGGTGGCCGCATCGGACACCCCGGTTTTGATCCAGGGGGAAACGGGCACCGGCAAGGAGGTCGTGGCCAAGGCCATTCATAACCTCTCGGCCAGAGTCAGCGCACCGTTCATCGCGGTGAATTGCTCGGCAATCTCGGCCGGCGTGGCGGAAAGTGAGCTTTTCGGTCATGAAAAAGGCTCCTTTACCGGTGCCGTTTCATTAAGAAAGGGCCGTTTTGAACTGGCCGACGGTGGCACGCTTTTTCTGGATGAAATCGGAGACCTGCCCCTTGAAATACAACCCAAATTGTTGCGCGCGCTACAGGAAAGCAAGATGGAACGGATTGGTGGCGAAGCCACCCTTGATGTGGATGTCAGGGTGATCGCCGCCACCCACGTGGATCTTCGCACCGCGGTAAGGGAAAAACGTTTTCGCGAAGACCTGTACTACCGGCTGAACGTATTTCCGATCACGCTGCCAGCTCAGGGAACGGGGAAATGACGTGTTGCTGCTGGCGGAGCATTTTGTTCGGCAGATCAAAGCCAGGACCGGTCGCAACGACCTGGCGATGTCGCCGGAAAGCATCGAGATCCTTTTGCAGGCCGATTGGCCGGGCAATGTCAGGCAACTGCAAAATACCCTCGAGCGCGCTTCCATTCTCAGTCAGGGAGGATTGATCGAAGCCAAACATGTCATCACCGGAGGGGCTTCTGCCGACAGTTTCTGCATGGATTCAGAAAGCCGACAGGAACGTGATTCTCGGCTTTCCAGTTTCGATCAAATGGTCACCATCCATTTAAAGAAAGCGTTGACCCTGACCGGCGGGAAAATATACGGAAAAGGCGGAGCCGCTGAAATCCTGGGGATGAAGCCGACCACCCTGCAAAGCAAGTTAAAAAAGTACGGCATTCAGTAATCCGGTAACCTTACCTCTCCGGCGGATAGACGACATGTCTGGATGGCAGCACGGGTACGCTTCGAGAACGATAGCCCCTTCAGGAGAATCGTTACGAAAAATCGTGCATGTCGCCCCCCTTCGAAGGGCGTTGTTACATCGGCTCAATCAATTTTGCCCAGCCAGAAATCCTTGTTGTCGTTTTTCTCGTCTTCGTGAATTCTGACCAGGCGCAGGGTCACGGGCCAGGGCCCGTTGAAGACAATGGCCCGGTTGTAGCGGTCGTGGGTGTTGGACGCACCGGGATCGCCCGGCAGCCAACGGTATATGATCATGGAGTGTTCGGCGCCGTCCGGTCCGCGCCGTTCCAGGTAGTCGCCGGGTTTGGGCGTGTATTCCTGGTTGGTCTCGGCATGGACAAAGGCCTGCAGGCGGGTGCCGCTGTTATAGCGATAGAGGGTTTTCTCGGCCTTGAACAGATCGTGGAGCTGTTGGGTTCCGGTGATGTCGCGTAGACTCTTGCCGTTTACCTTGATGTTCAGTTCATAGTAGTACCAGGATACGAATTCACTGCACAACAGGCTGATGGCACCGCCATACTTGGGATTTTGACCATATGGATCCTGACCGCGGCCGTCACTGCCGCTTTTTCCCAGGTCCGCCGCCAGCATGCGGATCACCGCTGGGTCCGTTTCTTCGATTCCGGCCCAGGCATAGCGCGACCGCCGGGCGAATTCGTCCAGGCAAATCTCGTCGCGGCCGGCGAGCAGGGACATCCCGACCGAATAGTCCACCACGGGAATCTCGGCATGGTTCAGGTGGGATGGGGAAAGCCCCGGCGGATTCTGGTAGCGCATGACGATTCGCAGCCTGTCGATGGGCAGGGTGGTCCGGCCGCCCCGGTTTTCGAGAAACATCCGGTCCCAGTAGCTGCGGTTTCCCGTATCCGTCAGCGATTTCAGAGCGTCGATGCCCTCGGGAAAGGCGTCGCTTTCCCAGCGCAGCGAACCGGTTTTCTTGAACGCCACCTTGAGCCGCTTGCGTCGCCCGGCGTGATCTTCGAATGTCAGGTGGCGTGAGAAGTTCGTATGCGCCGGTCGTGCGGACATATCGATGACAATGACCGGGTCGAGGGGATAGTTTTCTTCGGCGGTTTGCTTTTTGTCTGCCATTTTTTCCATCTCCTTTGGATTTGGTTTGATTGGAAATCAAGATCGGTTCATTCTTCCCCACCGGATCGCCTGGCGGTGCCAATGGGAAATGGGTGCGGTTGTTTTTTTACAGCGTCGAGCGGTACAGGCGCGAAGGGAAGAATGCCACCTTGGGATGATTTCACCATCACCTGATTGCGTTTTCTTTTGCAGTGATGCAAATCACATAACGGTTGTGACCCCAGTCACCATCGGATCTGGTACTTTTTCATCTTACGCCACAAGGTGGTGCGCTCCATGCCCAGCGCCGCGGCGGCCCTGCCGCGATGACCGCCGGTTTTCTCCAAGACGGCGATGATCCGGTGGCGCTCCGGATGGTCCATTGCCGTTGTGTCGGAGACAGGGAGAATTTTTCCCCGAGGCAGCTCCGGACGACGATTGACATAGCCGGGCAGGTGGTCGGGTTCGATGGTCGCGTCGCGGCAGATGATCAGGGCGTGTTCCAGGATGTTCTCCAGTTCACGGACGTTTCCCGGGTAGCCATAGTCCAGAAGGATCTGCATGGCGGAGCG
>NZ_BBCC01000109.1 GCF_001311845.1 Desulfosarcina cetonica JCM 12296 | reverse complement strand
TTTCTATTTTCGCGGGCAAGGCCCGCTCCTACAATTTCCTGTGATGTCAATATTTATCGTCGTTTTGTTGTAGGAGCTGGCCTTGCCTGCGACCATCATTTTGTAAAATAGGTTCCAAATGCGATTGCCCTGGGCGCCCATCCGGATCAAGGGGCGCCTCCCACCGCCAGCAGGCGGGACATTTCCAAATCTTTTTCCGCCCACAACCGATTGAGCCACTTCTGAAAGTCACGCTTGAACTGCGGGTCCTGAAGATAGTCGCCCATCATTTCACTGCCCACCGGCAGGGTTTTGACCCGCACCTTGATCTCCTTGATCCGACCGCAAACAAAATCCCAGAAACTGGCCATCCCCTGGGGATAGGCGATGGTCACGTCCACCACGTGCTGGAATTTGTCCCCCATGGCCGCCATGGCAAACGCCAGACCGCCCGCCTTGGTGCGCAGGAGGTGTGTATACGGCGACCGCTGGTGAGCATGTTTTTCATGGGTGAAGCGGGTGCCTTCGACGAAATTCATCACCGAAACGGGGATACTCCTGAATTTCTCGCAGGCCCTGCGCGTGATTTCCAGGTCTTTTCCGATCAGGTGGGGATGTTTGCGCAAAAACTTGCGCGAGTACCGTTTCATGAACGGAAAATCCAGCGCCCACCATGCCTGTCCCAACAGCGGGAACCAAAACAATTCCTTTTTCAGGAAAAATTTAAGAAACGGAATGCGGCGATGGAAAAGATTCTGGAGGACCAGGATATCCACCCAGGATTGATGATTGGCCACCACCATGTACCAGCCTTTCGCATCCAGGTTGTCGAGGCCCTGGACATCCCAGCGGATATCGCAAAGCAACCGCTGGTTGAGGTTGTTGACGGCAATCCAACCGCTGGCGATGCGTGTCAATAGCCGGCGGCATAGGGTTTGGACCGGCTTGACCGGCAGCAGCAGCCGGATCAGCGCCACGGCAAACAGCGGCAGACAAGTGACAACCGTATTGATTGCATACAGGAGAATCGACACCACGCCACGCAGCGCGGATACCAGTGACCGGCCCATGACTATCCTTTCGAGACAGATCATCCGTTGGCGCAACCCAACGCGGCGATTTACACATCCGTCAGGATTGCACGGATGCATCTTTAAGGGATCGGTCGAACGGATACAAGTTGATCGATCCGGTTGACAAAAGTTTTACAATCCAATCGCTCAGCGCGCGACCGCCGCCTTGCCGTCCAGCACAGACCGAACCTTGACAGCAAGCTCCTTGCGCGAAAACGGTTTTTGAATGAAACTGACCCCCTCCTCGAGCACGCCGCGGTGGGCGATCAGATTGGCCGTGTAGCCGGACATGTACACGATGCCAATGTCAGGGCAGCGCGCCGCGACCTTTTCGGACAATTCACGGCCGTTCATTTCGGGCATGATCACATCGGTCATCAAAAGATCGATCCGACCGGCGTGAAGGTCGGCCAGTGCCAGGGCTTCCTTGGGTGTCAAGGCGGCCAGCACATGGTACCCCGTGGTCTCGAGCATCTTGCGGCCAAGATTGAGGATCGCGGCATCATCTTCAACCAGCAGGATCGTCTCCCCCTGACCGGGGGGAATGTCCAGGATGGGTTTGTCGCTCGCGACGGCCGGGACGCTCGATGGCGGGGAAGGTTGATTTTGATGACCGTCCCTTTCCCGGGCTCGGTGTAAACATCCACAAAGCCGTTGTTCTGCTTGACGATTCCGTACACCGTCGCCAGACCGAGGCCGGTCCCCTTGCCCAGGCCCTTGGTGGTGAAAAACGGTTCAAAGACCTTATCCAGAATTTCCGGTTGGATGCCAGCGCCATTGTCGCTGACCGCCAACATGACGAAATCACCGGGTTTGCAGTCGGCGTGCCCGGTACAATAGTCGGCATCGAAACAACGGTTCTGGGTCTCGATGGTCACCTTACCGACACCTGAAATGGCATCCCGGGCGTTGACGCACAAGTTGGCCAGGATTTGATCCACCTGTGCCGGATCGAGTTTGATAGGCCATAGATCAGCCGCCGGAAACCAGGCCAGCTCAATATCCTCACCAATCAAGCGGCGCAGCATCTTGAGCATTTGTTCAACGGTGTTGTTCAGATTGAGAACCCTGGGAGCGATGGTCTGTCGACGGGCAAAGGCCAGCAATTGCCGGGTAATATCCGCCGATCGCTTGGCCGCGGCCAGAATTTCGTTGAGGTCGGTATAAAGTGGGTCCTGACGCTCCACGCGGTCCAGGGCCAGTTCGGTATAGCCGATAATCACGCTGAGCATGTTGTTGTAATCGTGAGCCACCCCACCGGCCAGACGGCCGACCGATTCCATTTTTTGGGACTGCAGCAGCTGGTCCTCCAAGAGCCTGCGCTTCTGCTCGGACGATTTACGGTCTTCATCCAGTTGATACACTTTCAAGGCATAGGCGATATCGCCTGCAATTTCGGTCAGCAGGCCGCGCTCCTCCTCGTCAAGATTCAACTCCTGGCTCAAGGCGACCACCAGGTAGCCGTAAAGGACATCGTCAAGGGCCAAGGGTGCCGTCAGCGAGTGCATATTCCCATGGTCGGCTTCCGCCGGGCAGCCATCACAGGTTTGCTTACGTTCCTGGACGGCCAGCACCTGCATGCGGGATCGGGCCTTAAGGCAACAGGGCGGCAATTCACCCCTCTCGAGCATGGCCGAAATCGCGGGAAAGGCCGCACCGCCGCCGGCCCCGGCCCAGACGGTCGGCTGCTCGTGCCCATCGGTCAGAATGATCATCGCCGATGTATAACCGCGATGATCGACGAGCAGACGGCACCCCTCATGGATCAGTTGGTCTGGCGCCAGTTGTTTGACGACCAGTTGGTTCAAATCGCGAATGGCCCGCAAGACCCGGTTCAGGTGTTCGATGCGCTGCTCGAAGCGCTTGCGCTCGGTGATATCCTGCAAAGCCCCGCGAATATGCACGACTTTTCCATTTTCCAGCAGCGGCTGACCAATGCTCCGCACCCATTTGTGGGCGCCCGTCGAACTGACGATCTCCGCTTCCAGATCATAGGGGGTCCCCCGTTCAACGGCGATTTTGAGAGCCTGTTCCATGCGGTCGCGGGAGGCACCGGGATAAAAACTCAAACTGTGATTCATATTGGTGTCGCAAGCCGCGGGGTCAAGGTCATAAATCCGGGCCGCCTCTTCGGTCAGGATGCCCTTGCCGCTGAGCGGATCGAATTCCCAGGCACCGATTCTGGCCAGCCGGCCCATGTCGCGCAGCAACAGGTTCTGGTATCGCTGGCGTTGCTCGGCCTGTTTGCGTTTGGTGATATCCCGGGTGACGCCCTGCAGGCGCAACGGCTGGCCGTCCTCGTCGTAGATGACCCTTCCCCGAATCTCCACCGGAAAGGGATCGCCGTTTTTTTCAGCATCTCGGCCTCAAAGTCGATGCCTTCGCTTTGCGGCCCCTTGACCATTTCATCGGCAACGATCTGGGCCATCATGGCAAAATTGGCCTCGTCACAATGGTCCGGCAGGCGGCTGCCGATCCATTCATCGACAGCATACCCGGTCAGTCGGGTGATGGCCGGGTTGGCATAGGTAAAAACCAGCTCGAAATCCATGGTCCAGATCACATCCACGGTATTGTCGGAAAGAAATCGGTACATCTGCTCGCTGTCGATGATCTGCCGCCGAAAGCGGGCTTCTTGGGTCTGATCCCGGAAAACCAGCACGACGCCGATGACCGTTTCGTCCTTACCCTTGATGGGTGCACCGGAATCGGCAATCATGCGTTCGGAACCGTTTCGCGAAACCAGAACCGTATGATTGGCCAGGCCGCAGATCCCGCCGGAAGCGAGCACCTTGTTGACCGGGTTCTCACAAGGCTTTCGGGTATGTTCATTGATGATGGCAAAAACATGGTCGACGGGCTGTCCGCAAGCATCCCCTTCCGTCCAGCCGGTCATCTGCTCCGCCATTCGGTTCAGCATCACCACCTTTCCGGCGGCATCGGTGGCAATGACACCATCACCGATGGATTTCAGGGTAACGGCCAATTTTTCCTTCTCCTCGGCCAGTCCGTTCTCGATAGCCCGGGCTTTGCCGACCGTTACAAAGGCGATCAGGGCGGAAAGGATGAACCAACCGAGCAGCATGACAAAGTTCGTTGTCAACAAGTGCGTATAAAGGTGTTCGCTTTGGGCTAAAAAACCGGTGGCCTTGTTTCTGGCGTATTGGCGCAGCACATCCATTTGCGACGTCAGCCGGGATACGCGGTCTTCGCTCTCTGAGTGGGTCAGCGCCATGGCGGCGGCGAACTGTCCGTTTTGGGCAAGATCGAGGATGCGGGCCCGAACGGGCGCCCAGGCCTTGAACAGCTCGATCGTCTGGGAAACGATCCGGCGCCCCTCATCCCCAAGGATGTTTGCCTTGACGATATCGAGCTGCGCGATCACCGCCTGTTCGCGTTTTTCCACCCGGGCGGCGGTCAGCGCAACGGTATCCGGATTCTTGAACAACACCACGTCCTTCATCTGGCAGTGGATATCGAGGATCATGGTGTTTGCCTGCAAGGCGGCGTTGGAAACCACCAGGGATGATCATGAATGGTTCTGACCAGGCCCGACAATCTCTGCAGAAACAGATAGGCGTAAATGCCGTGAATGGCGTAAAGAACCATCAAGGAAGCGAAAGCCAGAACGATTCGTTTGGTGATGCGCATGTCGCGGCGAAAAAGCATTTTTCTCCCCCTGACCAAAACATGTGGCTGGCCAACGTGTTCCTGGCGGTGATGACAACAGGGGTCGAGGTCGGGTTGCGGGAAAGGAAGTTCGGCGTGCCGCAGCCAGGACAACGATAATGGGCCGGATCTTTAAAAAAAAGTCAAACCGTCTCTATTCGTCAGTGAGACGACAACTTCGGCGGCAGTGGGTCCAACCGTCGGAGCTTGTCCAACAACAAATCGGGGTCGGTATGGACGGCCAACCGTGCACGGTGCGGCTGAAGGCCTTGAATGGCCTTGAGCGCGATGCGGCCGGCACTTTTCAGATTCCCCTGCTCAAGGTGCACGTAGGTCCCCGCCGCGCGGATCAAGGCCTGGAGCAATTCCTTCTCTTCACCGACGGCCCGCATCCAATACGGTTCCAAAAATTCATGGGTCTCGAAAAACAGGTGTCGGTCCCAGATGCAAAAGGCGATGTCGAGCGGATCCTTGAGATCGCGGTCGGTAACGTCGGTGAAAATGCCGTTGTAAGCTTCCCATCGGTGCCGGATATAATCGGCGACGTATGCCGGCAGTGATTGTTCAAGCAAACCATCAACCGTTCGCCGTACCGGGGCGAACACACGCTGGTTGAGCGCATCGATGAAGCCCACGGCCAATGCATTACGCACATCCCGGCACAATCGGTTGTTGAACGGATCGAAGTGAAGGGTAACCACCATGCACCTATCCTGTTTTTTCAAATGGGGTATATTTTATCGGCTGTCGTCCTTAGCGGTTGTCAGATACGGCGGCCTGCTTTATTATAATTGCTGCGCAGCCGCGATTACCAACATCCGTTCATCGCCAGCGTTATATTAGCGAATTTCCCACCGGTTTGACAACTAGCGTCAGGGAAATCCTTTCAAGACCGTCCATGTACGCGGTTTTGCGTTTTCGGTCACCGTCAGGGGTCAATCTTCACAGTAGAAAAAGGACAGTTGCGTCAATGGAATTCACCTTTGCCCATAACACGATCAATATCGTCAATTTACCGAAAAGCCTCGCTTTTTATCAGCAAGCGCCGGGACTGAAGGAGGTTCGCCGTTAGGAATATGAAACCAACAAGAACCGGAAATGCACCTTTGAAGCCGGTCTGCGGACACCTGGAAATCCTGGACAAGGGATTCGGCTTTTTACGCAGCATCGACAACAACTATCAGGCCGGACCGACGGATACGTTTGTGCCGGCCTTTATCATCAACAAGTATGCGCTACGGGAGGGGACCTTTATCGAGGGCCAGGGTGAGCCGGGCAATCCGGGCAACCAGAATCTCAAGCTGGCCGGTATCGAGCGGGTCAACGGCCTCACGCCGACCCAGTACGGCCGGACCGAGACCATGCACACCATGACCAGCATCAATCCCGACCAGCGCCTGCGCATGAGCCAGGGGCCCAAGGATCTGACGGGGCAGGCCCTCGATCTGATCGTTCCCATCGGCCGGGGACAGCGGGGGCTGATCATCTCGCCGCCCAAGTCGGGGAAGACCACCCTGCTCCGCCACATGGCCAATGCGGTGACCACCAACCATCCGGAGATGGATGTTTTCGTGCTGCTGGTCAACGAACGGCCCGAGGAGGTCACCGACTTCAAGCGCGGCCTGAAAAACGCCCACGTACTCTACTCCTCCTCCGACCAGAGCATTGCCCAGCACATGCGCATGACTCGCCTGGCCGTGCATACGGCCATGCGCTGTGCGGAAACCGGCCGGGACACGGTGGTGTTCATCGACTCCCTGACCCGCATGGCACGGGCCTTCAACGCCGAAACAGAAAGCTACGGCCGGACTGTCGGGCGGCCTGGGTGCCAATGCCATGGAGGTCCCGCGTAAAATCTTCGGAGCGGCCCGGAACATCGAGGACGGCGGTTCACTGACCATCATCGCCACCATCCTGGTGGAAACCGGCAGCCGCATGGATGATATCATCTACCAGGAATTCAAGGGAACCGGCAACATGGATCTGGTTTTAAGCCGCGATTGCGCCGAGCACCGCGTTTTCCCGGCCATTGACATCCGTCAGAGCGGCACCCGCAAAGAAGAGCTGCTGCTCGGCAAGGATGAGCTGAACAAGGCCGTGGACATCCGTCGGGCCCTTTCCCAAAAAGACGCCACCCAGGCCATGGCGGATCTTCTGGAATACCTGGACCGCCGCAAACGGCCATAGGGAATGCATGCCACCGGCAAACGCGCAGGCATCGCGGCGGCGCGCCCGTTCCCTCGCCGGGCATGACTTTTTTTGGATGTACCGACATCCGGATTAGAATTCGGTTAAACAGCAAATAAACCGGTCGCAGGGGTTGCATTCCCCGAATCCGGCCCTATTATACCCAGCGCACCCCGCCGGCAAACGACGGGGTGCGCTGTTTTTTGGGTCGGCCAACACGCCACCCGCGGGACCGGATTTAAAAGCATTCGATATTCTATGATGACGTAAGGAGAAACAAATGGCAGATCGTTCCCACATCACCCTCTACAGTGGCGGCCACAAGGGCAGCGAAGCGGAGTTCGGCCGCTTGGCCGAACAATGGGGCCTTCAAGAGGTCAATTTTTCATTCGAGGGGCATACCACCATCGAGCGCACCCGCGGCCTTCGCGTGCTCGATACGGAAACATTGGAAAAAGGCAACGTGAGCATGGAGATCGTCTCGGCCCGCATGGGACGCAAATTCGCCCATGCCAACAAGATCCGCAAAGTGATCCAGACCCTCTTTCACATGGTCAACCATGGCTACCATGTGCTTGCCGTGGGGTGGATCCAGCCGGACAACACCGTTAAGGGCGGCACGGGATGGGGCGTGGAACTGGCCAAATGGTTCAACCGGCCGGTACACGTCTTTGATCAGGATCGCAACGCCTGGTTTACCTGGAAGGACAACGCCTGGGTAGCCGAAACGCCCCATCTCGACCGGGATACCTTTGTGGGCACCGGCACCCGCCATCTGACCGAAGCGGGCAAAAAGGCCATCCATGATTTTTCACCGGCGCCTTTGGGTCGGCCCCATAGACAAATAGGGGACGAGGACCGTTTCACGAGCTGGCGACAAACCGGATACAGGCTGTCGCCAGCCGTGGCTTATCGTTTGGTGCCGTAACGGTTGAAGCTGACCTTGTCCATCTGGAGGGATTCGCGGGGGTGGGGAGGCGATGACTGGGCCGGGTAGCCGATGGCCATGATCACGGGAACCGTCAAGCCGGCAGGCAGGCCCAAGACCTCGGCCGCATATTCACTGGCGGTTCTGCCGGCGTCGTATTCCCGTTTGCGCAACTGAATCCAACAACTTCCCAGCCCCAGGTCGGTGGCCGCCAGATGAAGGATAATGGCCGCGATGGCCGCATCTTCCACCCACACGTCGGATTTTGCCGGATCGGCGCAGATGGCCACGGCCAGCGGGGCCTTGGCCAGAAAGGTCGCCCCGTGAGCCTTGGCCTTGGACAAACGCTGGATCGTCTGGGACGCGTCGACCACAACGAACTCCCAGGGGTTGAATCCCCGCGATGAAGGGGACCGCAACACCGCTTCCATCAACTGATCAACAATGTCGGCCTCAACGGCCTTCTCCGTGAATTTGCGGATACTCCGCCGCGAGCGTAAGAGATCGATCAACAGGGGCTATCTCCTTCCACCAACCATCAAGCCCCACAGCACTTTTTGTACTTTTTGCCGCTGCCGCAGGGGCAGGGATCGTTCCGGCCGATTTTGGCGCCTTGACGAATCACCTGCACCGGTGCCGGGGGCTGACCGTCCTTGAAATACCAGCGGTCCTCTTCTTTTACGAATTCAGCCAGCTCGTGATGATCGAAGGCCTTTCCATCCTTGCGATAACGCGCAAGGAACTCGACCGTACCGGTCGTATCATCGGTTCCGCCGGCCTCCACCTTGCGGATCTCCAGGCGTTGCCAATCCAGTTTCCTGGACCAGGCGGCGGTACTTTTGCGATCGTCCTCCTGACGGCTGCCCGGATAGGTGGTATTGAAGATGTAGTCAAACGCTTTCTTGGCATGGGCCGTATAGCGGGAACGCATTAACGCCTCGCTGTCTCGGCCACACGCTCACCCGTGATCAGCGGCTGACAACAATCGGTATATGCTTTTTCGCTTCCGCAGGGACAAAGTTCCATGGCTGTGCTCCACGTGTGTTTAATATGGGTTACTGGGATCCGTTCAAGACCGGCCGAGCATCCCAAAAGGCGCCCACCCGTCTGACTCCGGCAAACGCCTATACGGGCTAGGGGCCGGTTCTGTCAAGCAAAACCCAGCGCCGAAGCCTTCCTCGCACACCCTCAAACCGGCTGTTTACAGCGATTCTCCCGGGCGGCATCATCGGGATGGATGCGCCAGGTGAAAAGGGGGGACAGCAGGTAGAGCACCATGTAGCCGAGGCAGATCTGGCCGAACACCGGGGTGAAGATGCTCACGGTGAGCAGCAGTAAATTCGCACGACCGAACCAGGGATGACGGCTCATGGTACGTCCCAGATGGATGTAGCGCACCGGGTAAAAATTCATGATCAGTCCGGTAAACACCATGATGCCCGTGGCAAAAAATCCCCAGAAAGCGATTCGCTGGGATGAGAGAGCCAGGGCATGATCAAAGATCACTAACGGCGAAAGCACCAGCATAGCGGCCGCCGGCGTTGGCAGGCCTTTGAAAAAGCCGGGAATCGGTGTCTTGTCGAGGGTAAAGTAAACCAGCCGGCACATTCCCATGAAGGCGTAGAAAACGGCAATCCAGCCAATGGGGAGAGAATCGAAGTGCTCCGCGCCGTACCGACCGAGAACGATGTAGAAGATCCAGGCCGGCACAATGCAGAAGCTGATCGCATCGGCCAAATCGTCCATGATACTGCCGAGGTTGATTTTTTCTTGGGCAGGGCATCGGGCAGGGGGTCGGTCAGCCCAAGCCGACGGGCCAGGGCACCATCGAGCTTGTCGAAGGTGGCCGCACCGATCATCATCAGGTAGGATTCGCGGATGCCTCCCTGATAGGCGAAAAAAACCGCCAAAAGCCCCATGAGGGCGTTCATCACCGTCAGCGCATTGGGGAAAACGGCCAGGATCCGGCGTCGCAACGCCTGGTCGCCAAAACAGAGTTCGTCCAGGCAAGCCGTACCGTACTTGCGGCAATAGCCTGCGATGGATCCGAGGTTGATGATGAAAAAGAGAATCTCCACGAAAAGCAGAATCCGCAGGCTGACATTCCCCAGGTAGGAAATACGGAAGTAAATCCAGGATTCCGGCCTTCGGGAATATAGAAGGCATAGGCGTAAAGCAGCGCGCTGACCGGTGCGGCCACAATGGTGCGCATGCGGTTGTACTCGCTGTTTTCGGGTTCGACGCCCTGCCGAATGGCGAACCCCCGCATGAAAGCGGCAAAGCTGTCACGGACCAACACCGTCACACACAGCAGCAGAACGAAAATGCCATTGAGCAGCTCGCCATGGCTGGGATCGGTCTCTGACACCAAAAGCCGCCACATCATGCCAACGGCAATAACCGGGAAAATGATCGAATAGACCAGCTTGTCCATGAGCCGGTCAGCCAACGGCGCCAGGGGGGCATTGGGCCGGAAGCGGGCCGCGAACCATCCGTCCACCAGATCGAAGATCATCGAAATGATCAGAAGGGAGACGCCGACGGTATAGACCACGGGATCACGGTTCCACATCACCGCCAAGGCGCAGAGCATACCACCAAAAACCAATGCCGGGCGACTGTAAACGAAAACGGCGGCCAATCTTGCCGGAAGGGGAAAGCGATCGTTCATGGGCGTATTGCCTGTCGGCTTGTGCAGGTTGATCATTCACCCGATCCATCAAATGCTATGAATACGCGGTGAATGCAGATACCGGATTTTCCAAAAAACTGCCAATGGAACGTATCATAAAGGCATTGCCCATTTGAGTCAAGCCGCTCTAATCACGCATCCGGAGAGGATTGGCTGGGATTCGCCGATACGGTGGCGCGGGCCTGGGGGATACGCAGCCGCTGACGGATATACACCGTGGCCCGCCGGTCCAGACGGTTGGCCCGGATCAGGTCCGCCACCGTTACCCGGTGTTGGCGGGCGATCTTGCTAGCCGTATCCCCGGCCTTGACCGTGTAGAAGCGGCTGGCCGGTTGGGCCGGTTTGTACAGCTTCGCGAGATTGGCGGCCAGGTGCTGGCTGCTCGCGAAACGTTCACGGTCGGGCAGATTCAGGACATATCCCTTGGGAACATATTTCCGACCGCTTAACACCGAATGCATCAGGGCTGGATTGATCTCTTTGACCAGGTGTCGGGAAAGGTTTAAATGGCGGCACAAATCGCTGAAGGCCGCATAACCGCCGAGGCGCACGAATCGCATGGGCTGCGGTGTATCCAGTGTCAACACGCCGAAGTACTTGGCAGGATCGGCCGCCACCTGCCGGGCGGCGAGAAACTCGGCGTAAAAATTTCGCGACGCGAATTTGAAGGCACGCCCCCGGTAGTTGGCAAAGACGGCGGGATAGCTGCCATGCATGGCCTTGGCCCGTTCCATGCCGGCGGTACCGTGGTTATAGGCGGTGATGGCCAATGGCCAGCTGCCCAGCCGTTCATAATTCCGCTTGAGCAATTTAGCCGCCGCATGGGTTGAAGCGATGGGATCGCGACGTTCATCCACAATATTATTCACGGTCATGAAAAGCCGCCCGGTGGAACGTGTAAATTGCCACATGCCCGCCGCTCCGGCCTTGCTGGTCACATTGATGTCAAACGAGGATTCCACATGCGGCAGGTAGGCCAAATCCTCTGGCAGCCCGTAGGACCGGATGATTTCGCGCACCTGGTCGATGTAGGCACCGGAACGAACCAGGCCGCCCCGGAACCGGTCCCGCTGGCCGACCTGACAGTGGACCCGGTGTTTGGCCTGGTCGAAGTCACGCGCTTCGACATGGGCGCCGAACAACGCGGCAACCCGCTGACACTCGGCATCCTTGACATCCGGGTCGGCGGCCAGTTGTTCCAAAATCGCCACGACCTTTTGCCGAGCCGCCTTGATGCGCGCACGGTTGACCTCACGCGCACCGGGGGCCTGATACGGTTCCAGCGCAATCACATCATAGATGCGGTCCAGCCGGAGATCGTCGTGCACCACGGCCTGGGTGGTGGGATACCGGGTGTAGATATCGGTCCAAAAAGCAACATTGGTCGTGATCTCGGCATAGTGGGGGAAAGGTGATTCCACGGCATAGCCGGAAAACGGCAGCAAGATCAACAGGCACGATGCAATGACGGTCCACCGGGATAGCCATTGATACGTCATAACTGCACTCCCTAAATTTTAAGAAGGGTTGGTTGTTTTTATAACATAATAGCAACTTCAATACCATGCCGCGATTTCAGACACCAAGGCTTCCAGAAAACCGACGGTGGGCGTTTTCCCGTGTTCTTGACCGAAAAACGGGCGTTTTTAGTGACAATCGGTTGACATTCGAAACTGCCGGGGCGTTAGATGATTGACACGTCGACAGGTACCCATCGCCGATATGGCAAAATACTTGAACTCATGCGATTGATGCGCATATTTTGGAAATTCTGAATGCGATGAATCGTTTTATGCGGATTCCGCTCCTGGAGAAGAAGATGGATCTGTTGCGAAAACTGGTTCGACCATACCTTTATGCCCGTTACGGATTTCACCGTTTGACGGCCAGCGGCGCCTTTCGAAAGGGGCATGTTCGCTATGTCGACCAGACCGTCAGCCCGTGGTGGAATCCCCTTAAACAGGCGATCTGGAAGCACTACGTCAAGCAGTTCCATGCCTCCTCGTGCTCGGTGGCCAGTGTGGTGTCATGCGTCAATGCCATCCGCGCGTTGACATCCAACGGGGTCCGGCCCATCACCCAGATCGAAATTCTCGAGCGGATCACCACCGGCCACTGGAAGGAACGCATGAGCCCCGGGGATATCACGGCCAGCGGGGTCTGCCGCTGCCACTGTTGGGCCAGGTCGTCAAGGACAGTCTCGCCGCCTACAATCTCACGGTCAAAGGGGTCGACATCGTCCCGACGCCCAAAACGCGTTCGCCGCAATCCCCCTTGCGCGCCCGGCTGCGGGAACGATTGATCGAATTCGATCGCCACGGTCGCGGGTTGATCATCGCCCACTTCGATCAGGGCTGCCTGGTGCCGGCCCTGAACATCCCACACATCTCACCCGTCGGCGCCTATGATCGGGCGACCGATCGGGTCACCATGCTGGATGTGGACATCGATGAGCAAAAACCTTACCAGGTGGACTTCGAAACGTTCTTCAACGGGCTTTCATCCGATTACCACCATGTCTTTCAGCCACTCGGCTACGGCAGTGGCGGTTATGTCTACATTGCCTTGCCCTAACCGCCGATTCAACGGCTACCGCCCCCTAAACGGCCGCCATCTGCGGGAAATCGCCGCCCGTCGGCTCCACCATGGCCGGCATCGGTTCATCAATCCCATGGGCACGGCACGCCACGGACGATTCTGGCAGGTGCTTTCCTGGAAACTGCTTCATACCAATGCCTATGGCGATGAACTGGACGAGCAACCGTATTCACCCGTCCACATCGACTGGGAGCCGGTCAAGGCCCATCGGGGCGTATCGGTCACCCTGGTGCGCCACGCCACCCTTTTGATCAAGGATCTGGACCGTATCCTGCTCGTCGATCCCGTGTTTGGCGATATCTTGTGGTTCATCAAGGATTTTTCTCCGCTGGCCTTCAGTCTGGACGAGATGCCGCGGCCGGACCATGTCCTCATCACCCACGGTCATTATGATCATCTTGACACCGCCTCACTGGCCGTCCTGGATCCGGTACCCACGTCATCAGCCCGCTGGGGTACGCGCGTGAGTTAAAAACCGCCGGACTCCGCCGGCATACGCCGCTGGACTGGTTCGACGTCTACCACGACGGCGGGCGGGAAATCACCCTGCTTCCCGCCAATCACTGGACCATGCGAAGTCCCTTGGTGGGGCCCAACCGCTCCCTGTGGGGCGGCTATTTGATCCGCACCGCCGGGGGCCCGGTGATCTACGTTGCCGGTGATACGGCCTATTTTGACGGTTTCGAACAATTCGCCGCCGATTACGCCATCGACCTGGCCATTTTCAACATGGGGGCCTATGCGCCTCGCTGGTTCATGGCAGGCAGTCACATGGACCCGGCCGAAACCGTCCAGGCCTTTGCCGAACTCAAGGCCAAACGGCTGATGATCGCCCACTGGGGGACGTTTCGTCTGGGGGACGAGCCGGTACACCGCCCTCCCCGGGATCTGAAAAATAGGCTTGACCGCAAGGGACTTTTATCCCAATGGGTAGATATCGGGCTTGGGCAGACGCACTACTTTTGACGGATTCGTAAAAATCCCGATATCGGCGTTACGCGTATCCTTCGTCATTGCGGCGTACGCCAAGTACGCTGCCTTCGGCACCCGCGATAGCGGTATTCTCAGGACCCGCAAGCCTTGATCTCGGGCTTTTTACGAATCCGTCGGAAATACGACTTTTTACGAGTCCATCACTTTTAAATGCAGGAAAAACGAACGGACAAAGGAGGACGCCCATGAAACGCCGCATGATTCTTCTCATGGTGATTCTTCTCCTCGGGCCGATCGGTCTGGCCGCGGCCGAGGGCCGCCCGGACCGCAGGAATGACATCGGCGAGAAGGCATCCACTGCAAGGGCCAGGAATGAAGAGATGCGCAGACGCCTCAACCTGCCGGTACGGTTGCCGATCGAGCGGGATGCGCATCATCACCACCGGAAGATCCCTCCCCTGCCCGACTACCGCTACCGCTATCCCGCCTCCCAAACGACGGTGGTCAAGGAGCTGCAACCGATTATCGTCGTCACTCCAGCGCCGCCGGAAAAGCCGCCGGCGTCACCGGAGGTTCAGTATGTGTGGGTTCCGCCGGTCACCGAAATGCGGACCGAGCCCGGTCATTGGGACTATGGCGTAAAAAAAGAGTGGATGGGCGACCATTGGCGCTATAGCCAGGATTTCGCTGAAAAAACCTGGATACCGGAAACCCGGGTGGAAGCCGTCAAACAACCGGGGTATTGGAATATCGTTAGATAGGAACGTCGAAAGGATCGGCCCCGCCACCACCGGCGGCAATCCGGCAGGCCGTGCGGCAGATGTTTTCACGCACGGCCCGCGACAATGACGATCCGATCGGCAGGCGTCATGCGTCGGCCTTCAGCGCCGCATAATAGGACCGCTCGAAGTACTGGGCGGTTCGCTTGTCCTGGACGGCTTCATTTTCGTGAATGTACCGTGGGCCGCTGCCCCACGCGCCGCAGGCCAGCACGGCGGTATCGCCCAGGTTGAACTTTCGACCGCAGGCCGAACAGCCCTGGGCGTTGGAGGCGTTGAGGGATTCGAGATCCATGACAATCTTTGGTTTGCAGGCATTCATGTCGTTCATGGAGAACTCCTTTCGGATCGAGAGAAACATTGCTTCGATGCTTCACACGATATTCATCTTCTCACGGAATGCAAATCATGCTATGTCCCCGGCCGGTTCAACGGCACAACGCCATGGAACGTCAATATCCGGTTTCCGGCAGGCCGGTGATCGGCGGTGATTAAACAGCGGATGGAATCGGGACGCTCATGCCTGGCATGTGGGGCGCATTCGGCGCGTTATTTGGCGCCACCTTCATTTTTCTTACCGCCAATGGGCTTCTCGGCACCCTGCTGAGCACCCGCATGGCCATGGCGGCGTTCTCGACGACCACCGCCGGCATGGTCCTGTCCGGTTATTTTCTGGGTCTTCTGTGCGGTTCCCTCGTGTGCCATCGCCTGATCCAGCACGTGGGGCACATCCGCGCCTTTACCGTCTTCGCGGCCATGACCACGGCTGCGGCCTTGCTGCATGGGCTCTATCTTTCCGCCTGGTCGTGGGGGCTGTTGCGGTTTTCCAGCGGAATCACGTCCTTCGGCCTTTTCATGGTCATTGAAAGCTGGCTTAACGAGTGCACCGAACGGGCCTTCCGCGGCCGGGTGTTTTCCATCTACATGACCCTGACGTACCTGGGCACCGGCATCGGCCAGTTGATGCTCAACATCGGCGACATCCAGTCCAATAGCCTGTTCATCATCGCCGGTATTTTTTATTCCCTGTGCCTTGTGCCGGTCTCGGCCACCGAGGGCGTCCATCCCCAGTTGCCCGAAACCCAGCCCTACCATTTCGGCAAGATCTTCCGCAAAGCCCCCTTGGGTATGTTGGGCTGCGTGTCGGCCGGTCTGACCAACAGTGCGTTTTATGCGATGACGCCGATCCTGTGCACAAAAATCGGCCTGTCCCTGCACCAGTTGTCATGGATCATGACCATCACCGTCTTTGCCGGTTTAGCGGCCCAATGGGCGGTGGGCTCCCTGTCGGACCGCTTCGACCGGACCATCGTTCTGGTGGTCATCTCCGCGGCCATCGCCGGCATCAGTGCCGTCATGTTTTTTAGCGGGACATCTTCCTTTGGCGGGATGCTGCTCCAGATGGGACTTTTCGGTGCCATGGGCTTCGGCGTGTATCCGGTGTCGGTGGCCCGGGCCCACGATATCTTTGGCGGCCGGGATGCCGTGGCCGTCAGCGCGGCCCTGTTGTTCGCCTACAGCACGGGAGCCAGCGCAAGCCCCATCCTGGTCTCCTGGGTAATGACCTGGCTGGGCACGCCCCTTGGCCTCTTTGCCTATTGGAGCGTCATCAACGCCAGCCTGGCCATCCTCACGGTCTATTTGCGCAAGCGGGAAATCATCGATATTGTCCCGGTGGAAGAACAGGTGGCCTTCGTGCCCATGAGAAGCACATCGCCCGTGGCGACCGCCCTGGATCCCCGAACGGAACCGGAGGTCGGCGGCGCCAACCCCTGAGAATATCCGTCGCAATGGGCGGCACCGGCTCGGGCAGGCGCGTTACCGGTGAAGAACGCGACACACCATGGCGCTGATCAAGCTGCGGTCACAAATCCAGCCGCTTTTGAATTCGTTGGGCCTGATGGGCATCCCGGTAGGAGACGATCGTCACCGGGCTTTTGCGAAACATCTTATCGGCCACCGACCCCATCAAGATGTGCTCGATGTCGGTCCGTCCCTTGGTGCCCATCACAAGCATGTCCACCGATTCCTGCTTGATGACCCGGAGAAGTTCGTCGATGGGCTTGCCCGTATGGATGACAACCCGGATCCGATCCGGGGGAAAGTCCGTTCGGCGCAGCACCGCCTCGATCTCCTGCTCGCGGGTAGCCCTGATATCGGCAACGTAGCGATCGGCATCGATCTGATAGCCCATATCGGCCATCTGGCGCACGGCATCGATGTCCCTGGAATTGATGATACTGGCCACGAGGATATCGGCATCCAGGGCCGTAGCCAGGGTCACCGTATAGTCGAATATGCCACGGCAGTATTCGGTGGCGGCCAAGCAACGAGAATCTTCTTGATCTGGCCCATCAACGACTCCTTTGTCATCATCGGTTCAGAGAAAAAAGACGATGGGAACGGGGGTCTTCCGTCAGGCGAGGGTTGCGAAATGACAACAAATCAAGATTAGGGCAAAAGGCCGCAGCTGTCAAACCGAACCGAAGCCGCTGTCGATCACCCATGAACAGACGGAACTTGCGTGTCATCCCCGGGGGCGGTATAGGGTTGGAAAATGAAGAATCGCCATTCACCACGGGTCAGTGTCGTTCTGCCCACCTACAACCGGGGCTGGACGGTCAATCATGCCATCGACTCGGTTCTCGGCCAGGACGATCCCGCATTGGAGCTGATCGTGGTCGATGACGGGTCCACCGATGACACGCCCCATCGTCTGGCGGCCTATGGGTCCCGCATCCGGATCATCCGCCAGGCCAACCAGGGGGTCAGCGCGGCCCGTAACGCCGGTATCCGTGCCGCCGGCGGCGATCTGATCGCCTTTTTGGATTCGGACGACGCCTGGCTGCCGGGTAAAGTCGCTGCCCAGGTGGCCTTTTTCAACGACCACCCTTTCAGCCGAATCTGCCAGACCGAGGAAATCTGGATTCGAAACGGCGTGCGCGTCAATCCGGGCAAGCGGCATCGCAAGTCGGGCGGCATGATTTTTGAGCGCAGCCTGGCCCTGTGTCTGGTGAGCCCGTCGGCGGTGATGCTGCGGCGGTCCCTGCTGGACGAGGTCGGCCTGTTCGACCCGGCCCTGCCCGCCTGTGAGGACTACGATCTGTGGCTGCGCATCGCCTGGAAATATCCCATCGATCTCATCGACCGGCCGCTGATCGTCAAACATGGTGGCCATGCCGACCAACTCTCGCGCATGCCCGAGCTGGACAAGTACCGCATCCGCTCGATCAACGGGCTGCTGGATTCCGGCTGTCTGTCCGAGGGGCAACGAAGGGCGGCCATTGCCATGTTAAAAACCAAATGCGGTATCTACGCCCAGGGCTGCCGGAAACGCGAACGAACGGCGGAGGCCGAGCGGTACGAACGGCTGGCCAAGCGTTTCGAAGAAGAGGTGAACGTGAAAGCGGGCCAAGCCATGGACCGAGCGTAAAGGTTTTACGGCAAACACCTCAGCCCATGGCATCAAAACTGCCGTGGGGGAGCAATGCGCAGGTTCACCCCATGGCGTTCGAGTGCCGTGGCAAGCCGATCGGTGGGCCGGGCGTCCGCAATCAGCAGGTCTATTTCCCCCCAATGGGCGAAACGCGATGGAAATTTGAGGTTGAACTTCGACTGGTCCGCGGCGAGCACCGTCTGGACCGCCCGCGAGATCATGGTTGCGTAAACCTCGCCGGCATCGATCAGTGCGTCACAGGGGCCTTCGAGACTCAAGCCGCTGGCGCTGACAATGGCAAAATCGACCCAGAACTTTTCCAGGAACCGAAGCGTATGCTCGCCATGATTGGCGCCTTCGGTGGCGCTGTACATGCCCGGTGCCATCAGCACCCGGATCGTGGGATTGTGGACAAGCTCGATGGCCACGCCGAAAGAGTGCACGATCACCGTGAGATTGGCCATCTCGGCGGCGATGTAACGGGCGATGTGCACGGTGGTGGCACCGGAGCCGATCATCAGGTGCGTGGCCCCCTTTATCTCCTTGACCGTCTGGCGGGCAATAGCCTCCCGTTCGCGAAGCAGGAGCTGGTGGCGCACATTGACCCCCGGTTCGCGCTCCATGCGCAGGATCGCCCCGCCATAGGTGCGCTCGAGCAACCCTTTATCGGTCAATTCATCCAAATCGCGCCGGATGGTCTCGGTGGTCACGTTCAAGGTGCCGGCAAGCTCGTTGACCCGGATGGAAGGTGACTCGCGCAGGAGCGTGACGATCTCGTTCTGGCGTAATGTTTTCTTGTTGGCCATGGTCTGCGGTTTAAATCATATGCTTTCAATCGCTTCAAGGGATTCCGGCAGAATCTGTCCACCATCGACGATGATCGACTGCCCGGTAATGTAGGCCGCTTCGTCGGATGCGAAAAACAGCGCCGCATAACCGATATCCTTCACATCGCCCAGCCGCTTGAGGGGAATCGACGCGGCCATGGTATCCAGATAATCCTGCCCCAATCCGGCAAGCCCCTCGGTAATGATATTGCCCGGCATGACCGCGTTGATCGTCGTATTGTAGCGGGCCAGTTCCATGGCGGCGGTTTTCAGGAAGCCGAGCTGGCCGGCCTTGGAGGCCCCATAGTGGGCCCACCCCGGATAGGCCGTCACCGGTCCGGTGATGGAGGAGGTCACGATCACCCGTCCGCGTCCCTTTTTCTCGAAATAGGGGATGCAGGCCTTCACGCAGAGGAACGTGCTCTTGAGATTGGTCTGCAGCACCGCGTCCCAATCCGCGCCGGACATCTCGATGATTTTCTTCTGCGGAAAAATCCCCGCATTGGCACACAGGATATCGACCCCACCGAAGGTTTCGGCGGTTTTGGCCACCATGGCGTCCACCTGGGCTTCATCACACACATCACACAAGGTGTAGGCGGCGGTGCCACCGGCGGCCTTGATCTCGGCAACAGCGCCGGCCGCCTCGGCTTCGCCCCGGGCGACGACCATGATATGGGCGCCCTGTTCGGCGAAAACCGTGGCAATCCCCTTGCCGATGCCCTTGGAGGCGCCGGTGACAATGACGGTCCGGTTTTTTATGGGGGTAAGCATGTAAATCGACTCCTTTAGGGGTTAACAGAATGAGACGTTTGGCGTTGCGTGGACAGATTTTTCAACACCGGTAAAAGCGATCGCACCAAAAGGGCGACCACGATCACCAGGCCGACGCCGCCACGGAAAGAACGCCCAGGGTGGGCACCAGCGGCGAATAGCCGGACACCATCTTGGCGTACAGCCATTCCGGCAGGGTGGAATCCGCACCGGTGGTGAACAGGGAGAGCGGGAAATTGCCCCAACTGAGCAAAAAGGCGAACAGGCCGGCGGAATTGACCGCCGGCATCAACAGGGGCACGGTCACTTCCCTCATGATCTGCCAGGTGTTGCAGCCCATGTCGCGGGCGGCATCCTCCAGGGACGGGTCGAATCCGTAGGCACGAATGGCGATGATCAGGGTGACGATGGGCGTGATCCACACCAGATGGGCCACGATCGCCGTGTGCCAGCTGGGAATGATGCCAAGGGCGTTGAACCACATGAGCAGGGCCAGCCCCAGGACGGTCTGGGGGAAAAAATCGGCAGCAGGATCAGCTTCTGGTAAATCCTGCGAAAGCGCCACTGATAACGGGCAAAGGCCAGGGCGCCGAAGAAACCGATCACCACCGAGACAATGGTCACAATCCCGGCGATGGTCAGGGAGGTTGCGACCAACCCGGCCACCGTGTCGCTCTCAAGGGCGCTGACGTACCAGCCGGTGGCGTATTTATGGATGGGAAACCGCAGGTAGCGCGCCTTGGAGACCGAGGCGAAACCCACGGCGACGATCGGCAGATAAAGAAACAGCAGAATCCCGATGCCGTATAGGTAGAAGAGCGCCCCGGACGGACGTGAAGGCTTCATCGGCTACCTCCCCTTCCCCATCACCGCGTCCAGATCGACTTTCATCAGGGTCATGACGATCAGGGTGGCGATCACCAGGATCAGAACCATGGCCAGGGCCGATCCCAAGGGCCAGTTCTGGCCATAGGTAAAGGCGCTTTCGACATCATCGGAAATGACGATGACGGCCTGGCCGCCCAGCAGCTTGGACTCGGCCACGGCGCCGGCCGCCAGGACGAAGGTCAAGAGCGCGCCG
>NZ_BBCC01000108.1 GCF_001311845.1 Desulfosarcina cetonica JCM 12296 | reverse complement strand
GTCCGAGCCGGCCCCCGGTTCGGTGGCGGCCATGGCCGAGTCGAGCTGGTCCTCCACATAGGGCTGGAAGTACTTTTCGCGCTGGCTGCCATGGCAGCAACTGTGCAGGTAATACAGGTTGGGCGCGTCCGGCGGCAGCATGAAGCCGTGGGGCGAAAACCCGATGAACGAACGGCTGAGCTCCTCCATGACCAGGGTCTTGGCCAGCATGCCCAGCCCCTGGCCGCCGAACTCCTCGCCCACCTCGATGCCCCAAAAGCCCAGCTCCTTGGTGATCTTCTTCAGCCGCGCGGTCTGCTCCTTGGGCAGCATCGGTCCCGGCACGGTCCACAGGCTCATGTCGCGTTCGAGAAATTCGCGCTCCAGGGGCAGCATCTCACGCTTGACGAACTCGCGCATCGATTCCTTGAGCATCATGTATTCTTCGGAAATGGCAAAATCCATTATTGTCTCCTTTAATGCGTTGAAAAGCGGGTTAAATCAGAATTTCCGCCTCGATCATGCGGTCGATCTCCGTCTCCGAGTACTCCAGCATCTCATTCAAAACCGTTCGGGTGTGCTGCCCCAGCAGGGGGGCGGCCGTCTCCATCCGCGCCGGTGTCTTGGAGAAGACCACCGGCAGACGGTTGTACAAGGTCGAGCCCACCTCGGGATGATCCAGATAGGCCCAGAAGCCGCGCTGGCGAAGATGATCGTTGTCGATGGCCCCGCGGGCATCGTTGACCACCCCGGCCGAAACCCCAAGGCGATTCAAGGGCGCCATCAAATCCTCGGCATAGCGGGTCCGGGTGTAGGCCTCGATATGCCGGTTGAGCTCTTCCTCGTTGGCTTTGCGTCCTTCAAGGGTCGCAAACTTGGAATCGGCGGTCCAGGCCGGATGCCCCAGGCTTGCTTGAAGGCCTGCCACTGCGGATCGGTGAAAACGGCGATGGCGATCCATTTGCGATAGCCCAGGGTGGTGTAGACCCCGTGGGGCGCGGCATCGGGATCGCCATATCCCGATGGCGTGAGGATGTCGCCGTTGGCCGCAAACGCCATGGCATCGGTGGGCTTCATGGCGATGGCCGAATCCAGTTGGGAGACTTCGACGGTCTGCCCCCGGCCGGTTTTCTCCCGTTGGATCAGGGCAGCCATCAATCCGAAGAGGGTATGCGAGGGCACCATGACATGGTCGGTGTAGTTGGTGCCGGTGCCGAAGGGCCGGCCGCCGGGCATGCCCGACTGCGCGGTGAGCCCGCACAGGGCATTGAGGTTGACGCCATAGCCCATGTAGGATTTATGCGGGCCGGTGACCCCCTGGAGGCTCATGGTGATATAGATGATGCGCGGGTTGATTTGGCGAACATCCTCCCAGCCCAAATTCCACTTTTCCATCTGGCCCACGCGGAAGTTGTTGATGATCACGTCGCTTTTGCGGATCAGGCGTACGGCCACATCGCGGGCCTCGGGACGACTCATGTTCAGGGCGATGCACTTCTTGTTGGGATTACGGTTGGCGAAATACCCGCTGCGCTCCAGTCCCTTGCCGATGCCGTCCTTGAAGGGGCCGCCCTTGCGCAGGATATCCGGGCGCTTCTTGCTTTCGATCTTGATGATTTCCGCGCCGCACTGGCCCAATACATTGGTGGCGATGGGACCGGCACCAACCCAGGAAAAATCACATACGACGATGCCGCTGAGGGCGCCTTTTAAATTAGCCAACATGGATGATGCCCTCCTTTGCCAAGTTTTCGATCTGGTCCTGATCATAGCCCAGCTCACGCATGATCTCGGCGGTGTGCTGGCCAAAGGTCGGCGCCGGGCTTCCCATACGCCATTGAATCTCGCCGAATTCGTAGGGTGCGCCGGGATAGGTCACGTCTCCGCCCAGGTTGTCGTGATGAAGGGTCTGCCAGAACCCTCGGTAGTTCAATTGCGGATTCTCAAGCAGATCCTTGCCGTTGCTCACCGGGGTGAGAGCCACACGGTGGGCCTGGCCCTTCTCGTACAGGGTCAACTTGTCCTGCTGCAGGGTGTAACGCTCGAAAATACGGCAAAAACGCTCGTAGCCGGCTTTGGACTTGCGGTAGGCCGGTTCGATCCAGCAATCTTCCTGGAAGGCCTCCCACTCCTCGATGTTCTCCTCCTGCATCCATTGGGCAAAGGGATCCCACATGACCTTGTTGCTGCCCATGATGGCCACGATGGCGATAAAGCGTCCTTGCAGGGATGCACGGTGGCCGATCCGGCCTCGGTGCCACGGCCACGGCGGTTCGTGCCCTCCAGGTCCCAGTATTGGGCGGCGTTCTCCAGGGCCATGCCCACCGATTCCATGCAGGCCACATCCACGAACTGGCCGATGCCGGTGCGTTGGGCGAAGAGCAGCGCGATGGAGGAGCCCACGGCGGCATAGGCCTCGGCCATGCGGTAAGCTTGGTTGTCGCAGGCACGCACCGGCTTGTCGTTGTCGATGCCGGCCAAAAAAGAAATCCACCCATGGCCGATGTGACCAGATCCGATCCCGGCAGGTCGCGATAGGGCCCGAAACTGCCGAAAGGCGTAATGGCCGTCTGGACCAGTCGGGGATTGACCGCGCTGAGCCGATCAAAGGAGAGCCCCAGGCTGTCGAGGTAGCCGGGGGCAAAGCTTTCAAGGAGAATGTCCGCCGTCTCGCAAAGCCTCACAAACAGCTCCTGGCCTGCCTTGCGAGAGAGATCCAGGGCGAGTCCTTTCTTCCCGGTGTTGTAGTAGAGAAATTGCAGGCTGCGATCGTCCCCCGGTTCGTTTTTATAAAACGGACCAATACGGCGCAGGGGATCCTTGGCCAACGACTCGAGGTGAATCACCTCGGCGCCCAGATTGGCGTATAGTTTAGCGGCGTAGGGCCCGAGGTACCGGTAAAGTCCAGCACCCGGACGCCTGATAGAGAAGTGGCATCCATCGATATCCTCCTTGACATGGCACCCGTTATCTGGTGCAGGTGACCCACGGAAAGTGGGACTGGGTTCGACTTGATAACAAATTTCATCTAGCGGCGGCCCGGCGGCCCGGGCCGCGATGCATGGGCATCCGGGCCGCCGGGCAGTCCATCAACCGGAGTAGAGACTCCGACCGCCGCACACGTAGAGGACCTGGCCGGTGAAATAGTCGCTGTCGTCGTCCGCCAGGAAGAGAACCGCCTCGGCGATGTCATCGATGCTTCCCAATTGCCCCGTGGGCTGTTTGGAAAGCAGGAACTTCTGGTTTTTCTCCGGCAGTTCATCCCACAGGGGCGTATGAATCAACCCAGGGGCGATGCAGTTGGAAGTAATGCCCTTGCTGCCCAGTTCCAGGGCCAGGACCCGTGACAAGCCCACCAGTCCGGCCTTGGCTGAGGTATAGGGGGCCTGTCCGGCACCCCCCAGCCAGGCGCGCGATACGATGTTGACGATCCGGCCGTGTTTGTTGGGCACCATGTGGTTGTGGGCCGCCTGGCTGCACAGAAAGGCGCCTTTCAGGTTGACGTTGAGCGTGATGTCCCAGTCCGCTTCGGTGAGTTTTCGCAAGGCCCCGGCGCGCTCCATGCCGGCGTTATTGACCAGAATATCCAGCCGACCGAAGGCGTTCACGGTGTTCTCGACCATGGCGTCGACCGAGGCTTTGTCGGCGATGTTGGCCACCTGGCCGATGGCGTCGAAACCGTCCTTTTTCAATTCAGCGACAGTCTCTTCGACCTTTTCGGTTTGAATGTCGTTGATCACCACCTTGGCACCGCTTTCCGCCAGCCGGCGGGCGGTCCGTTTGCCGATACCACTGGCCGAACCGGTGATCAGCGCGACTCTGTTTTCAATACCCATGGAAGACCTCCCTCATAGACAGGTATTTGGCGATTAAATGGACATGGAAAAATGGATGCTTTTCCCGCCGCAGACGAAAAAGGTCTGCCCGGTGACGTAGGGCGACCGATCCGAGGCGAAGAAGCCGACCGCCTTGGCCACGTCTTCCGGCCGGCCGATGCGCCTCACCGGGATGGCCTTGACAGACGCTTCGATGTCCGCCTCGGTCATGCCTGCCGTCGCGATGTCGCTTGGCCACGCAGTTCACCGTGACCCCGTCCCTGGCCGATTCCAGGGCCAGGGAGCGGGTCAGTCCGAAAATGGCCGATTTGGCGGCCGCGTAGCTGGAAAGGTTCGGCAAGCCGATGTAGGATAGCTGCCGATGTTGACCACCCGGCCGTACTTGCGGGCCTTCATGCCGGGCAGGATCTCACGAATCATGAAGAAAATCGGGTCGACATTCCGATCGAAGCTCAGGCGCCACTGGTCTCTGGAGACGTCGTCGAGCGCTTTGGCGTCGCAATGGTCGAAATTGTTCACCAGGATGTCGATCATCCCGGCCTTGGCGGTCACATCGGCGATCATCGACCGGATCTGTTCCTCGCTGGCCGTGTCGATCGTGGCCCCCATGGCCTTTGGATTGATTTTGGTAAGCTCGGCGACCAGGCCATCCACCTTCTGACGATCGCTATCCACGGCCACGACGATGGCGCCGTTGCCGGCCAGGCGACGGCAGACCGCCGAACCGATTTCATCCGTGGCGCCGGTGACGACGGCCACTCTGTTTTTTACCTCTTCCACTTGAATCCTCCTTGTGCGTGCCTTGCACGTATCAAAAGATCCAGATCAAATTATCCGGTAGCGTCAAGCGCTCCGACTACCAATCCCTGACCAGCATGTGCATGGTGCAGGCGGCGTGTTCGGTGCCGGAGAGACCGCCACCGGTGACATGACTCATGGCCACGCGCGGAACCGGATCCACCTGGTAGCCGTCGCACTGGCCGCGCAGCTGCTTGACGTTGGCGGCGATCTGGGCCGCGCCGGATGCGCCGATGGGGTGACCGTAGGAGAGCATGCCGCCCCGCGGACTGACCACGCACTGCCCGCCGTAGGTGGACTGCCCGTCGCGCAGGGAATTTCAGGCCGTCACCCTTTTTGCACAGGCCCATGCACTCGTAGTAGAGCAGCTCGGCGATGGTGAAGGCGTCGTGCAGTTCGAGAATATCGACTTCCTCGGGACCGATGCCCGACTCCTCGTAGAGCTGCTCGCTGGTCGCCTCGGTGATGTCGTCGCCGGTGATGTCCCGCGGGCGGTTGTGGTAGGGCCCGGAGGTGACCACGCTACCGGCCACGCGCACGGGCTTCTCGATGCCCAGTTTCTTGACCATCTCCTTGGAGCAGACCACCACGGCACCGGCACCGTCGGCGATGCCGCAGCACTGATGCAGGGTCATGGGATAAGCGACCATGCGGGATTTGACCACTTCCTCCACGGAGATCTCACCCTTGAACCAAGCGTGGGGATTATGGGTGGCATGCTTACGGTTCTTGACCGTGATCATGGCGAAATCCTCGATGGTGGCGCCGCGTTCGTGCATGTAACGAGTGGCGCGCATGGAGTACTTGCCGGTCATGACCCCGCCATGCACCGTTTCGATGTCACTCATCGCCGGCGTGAAGGCGGTGCCGGCCTGGCGGTGCAGGGTATGGTTTTCCGCACCCACGCCCATGGACACCTCGGTCAGGCCGCAGGCCACGTCCTTGATGGCCAGGTGTACGGCCATGGCCCCGGCGGAACAGGCGCTCTCCACGTTAATGATGGGCATCTTCGAGAGCATCCCCAGATTCTTGAAAAGGGTCTGTCCGGTGACAAGACCGTTGGTGGCGTTGCCCAAGTAGGCACTTTGAACCACATCCGGGCGGTCGATGTTGGAGGTTTCCAGTGCCTGGGTCACGGCCCACCGGCCCAGGGCATCGAAATCCAGTTCATGCTTGCGAAACGGGGTCTCGCCGACCCCGGCAATGAATACTTCACGATTCAGCTTCATCCTAAAGCTCCTTCAATTGACGTCATTGAAAACGGTGACTGTCCGTTCGGGCATGTGGCTAGTCGTTCACCTTTTTGAATTTGTAGCTGGTAATGGGCACCCCATCCTGGTTCATGCGGATCGGGCCGACGGTCAATTCCACCTCCTCGTCGCAACGAAACGACTCCACCTTGCCGTCGAGCATGGCAAAGATGCGCAGATCCTCGGGAAGATCCACGTAGCCGATGATATACGGGGTTTCCATGCCGGGCTGGCCGATGTAGCAGTCCGCGTAGCTGTAAAGGGTTCCGCGGCGCGACAGGGGGACCATGTCGAATTCCTTGCCCCAGCAGGTGGGACAGAGGTCGAGCTTGGGGAAGTCCAGTTGGCCGCATTTTTTACAACGATAGCCCTTGAGATAGGGCGGAGACCCGTCTTCCGGTACCTCCAGCAAGTCGGGATGGAAAAAGGTGATGTCGGGCTTTTTCTCTTTTTTGGGTTTGGCGCCTGCCATGGGACACTCCTTTTAAGAAGGGTTTCAACAAAGACCTAAATACCGATTAATTTGATTGGAAATCTATTTTAATAAAGTTTTCCTAACAATCAAATAACACTAAAATTAAAGCGTTTTGTGCAATAGCAGGGAAAATGTCGGGATGATCCTGATCCATATTTATACTAAAAAGATGTATTACTGAGTGAAAATCAACCACGCCCTTATTAAGTTGTCAACATTTTATTCGGCCCATTCATTAATTTTTTATCCATAATCAGATATCATATTAATAAAATTAAATATTTACGACCAATTAGGGATTGTGGGGCGGAAGGGAGGCCGCGTCTGATGGCAGAATATATTAAAATATAATTAAATTATGTTGTTATAAAAAAATTGACGATATTCCGGAAACACGGCGGGTGTGTTGTGACCAAGATTCTGGAGAAGTTTGGACACCTCCCCGGCTTTGGCACCGTGACAGATGTTCAGGGTCACGGATAACGCCGGGCGATCATCGTCCTGCGGATTCGTTGAAACGCGCGTATTCGGATGAATGTTGATGCACTCGTAAAAATTCGCATTTCCGACGGATTCGTAACAAGCCCGAGATCAAGGCTTGCGAATCCTGAGGAATGAGGCGTACTTTCTGCGTACGCCGCAGTGACGAAGGATACGCGTAACGCCGATATCGGGCTTGTTACGAATCCGTCAATGTTGGGAAATTCACGAATTCCATGGATCGATCAGCACGGCCCGGCAGAGCAGGTCGCACGCCTGACCGAATTCCTCCATAACCGTCAGAGGACTGGAATTGCCGATGATGAACCAGCGGATGGACATGTGGGTGAAGGCGCCGACAAAGAGGTTGCGGTAGATGCGGTTATCCAGGTCCGGTTTGAACAGCCGTTTCCGTTTGCCCAGCTCGAGGATGTCGTAAAGTGGGTCCAGGTAGTGCAGGAAATGGGGATAGGCGTCGGTGGTGTAGAAGTTTTTATTCAGTTTGACGTCGTTGAGATAGACCTGCAGGAAGCGCCGGTCGGAAACAAAAATGCAGAAGTGGCTCCACATCATCTGGCGCAGTTGAATCAAGGCGTCGCTCGATCGGTGGACCTCCTCCATCCGCCTCCGATAGAGGGCGAATTGCTCCCTGGGGATGGCAAACAAAAGGTCCTGCTTGTTCTTGAAATGCTCATAGATCGTCCCCTCGGCCACACCGGCGCGGTTGGCGATCTCCAGGGTGGTGGATTTGTTGAATCCCTTTTCGGCAAAAACATCCTTGGCGGCCTCGCGGACGAGATCGGCCTTGTTGGTCTTTTCGCTTGGCGGTGTGCCATCAGCGGGCCGTGCCTCGATCATGGTCAGGATCAGGCCCATAATGGCGTCGAAATCGGGCAGGCTCTCGGATATCTCGTGGGCGGAAAGGCAGGCCAAGGACTCCTCATCCAAAAATCCAAAAATCATGTCCCGGACCAGAACAAGGTTCAAATCACTGCGGAAATACCCCTCCTCCACCCCCAGATGCAAAATATCCGTCAGCACCCGGGTGTATTTCTGTAACGCTTTATGGCTTTCGTGCTGGTGAAACGTCTTGTTGGAACGGCATTCGAACAAGAGATTCTTGCGGATACGCGCGTTGCCCGCATTGTAGTCGTTCATGTAAAGGTGGAACCAGACCATCTTGCCGAGCTTGGAGACCGGCCCCATGATGCCTTCAAAGTGAAAGGAAAGATCTTTGAGCGCCAACTCCATCTGTTCGGCTAGCGCCCAATACAGCAAGTCTTCCTTGTTCTTGAAATAGTGATAGATGATCGAGTCGACCACGCCGGCTTTTTTGGCGATCTCCGTGATGGTCGCATCACGGAGTCCTTTTTCGGCGAAGATTTCCTGGGCCGCCGTCAGAATCGCCTCCTTTTTGTTGTTTTTGCTCACAATTACTCCTTTTACGCCAAAAAAGAACGGTTATTGGTATCTTTCTTATTATTTACCCTGAAGGTTTGGCAAGTTCAATTCGGCTTGAAAGCGGCGGAGCCAAACCGTAACGGATCGGCAGGCTGGGCAGACGTGCCGGATAACCCCTCCTTCAAAATAGAATTATACTCAGAAAAAAGCAATAAATTGTGAAATTAAATTATGCCCGGATGCGCCAATTCGCATAGAGCGTGATCGGTGCCAGCATTCCGAACCGCATCCCGTGTTCCATACAACACTCATCAATTAAAATTAAAATACCATTAAAACGAATAATTCATAGTATTTTCAAAGAGTTTGAGCCTGGATCGAAAACGCCGTCAAAGTGACATGGGTTTTGAAAAAGCTTGACAAGTTCTTTTTTATAAACTTGAATATTACTCAGTTTAATTTACTTGAACGCGCAAGAAGAAAAGATTACCCAGGAATTGCAGATGACGCCGATTATTGGTGATACCGGCTGGCATCAGCTTGCCCAAGCGGTTGTGGTTGCCTTGGGCGACAGACAAACGCCGTTAAGCGACGATCTTGCCGCGGATATAACGGCATTGATTGAGCGGGCCCATGGGGTGGAAAATTTCCGGGAATTGCATGAACGCATTCTCGGACGGCTCGACAAGCTCTGTGACGATGCCCAGGCCCTGCTACTGCCCAAAAAGGTTGTCGCCGTTACCGGTGCGAGTGGCGGCATCGGCAAAGAGACCATACTGCAGGCCGCCAAGTCGCCCATCGTAAAAAAAGTGATCGGGCTGGTGCGGGCCAACAGCCAGGGACCTGCCTCCGGGAATGTCATGGATCTGACCGATCGGATATTCCTCGAACGCATCGAGGGTTGCCGAACCGCCATCGAAATTCGCACATACACCGATTTTGCCGCTACGTCGTCCGCCGAGCATCCGGTCGATGTTTTCATTCATACCATCGGTCAGGGCCGTAAGCCGGCGCCCATCAACCCGGACACCCTGGAGCCCATCGGCAAGTCGCCCACCCGGGAAGAGCTTCTATCCCGCAACCAAGCGGTGCTGAAACAGGTGGTGAATTGCACCCATGCCGCATGCCCAAATGCCTTGAATATCTTTGTCACCAATCCCATCGGACACCGCCTGATGCAAGTGGTTCTGGACGCCGGGGTGAACGCAAACAAAATCCTGGGGTTCGGGGGCGAATTGGATTCGGCCAGGTTCCGCCATTTTATCTGGCAGGCCCTTGAAGCGGAGGGCCATGCGGTCCTTGAGGTTCGCGCCCAAGTGATCGGTGAACACAACAACAACATGATTCCCCTGTTGGGCAGTGAAGCGACCTTTGCCAATGGCGTGACCCTATCCGTCGAGCGTTGCGTGGCAGAAGGGGTGCTATCGGCCGAGAAGGTCCGGCAGATCATGGACCGCACCATTCAACGGGGGCTGGAGATCGTCGAATCCCAGGGAAGTTCCGCCATACGGTCTCCCGCCAGGGGATTGGTTGTGATGCTGGAAAAACTGCTACTTGGCAAAGTGGTCAACGGCCTCAGCTACCGCCCCGATGGCAGCGGCCGGTTCAGCTTTGTCGGCGGACCGGTGCGCCTGCAAAACGGACTGACGCTGGTGGCTGAACCGCTGGAGCGTGCCTTCACCCTGAGAAGGTCCGAAAAAAAAGAGTGGCTGAAAACCATGCAGGCCAATTGCATAAGTTCCGAACAAGCTGCCCAGTTTCTATAAAGCGTTTTCAGCGATCTTCTTGACCGTCGCGGCCATCTCATCGGAGGCGGAGGCCACCATGCCGACGTTGGTCGACGCTTCTTCGCTGGCGGCCGCCGCCACACAATTCATGTTGGCGCCCATCTCTTCGGCAGCCACGGCGACACCGTTGGCTTTTTTTTCGAGACGGAGTGAGCATCTTGATCGACAGATCGGTGGTTTTGGCTTGTCTGGCTACGGCCTCGTTCTCGATCCCCTTGAGTTTTTCGATGCCCCTTGGCGACGCTTTCCATCAGGGTGTCCAGAAAAGCGATCAGGTCACCCTTGACGGATTCGTAAAAAGCCCGATATCGGCGTTACGCTTCATCTCGTCACTGCGGAGTACGCTAAGTACGCCTCATTCCTCGGGATTCGCAAGCCTTGATCTCGGGCTCTTTACAAATCCGTCGGAAATGCGACTTTTTACGAGTCCATCATCCTTGAGCCCGATATCTCCAATGTTTACTTAACAAACTTACATAATTGAGTAGAATTCATTTCGCGCCTCAAGAAAGTTGTCAACATTTTCTTCGGCCTTGGCGCTCTTTTTTAAAGCGGTCAGATAAAAAATGGCGTTCTTTTTTATTCTGCCCAAACACACCCACTTTACGCCATACGACATAACGCGATCACATACTGGCAACCGGCTCGAGGCTCGGCAAGCGCCCCCTGTTTCAACCCGATGGACGTCCCCAAACATCGTCGGGACCAAGTGGAATTCCGGGCAATTGCTTTATTAAATCATAGAATATTACTCAAATAAAAATACAACAAAATGATAAACAATGGTGTAATTCAACCTAAGGGAAGATTTGATCAACGGCCTGCACGCATCCGCCGTCGGCCGTCAGCAGAATCGCGACTTATGCCGGAAGTTCTCTTCAAATCCAAAAATAAGATGAATAAATAACTTGTTATAAGAAGCTGCATACATTTTAAATAGCCCACCGGACCCTCCCGAACATCACCAAAGAAACCTCATGTGTAAAAAAAAAGACTTGACAAACGCCTCGTTAAAAAGTTGAATATTACTCAGTTAGATATCTGCAGGCCTGCGGAATTGAATGGGCATTTTAGTTCCGGTTTGCACTTTCGGGGATGGACAGCCCACACGACTGGGCGCTCTTCGGCCAAGGGCGGCCAGTCCTGCCCGGCAAGGGGAGGTAGCTGCCGGTAAAGGGAGCACGGTTCTTCCAATAACGCCCGGTGCATGCATATTTTATTAACAGATAAAAAAACCGCGCATGGCAGCCCGTTGGCCGCTTTTGCCGCAACGAGGTGAATTCTTGACGACAGCCAGAAAACGATTCGATTTGAGCGTGCCCGAGGAAGATCCTTTTTTCTACATTGACAGCGATACCTTGAGCATTTTGGACAAAATCAATATCATCTCCCAGCGTCATCCGTTGAACGTGCTGGTCGCCGGTCGTCAGGGATGTGGGAAGTCCTCCATCGTGCGCCAGTATGCCGCCGTGCATCAGAAACCCATGGCCACGTTCCAGGTCGGCATCCTATCGGAGCCCGGCCAGCTTTTTGGCGAGTATACCCTGGAAAACGGCGAAACGCGTTACAAGCAGTTTCTTTTTCCACAAGCCTTGCAAACCCCCAACTGCGTCATCCATTTGGAAGAGATCAACCGACCGGAGAACCCCAAGGCCCTCAACATGCTTTTCTCCATCCTCTCGGATGATCGCGAGGTGTGGATGGACGAGTTAGGGCTCCTGAAAGTGGCGGATGGGGTGGTTTTCTTCGCGACCCTCAACGAAGGTGACGAGTTCGTCGGCACGGAACTTCTCGACCCGGCCCTGCGGGACCGGTTTTACGTGCTCTTCATGGATTACCTGCCCAACGCGGTGGAACGTGAAGTGCTGCTGCAAAAAACCGGGATCGGCGACGAGAAGGCCGACGAGGTGATCAACGCAATCAACCTGCTGCGCGGTCATGCAGAATACGGCCTCGAGATTTCGACCCGCATCACGCTGATGATCGGGGAAATGGTCGCCGCCGGCGCCACCTTGAAGGAGGCCATTGTCACCAGCCTGCAGACCAGCAAGGATACCCTCGAATCGATCCTCTTGTCCCTGCAACTGGACAGCGGCTACCGGCAGAAGGGAAAATCCGCGTACCTCCGTTATACCCGGGATGGCCTGCAAGCCTGATTCCGGTCCCCGGTAGCCAGCAGCGTCATCGACATACCGCATGGCGGCGGTCGTCCACCTGGACCGCCGCCGTCTCTCATCTTTGCACAGCGAAATCATTTCCCATCCGCCCCTCCCCCGGCCTCTCGGCCAGAGTAACCGCATTTGAGTCGTTGCTCCTTGTTTTACACGGTAACGACACGCAATAATATCAAATGTCCAATGACAAAGGCCAATTGGCGGTATTCTAGCCATCTAAAATCGATACCAGCCTTCAATTGGCATTTGGATTTTGGCATTTGGCATTGATTGATCCTAAACACTGGGTTTCTGATCACACCAACAACAGGGATGAAATCTAAATGCGGTTGCCTGGCCCCTCGGCAGATGTTTCTGGAAATCATATTTTTTGTATGATATGAGATCATATAATATCTATATATGACATTCTGGGGAGGCTTTGTTTGAAGTTATTCGAACCCATCGAGATTGGTGGTATTGCGGTTAAAAATCGAATTGTCATGGCGCCGATGACCAGTCATTACGCCTGGAAAGGCCTTGTCACCGAGCGCATGGTGCATTTTTACGCAGAGCGCGCCCGGGGCGGTGTCGGACTGGTGACCGTTGAAGATGGGATTGTGGATTATCCGCTGGGCAACAATACCGACAACCCACTGGCGGCGGACGACGACCGCTGCATCCCCGGACTCACCCGGTTAAGCCAGGCCATCAAGGCCGGTGGGGCCAAGGCCATGTTCCAACTGTCCCATGCGGGGCGACGCGCCGGCCACCTGTCGCCACCCAGCATGCGGCTGCAGCGGACCGGTGGCCGACTGCCAGTGGCGCCGTCGCCGTTGGCCCACCCCACACCGGGACATGTCGTCCCCAGACCGCTGACGATGGACGAGATCGAGGAAATCGTCGAAGCCTTCGGCCAGGCCGCGCGGCGAACCGTCGAGGCGGGATTCGACATGATCGGCCTGCATTGCGCCCATATGTACCTCTTGGGCCAGTTTCTTTCGCCATGGGCCAACAAACGCAACGACGCCTATGGCGGCAACCTTGAAGGGCGCCTGAAAATCGTCATCGATATCATCGAGCGCATCAGACAAACCGTCGGTCCCGGGTATCCGATCGTCTGTCGCATGAACGGCCAGGAACCTGCTGACGGCAACTCATTTGCCGACCTGCGGACCATCGCCAAAACGCTCGAAGCCCATGGCGTTTCCGCCCTGCACGTCTCCGTCGGTTTCGGGAGTATTCTCTGGGACAAGGACTTCATCCCGGCCGAGGCCACCATGGGCATGCCGGAAGGGTGCATCGTCCATCTGGCGGAAAACATCAAACAGGCGGTCTCCATCCCCGTGATTACGGTCAATAAGATCCGCCATGTGGACTTTGCCGAACGGGTGCTTCAGGAAAACCGGGCCGACATGATTGCCCTGGGACGGGCGCTGTTGGCCGATTCCCAATGGGTGGTCAAGGCCCGGGAAAACCGCTGGGACGACATCCGGCCTTGTGTCTCCTGTTGCCAGGGGTGCGTGGGCAATATCGAGAAGGGACGACCGATCCGCTGCTTGGTCAATCCCCGCCTGGGCCGCGAGAAGCAGTTGCGCGTTCGCCCGGTCAAGCCGGAAAAGGTTAAACGGGTTCTGGTGGTGGGCGGCGGGCCGGCGGGCCTGGAAGCGTCGATCATTGCCGCCCGGCGGGGGCACCGGGTGGTGCTATGGGAGAAAAACGCCGATCTGGGCGGACGCCTGAAGATCGCCGCCATGCCCCCCGGTAAAACCGAACTCGATGCGTTCAAGGCCTTTCTTCGTCGCCAGGCCATCGGCCAGGGGGTGGAAATCGTCCTCAATCGTAGCGCCGACGTGGCGGCCGTACTGGAAGAAGAGCCGGACGCGGTGGTGGTGGCCACCGGTGCCAAGCCGCATATTCCGGAATTTGCGGCAAGTGCCAACGGGTTCGTTAAAACGGTGGAAACCCTCCTTTGCGAGGAGGCCCCCAAGGGCAAATCGGTGGTGATCATCGGCGGTGGTTTGGTCGGTCTGGAGACCGCTTTGTATTTGTTAAAGATGGAAAACACCGTCACCGTGGTGGAAATGGGCGCGACCCTGGGTCAGGACATGCCCATGATCACCCGCATGCCGCTTCTGCTGCAGCTGGGCACAAAAGGGGCACGGCTGCTCACCGAAGCCCGGGCCAAAGCGATCGTCCCCAATGGCGTCAGGGCCGACATCAAGGGCAAGGAGGACCGGCTGATCCCGGCCGATGTTGCCATCCTCTGCGCCGGCGATGTCGCCGACCGCGCGTTGACGGCAAAACTCGGTGACCACGGCATTCCGGTCCACGCCATCGGCGACTGCTGTCAACCCGGCGATATGCCGGCAGCGGTGTATCAGGGGTTCATGGTCGGGCTTACGCTCTAGGCGTCCGGCCGCCCCACGCCAATTCTTCCGACAGATCTTGATCAAAACCACCCATCACCGTCGAGTCCGGAGCCGGCCGCATCCGACACCGGGCCCATCCCCCAGATTCATCCCCATCGAACTCCCGATTACCGCCTGACCATCCAATCTTCTTCAATTCATCAATTTTTTTTCACAATTCTATCGTAAACATCGTTCATAGGTTACGAATCAGAAAAATCTCGGCAACGTTATTTGGAACCAGGGTATCGACATGGACATGCATCCAATAAAAAACAGGTCAGGATTTACACTTCTTGAATTGATGGTCGCCATTGCAATCTTCGCGGTTCTTTCCGCGATCGCCATCCCCAGCATGATCAGATGGCGCAACAACGCCCAATTCAACGGAGCGGTAAACATCCTCAGGGGTGATCTACAATTGGCAAAGCAGGCCGCGATCCGGAAGGGTTGCGATGTGTGCGTGTCTTTCGTCTCCAGTGGGTACACGGTGTTTGTGGATGACGGCAGCGGCAGCGGAACCGCCGGTGACGGCACCTGCAACGGTAGCGAATCGATTCTCAGAAATAGAAGCATGCCCGTCGGCGTGACCATCGGGTCGATCACCTTCTCAAACAGCGCAACCCACTTTGACGGCAAGGGCTTATGCAAGCAAACCGGCACCGTGGTTCTGTCGGACAGCACCAACCAACGGACAATCCGGATTAATCGTTTGGGTCGCATCAACATGAGTTAAGGATCAGGGAAAATAGAACATGAACATCATTCGGCTGCCAAGAAAACCACTCAGCGACGCCAAGGGCTTCAGTATCATCGAAGTTCTGATTGGAATGAGCATTCTTTCCATCGGACTCCTTGCGGTTGCCGCCATGCAGATATCCGCCGTGCGAAACAACAAGACGGGCAACACCTTTACTCAGGCCACCACGCTGGCACAGGCACAAATGGAAACGATCAAGAACGGCGATATCGCCGATTCATCGGACACGTTGAATCCGTCGACCTTGCCGACCACCACCAGCGATCCCAACAACCCCATTGATGAAAACGGCGATCCCGGTGGAATCTACACCCGCACATGGACGGTGGCTGCATATGTGGATTCCAACGGCAACACCAGCAATGATGCCAGGACGGTAACGGTGACGGTCAGTTTTCCTTTTGTGGGTCAAGGAACCCGGAAAGTATCGTTCACCTCGGTCGTCGCGGGAGACGGGCTATGAACCAGCGCATCGGATGGTCCGACCGGGGGTTTACCCTGGTTGAACTCTTGGTGGGGATGGCCATGGGCGCCATCGTCCTGGCGGCGGTGATCGGCATCTTCTCGGGACTGAGCCGATCCTATACCACTGAAACCGCCCGCGCAACGGCCCAGCAGGACATTCGCGCGGCCATGGATCTGATGGTTCAGGATATCCGGCTGGCCGGGCTGGACCCCCTGGGCAGCGCCGGCGGCGGTTTTGTCGAAACCACCGGAACCGCCGTCGATTTCATTGCCGATCTGGATTACGACGGCGCGGTCACGGCAGGCAACAATGAACGCGTCAAATACTACCTCAGCGGCACCCAGCTTCTCCAGAAACAAGACAACGACGACACCACGGCGGAAATCCTCCTGGATAACGTCACCGAACTGAGCTTCACCTACCTGGATGAAGATGATGACGAACTGACCGGTAATCCATCGTCCCCCACCATCGTCGTGATCGCCATGACGGTCCGCGAGGCCGCCGGGCGCAAGGGGTATGTCACCCGCACGCTGACCGAGCGGGTCCGAATCCGGAATGTTTAACCGGTCTTGGACTTTCAAAGGAAAAAACATGGACCGACACTTTTTCGATAAACATCTCGGCAACAATGACGGTAGCGTCACGATTGTCAGCCTGATGGTTTTGGTGATCCTGACGCTGGCCGGTATCGCCGCCATCGCCATTTCCAATAACGAGACCGCCATCGTCCGGAACCAACAGATGGCCACCACGACCTTCTACAATGCCGAAACCGGTATCAATGACGCGCGGGTCAACTACACCACCTGGCTGACGAACAGTTTCCTCTCGGCTTCAGAGACCGAGGCCAGTGGTGAATTCGATGCCTTGACCACCGACGACGAGGGCAATCCGGTCGCCACCATACAGGTGCGCTGCATCGAAAACAGCGGGTCCACGGTCTTCGACGGCGATGTCGGCGACCAGATCCCCGCCATGTCCCATACGGCTTCGCCGCCTAGCGGATCCGGATACAGCGCGAAGTATTTTCAGATCCGGCGGTACAGCATCACCTCGACGGCGACGTCCGACAACACGGTGGTACAGGTCGGCGCGTGGAAAATATTCAACAAGCCGTGAGCGTGAATCAGCCATCCCCCGAGCAACCATCATCCAAATTCCATACAGAGAGCAACGGATCATGAACCCTCTATCCCGAACCACGGCGTTGATCGTTTGCCTGCTTGCCTTGGCATTGCCCCTCCATGCCGACGACACCGAAATCTATGGCACCCAGAGCGCGGACATCGAACCCAATATCCTGATCATCTTCGATACATCCGGCAGTATGTCCACCAAGGACGTCCCGTCGGAATATTACAGCGGGGACACGGTCTACTCGGGGTCCTACGTTGCCGATGCGGTCTACCAGAAGAGCTGGAACGGCAGGCGCGGCACCACCTATTCGATTCTGGTGTCGGATATCGCCAACGTCACCTGCACGTCCATCAAGGAAGAACTGGAAAGTAACGGGTATGCGTCCAAGGCGGCACTGACCAGCAGCGGCACCTGCGGTGGATCGAAAAAAGACCTCTATCTGGGCAACTATCTCAACTATGATGCCTCCGGCTACGGAACATTGAGCACGCGAATCGCCGTGGCCCAGACGGTGATCACCAATATCATTCAAAATACGGAAAATGTCCGCTTCGGCCTGATGCGGTTCAATGACAATGACGGCAACAGCGATGAAAATGGCGGCCGTGTCATCAAAGCCATCGACAGCATAACCGACAACGACACCTACCGGCAGGAGCTGATCGACGCGGTGGGAGGCCTGACCGCCGATGGCCGCACCCCATTGGCCGAATCCCTGGCCGAAGCCGGGCTTTATTTCGCAGGCATGCAAAGCTGGTTCAACAGCAATTACCAGCACTATACCGATGACGTCCTGACCGATTCCGACACCTATACCAGTCCCATGCAGTACCGCTGTCAGAAGAACTACATCATCTTGATGACCGACGGCGCACCGACCGCCGACAATCACACCTACCTTGCCAACAAGGCCTATATCAATGGCGACACCATCGGTGATTATGACAAGGATGGCAATTCCGGGGATTCCACCGGCGTGGCGGCATCCGACTACCTGGATGACGTGGCCGCCTACCTGTATCAGAACGACTGCAATCCCAGTTTGGGAACCGGAGACAGCGCCTACGAAAAACAAAACATCATCACCTATACCATCGGTTTTCAAACCGATCAGGAACTGTTGGAGGACACGGCCGCCAATGGCGGCGGTGAATACTACGTGGCCAACAGTATCTCCGGTTTGACCGATGCCTTCGAATCGATCATCAGCAGCATCCAGGAGACCAACGCCATTTACACCTCACCGGTGGTTCCCCTGAGCAGCATGAACCAGGTGTATGCGGGCAACTATATCTATGTGGGTTTTTTCAAACCGCAGTCAAGCGGTCGTTGGGCGGGAAACGTCAAGAAATACGGCCTGGACGATGAGGGGGCGATCATCGATGCCAACGATGCGGCGGCCACCGATGACGATGGTAATATCAAGGACAACGCCCAGTCGTACTGGTCGAACCAGATCGACGGGCCGGATGTCACCAAGGGTGGCCTGGGTGAACTGCTCATGGACAACGCCGACCGGCAGCTTTTCACCTATCTCGGGAAAAGCTCCGCGCTGACCGACGGCAGCAACGCCTTTTCAAGCGACAATGACGATTTGACCGCATCACTTCTGGGGGTTTCCACCACGACGGAGCGCGAGGCCGTCATCGATGGTGTCATCGGTACCGACCGCGAATGGATCATGGGAGACGTGATCCATTCAGAGCCGCTGGTCCAAACCTTCGATGAGGAGACATACATCTTCGTGGGAACCAACGGCGGTCTCCTGCATGCTTTCAGGGACAGCGACGGCAGTGAGGCCTGGGCCTTTACACCGCCGGATCAACTCAGTCGCCTGCAGCAACTATCGGACAGCACCAGCGACCATGACTATTTCATGGATGGCGCGCCCACCCTGGTGGATCACAACGACCAAAAAATTCTTTTCTTCGGTGAAAGGCGCGGCGGTTACAATTACTACGCCCTTGACATCACCGATCCGGAAAAGCCCATCTATCTCTACGATGTCGAGCAGGACCTTTTGACCGGTGTGGATACCGACGGTGACGGAACGAGCGATGGAAGTGACGCCGCTCTCGGACAGTCGTGGAGTTCCTCTTCCGAGCAGGTCATCAAGACCAGCGATACGACGAGTGAAACCGTTCTGCTCATGGCCGGCGGCTACGATACCAACCAGGATCTGGAGAGCCCGGTGAGCACGGACACGGCCGGCAGGGCGGTGTTTACCATCGACGTGACCGACGGCTCGGTGAGCGCACTGAATTTCAACGCGGCGAATTTCTCCGATATGAAAAACTGCATCACCGACGCATGGGGTTCGACGCCAACAGCGATGGCTACACCAACCGGGTCTATGCCGGCGATCTGGGCGGGATGATGTGGGCCTTCGAAGATGACGACAGCGACCTCACCGACAGCAATACCGGCGGTGACGGGACGTGGCGCGGCCGCAAGCTGTTCAACGCCAGCGCCGACGGGGTCCAGCGCAAGATCTTCTACTCGCCGGACGCGGTGATTGAGTCCGACGGCGACATGATCTTCTTCGGCACCGGCGATCGGGCCAACCCATCGGGAACCGGGGTGGTCAACCGGATCTACGCGATCAAGAACACCTGGGCCGACAGTGATACCTTCGAGACCCTGACCGAAGATGACCTCATGGATGTCACCGACGAAACCTACGAAGAGAGCAGCAGTTCCGACGAAGAGAACTGGCAGACCACCCTGGCCAACAGCAGCAGTTGGTATTTCAGGCTGGAAAACACGGGCGAAAAAGTCATTTCATCGGTCGTCGTGTATGCAGGGATACTCTATTTCACCACCTACACGCCCGACACCGACGAGGACGGCAACACCGCCGAGGATCCTTGCGCGGCCACCGGCAGCACCGGCGTATCGAGACTTTACGCCGTCGATTACGAAACCGGGCAAGCAGCGTACGACTACTCGACGGATACCGATTCCGATGGCAACACGATTACGACCCGGACCAAAGCGGACCGCAGCACGGTGATCGGTTCTTCCATCGCCTCGTCGCCAACCATTGCGGTACTCTCCAGCGGCACCGTGCTCTATATCGGCGTGGAAGGTGGCATTGCATCGGAAACACCGGATGAAGATCTCAGCATGCATCGCTTCTATTGGCGCCAGGTGATCAATTAATCCATGATCATTTTGGTTAAAAACGGAGAAAAACAAGATGAAAACCCAAAAAACACGGATCCCCTGCCCCTGGGCCCTGTTCGTTTTCGCGGTAATGCTGATGGTGGCGCTGTCTGCCGTCAACGGCAGCGCCGGGGACACGGGTTCCATCCCCTCGCTGTTCACCATGGCCATCGATCCCGATGAGGTCCAACCGGTACGTTTCAACGCCACCATCATGGAGATCAAACCCGGTTTTCCGCCGGCCCTTGTCGTGGCCGAGGAGACCATCTGGGTCACCACCTATCGTGACAAAAACCTGCAGGAAACCCTTCAGACCAAACTGCTCAGTAAGAGGGGCAAGACGATCTCGATCGATGATTTGGAGATCGACCAACGGGTGATCGTTGACGGGCTGAGGCTGCCCGATGACACCATTGTCGGTCAACAAATCCAGATCGACAGCCAGGGCGACTGATCCCGATGACTTGGCATAGCCAGCAACCGCCGCGGCATTGGGTGTAACGCCGCGGCGGTTTTGTATATGGCGGAGACAACGTCCCAAAGGCTGCCCATGGATACCGCCGCATAACGAATTCTCCCCGGATTGCATCCGCCATCGGTCGGCCCGCCGGTCCGGCCGACCTCTCCTGAAAACCCATCACCTGTTCCACCTCCCCTGACACGGGGCCCTCCTTTTTTCACAACCGATTGCATGCTGCGCCTAAACCATTGGTTCCGCTTGCCGATATCAGTTGTGCCCGGCCTGCCGGACACCGGAATCGACGGCGATCGATCGAAAGATGGCCGGCTCGACGGCGCGGGTCGCCGATGACATTCCCCATAAAAAACAAATATGCTGAATATCTGGAAAAACAATTCTCCGATGCCTAAGCCGACCGACAAGCGTGCGGCCGGCCGTGACGCCTC
>NZ_BBCC01000107.1 GCF_001311845.1 Desulfosarcina cetonica JCM 12296 | reverse complement strand
GATGCTTATGCTGCGATCCTACTATAAAGCAGGGCGGTGGAACTTGTTGAAAAGTTTATCTTTTTCACTGTATTCCTGAATAACAGGAATGCCTATTTTTTTAAAATGCGCCCTAATCCGATGGTAACTCCACTGAAGGCAATTCCTACTCCAGCAGCGGCAAGGATACCCATTGGTTGTGCATAAAGATCCACTCCACGGCTCTTGTCTATGATGACCCAGATCAGTCCTGCTAAAAAAGTGCAGCTTCCATAAAGAAGGAGGGCCATGCTGTTGGAGAGCTTGCCTGATGCTATCTTGATGCAGAAGTCCGCTGCAGCAAGTGCGACCGCCGTGTTTAATGCGTAGGAAACCCACGTCATCTTCTTCCCCCAAAGGTTTTTTGTTCAAATCTTTCTCCACGATATTTGACAAAACATCACACATGAAAACCATTTTGAGTATCATAGAGTTCAGCGAAAGCCTTTGTCATTCATAATGAAAGCTCAATTCTGACTGCCCCAAATTTGCTGCCTGCTCACGAAACGGAAAAAAATCCTACTCAAAATGAATCTTTCAAGTGTTCAGCAAACGATCGTTTTCCACGCACCAACAGGATCATTACAGAGCCATTGTTTTTCCCTTTAATTTTTATCTTAGAAATTGGTTTAGATTTCTTTGTCTGTAATCACCCACCTTCTTTCGAGTTTCCATATTCTTTCCAAACGGCTAACTGTAAATTGTTTTGGTGAAAGTTGGCTACGTCCGGGTATCTACAATCGAACAACACTCAGATAAAAGACCGCAAGTTTCTCTTCAAATACCCCGGTTGATGGCTGCGATTAATCTGGGCCGCTACATATAGGCGTCAAGAGTGGCACACACCTCCTCCTCCCGGGGGGGACCGGAAGGGAAAACAACTGTGCTGTAAATGTTATTTTTAAAACACATTTAATGTATAAAATAATAATTTATATGTTTGACAAACGTAATACGCATTGGTATAAATAGCGAATCAATGAGGTTCTCTATCTCTGTCTTCTGTGAGGTGAAAAATGCATGGGAAACGAATTAGTCCGATAATCGCTGAAGATACGCACGAATTCGTCAAACAAAACTTCGCCAGCGTGCATCAGGGGACTTGCGACATCCTTGACGCGATCGCCGATATTGCCAAAATTCCTGCCGTTAACGAATTTAGACAGCCGTTGACCGGAATTAAATACATTGTTCAAGCATGGGGCTACTTCTATCGGGAAGCAATAAGGGGCTTGAAGGGATCTTTTACACTGGCGGAACTATCCTTGATCCACGGCGTTCTGACGATTCGGCAAATGGCATCCACACCCAAAGCCCCAGCGCTTATTATTTCCGAGATCGAAGATGCTATCGTTCTCGATGGCAAAGATAAATCGTTGGGGATCGATGGTAAAAAATTAATTGAAAAGTTGAAAGCCCTTGAAGATATCCAGGTCGCATGCCTGGCCATTTGGTGCCATGCATCTTGGAAACATGATGATATTACAGAATATCTGTCAATCTTGGTTTAAGTAAAAGGGTAACGTTATGAATAAGCTTGATGATTTTTTGGATGCTTACGCGGTTCTATGCGATGCGAAAGACAATATTTTTGAAAGCCATCGCAGCGGGGAAGACGCCCTAATAATCAAGAAACACATCGTAAGGGCATTCTTGAGCCTATTCGATATCGCGGATAGTCGTGGCATCGAGGTTGAATATCTCATCGAGACGATTCTAAAAAAAAGATGCGCCAAAAGACTCATTGAATTTGAAAAGACGATAAAGTCATATAAAGAAGCTGGGGATAAATTTGAGGATGTTTTTAGAAGTTTCAGTAAACGCAATTCTACCGAAGATCATTTATTAATAATTAAAAATGTTTACGGTAAAAATGAATAAACTCGAATTGGTTGAGCGCCTGCGGCAGGCAACCGATCTTGGCAGAGCCCAGGCGCAACAGGTGGTTGATATCTTTTTCACGTCGATGGCCGACGCTCTGGCCAAGGGGGATCGCGTGGAGGTCCGGGGGCTGTGCAGCTTTTTCGTCAAGGAATACAAAGCCTATACCGGCCGAAATCCCAAAACTGGCGCAAAGGTGCCGATCAAGCCAAAGCGGCTGCCGTTCTTCAAGGTCGGCAAGGAACTGAAAGCACGTGTGGACGAAAATTGTAGCGAATAGGAACAACAAGCCCCGCCGACTATGGTTGCAGGCCGCTACAGGTAGCCCCCAATTTGTCAATGGACCACGTGCGCATGCTTATGCTTCCCCAAAGAGGCTGGGTATATCGCGGGCACCATGTAGAATCCGTTCGATGCGGATGCAATCGCCGGCCGTATAGAAGATCAGATAGCGTCGAAAGGCAACCATGCGAATATCCTGGCCAAGCTCCCGGCGCAAGGGATAGGCTTCGGGCGAGGCCGTGAGTTTAGCACAAAGGTCCCGAATCTCCTGGATGAAGGACACCGCGCGGGACGGGTTGTCGCGGGCGATATAATCGCCGATTTCTTCCAAGTCGAATTCCGCGTGCGGGGAGAAGACGCATTGCATGGGACGGCCTATGCGTCTTGGTTCAACCGGCGGTATTTGGCTTCAAGCCGATCGAGCACATCGCTTGCCAGTTTTCCCGGGCCACTGTGCTTGCCTTCGTCGATTTGCCGGCGAAGCTGGTCGAGCCGGGCGGCGCGCAACGCTTCTTGCTCCTCGAATAGGCGCAAGGCATCCCGCACGACTTCGCTGGCGCTGTTATAGCGGCCACTCTCGATTTGACGCTTGATCAGATCCTCAAAATGCGTTCCGATGACATAACTGGACGGCATGACGCGACCTCCGGCTATCAATAATTGATAACTATTAATAGCTCAACGAAACGCGATCGGCAACCCTTTATTTGTATCGACCCGACGGTCGACGAGCCGTCCCGCTTTCGGGAGGCTGCCCAATAATGTCCGATAATCAGAAATTATCGGACATTAAACGGCTTGCCTTTTGCCGGCCATCCGTTTAAGCTTTTTTCGATCCCGTTCCAGATCCACCCAACCCCGACGACGCCCCAGGACCCGAGTGGTTGCCAACCGTTCCCGAGCGGCGCCGGCCAACCCGTCTTATAAAAAAGGTAGGTGCCGCCCATGGACGCCAAGCGGTGGATATTTGCGATCGTTGTTGCCCTGAGCCTGGCCATGGGATGCCCGGCCGGGTTCGCCCAGGAGCAAAAACAGGCCAAACCGTGGACCGGTCGGCTGGCCGATGGGACCGTCATCCATGCCGACGACTTGACGCGGACCCTGGCCGAGCATCGGAAATGGCTAAGAGGAGAAGCCGGAGGAAAGCAAGCCGAACTGCAAAGGGCAAAGCTGAGCGGGGCCGACCTGGAAGGGGCAGGGCTGGCCAGGGCCAACCTGCAAGGAGCACGGCTGGAAGAGGCCAACCTGGAAGAGGCAGTGCTGAACCGGGCCAACCTAAAAGAGGCAGTGCTGATCAAGGCCAACCTAAAAGGGGCAGTGCTGATCAAGGCCAACCTAAAAGGGGCAGGGATGGACGAGGCCAACCTGCAAGGGGCAGAATACAACTGGCAAAGCTTGCAAGGGGCAGGGCTGATCAAGGCCAGCTTGCAAGGGGCAGGGCTGAACGAGGCAAAGCTGGAAGGGGCACGGCTGAACGAGGCAAAGCTGGAAGGGGCACGGCTGAACGAGGCAAAGCTGGAAGGGGCAGAACTGATCAAGGCCAACCTGCAAGGGGCTATATTCGAGATTGAGCCGAACACACTCCCGGAGATTCGTTCAACGGGAACCGCAGTGAATTTAGCTTTCCTTCGATATAAGGAGTCTCCTCATGCGCTGATAGAACTGCGGGAAGCTTTCAAGAAATACGGCCTGCGCCAGCAGGAACGGGAAATAACCTACGCCATCAAGCATTCCGGATATCTGAATGCCATGGCAGGCAAGGATATAGAAACCAAGTTTCAAGTTATCGCCGGACGTTTGCTGTTCGACCTGCCCTGTCAATGGGGCATGGCACCCATGCGGCCGCTGATAATACTGCTCATCGGCATCGCTTTTTTCTCACCGGTCTATATTCTTGCCATCAAGAAGCGCAAAAAATACCTGAGCGCCAATGGCTATGCCGTAAAGAAAGAATCGAAAACGGACGGGATCTGGAAAACCTGGATCCCCGAGCGGGCGCGGCGCGATTTGGGCGGCAACGCCCCGGAGCTGCTCGCCTGCGGCTGGTGGGGTGCCATCGGCATCGGGATCTATTTTAGCGTATTGTCCGCGTTCCAGGTGGGCTGGAAGGACCTCAACGTGGGCAGTTGGATCGCCCGCATGCAGCCCCGCGAGTACCGCCTGCACGCCTCGGGGTGGATGCGCTTTGTTTCTGGCCTGCAATCGCTCATCAGCGTTTACCTGCTGGCCTTGTGCGTCTTGAGTTACTTTGGCCGGCCGTTCGAAGGGTATTAGGACCGGGGGGCATGATAAGGTTACCCCGTAAATTAGCCGGTTATCCCCGATTATGCCGGATTAGCGGTTTTACGCCATGGCGACCAGGTGTAATCCGGATCACGCTGGCGCTGGCGACAGCAGGGCCGGAGGCCTTCAGGACGGGATTAATGATTTCAGGTATTTTTTTTATTCTTCTAAAATCGAAGAGAAATCCTTAACGCTTTTTGATTGAAATCGGCTTCTTGTTTTTTCTTTGATTTCCTATGGTTTTCTTTCATTTTGTTGGTAAATATTGGGATTGACAAAAAGTAACATAAGAGTTACTCATTCTATGGGCTACGAAATCATTGAATATACCAGCCATGCCGGCCAGAATCTGTTCCGTGAATGGTTCTTCGGTTTAGACGCCAGGGCTGCTGCCAAGGTCACGACTGCAATCGTCCGATTCGGCCCCGGTTACCGGGTATATTTCGCCTATGATGGTAAAAACATAATCCTTCTGCTGGCTGGTGGAAGTAAACAACGGCAGTCTAAAGACATTGAGACCAGCCAAGGCCATGTGGGCTGATCACAAGGCAAGAAAGTAAAAAACATCATGGTACTGACACGCAAATTTAAAGAGACCGTACAATTGCGGGTGAGACAAGATCCAGAATACCGCAAAGAGCTCATAATCGAGGCAACAAACGCCTTCCTCGATGGTGATATCAGCACAGGAAAAGTCTTGCTCAGGGACTATATCAACGCCACTGAGGCGATGCCTTCCATCGCCCGTGAACTGGATCAAAATGAAAAGAGCATCCGCCGAATGCTTGGCCCCCGTGGTAACCCGAACCTGAATAATTTTATCAATCTATTGGGCGCATGCAAACGACGTGAAAACTTAGATTTGAAGGTTGCATGATTTTAATGGCCACGACCGACCAACAGCTCATCAAAGCCGGCCGCCTGTTGAGCCCGGCGGACCTCACCCGAGTGGCGGCGATCATCGACCAGGCCACGGCCGCTAACACACGGGCGGCCTATCGCAAGGATTTGACCTATTTTTGGGCGTGGGCCAGGCTATCCGCCGGCATTGATCCCGGTTACCCGGTACCGGTGGACGTACTGATCAAGTTCATTCTCGATCATTCCGATCGCATGCCTCCCGACATCGACCAGGCCCTGGTGGACGCTGGTGTTAAACAGCGCCCGGGAGCGCATAGCATTTCCACGATCACGCGCCGGATCTCCTCGATCTCCATGGCTCACCGCTTCCAGGGCATCAAAGATGATGAGAACCCCTGCCGCTCCGAACCGGTGCGCCTGCTCCTGGCCAAGGTGCGCCGAATGGCCGTTAAGGATGGGTGGAGACCCAAGAAGAAGAAAGCCGCGACACTGGATCTTCTCTTTACGCTGGTGGCCACCTGCGCACCCGAGACCATGATCGACATCCGCGATCGGGCGCTCCTCTATTTCGCTTTTTCTTCCGGTGGCCGGCGGCGATCCGAGGTGGCCGATGCCCGAATGGAGGAGTTGATCCCCGTGGCGGATGGCTATCTGTTCCATCTTTCCAGTTCAAAGACCGACCAGGACGGCGTGGGCGCTGAAAAGCCCCTCCTGGGGAAAGCCGGTCGGGCGATGACCGACTGGATCCGCGCCGCTGGAATCGCGGAGGGACCTATTTTCAGGCGGGTGTCAAAAGGCGGAAAGGTTGCAGAGGCAGGCATCCAGGATAAAACCGTTGCCCGGATCGTTCAAAAACGCGCATCCATGGCAGGGCTTGACCCTCGAATGTTCGGCGGCCATAGCATGCGAAGCGGTTTCGTGACCGAAGCCGGCATGCAGGGCAAGCCCATGGGCGACATCATGGCGTTGAGTGGCCACCGGACGGTGGCCGTGGTCAATGGATACTATCAGGCGGGGAACGCGCTTAATAATTCTGCGGCAAAGCTGGCAGGGTAAAAAGGGTGCCACGAACATGGATATTTATATAGATTATTTGAAAACCCCAACCCATTAAAATCAAGGCTTATAGAGTGATCGGTTCATTTTAGCTTGTTCTAACCATCACTCGGCCATAGGCGTTTTTTTTTTCAAAATCATGACCGCCCTCCTTATCCAACATCACCTTAGCGCTATGGTCTTTTGGTGAAAACCCCTCTTTTACAAGTGTATTTATAGCAAATTGGTCTAAATATTGAGTGTGGTTTTTACCTTTCGGAACGCTAACCGAAACGCTTTTGATCCTTTTTTCGCCTTTATTGATATCTACTCGATATTTGCTCTGATCAACAATTGCCTGGGCTTTTTTCAGGCTTTCTTCAAGATAATGCTCCATCCGATTGGGTCCTTTATGGTTTTCCCAGTCGGAACGCTCGTTGCGCACCCTTTCCTTTATTGTCTCGCCGTCAACACCACGTCTTAAAAGAGCTAACATGTAAGCGAAATCCTGTTCCGATTCCATAACCTTGCCCTTTGCGTCAACACCTTTGTAAAATTTTGACCGGAACGGCAGTTCTTGGCTTGCTCCACGCGACACACGCGGCCGCGGGCGTTTCTGCGGAGTGGAAAAGGGTTTTGAAGCATCTCGATATTTTTTTAATTCTACTTTCGGGATCTTTGCCTCGTTTCTCCAATCGATCCACTCAAACCGGGCAAGTGGAAATCCCTTATCCGTCCGGTACTTCTCCTTCCGGTTTCTAAACCCCGGCGCCCTGCCCCATCGATGCAGGGGAGAGGCACCGGGATCGGAGTTCATTTTACCCAACCAATACTTTTTTTCCTCAACGCTAAGCGGCCGATTGGTTTTGATCCATACCTGATAGTTGCCCGGACTGCTTTCCACCACCAAACGGCCGGGCTTCCAATTGCCGTTGGCGTCCTGATGGTATTTCTTAAGACCTTCGCGATCCATATCATCATGAAACATATAGCTATGTTCAGCATCTGCCGTTGGGCGGATGAATATGTGTTTTCCCTGTGCGTTCATCGCTTTAAGGTAGCCCACGTTCTTTACCTCTGCCGGGATCTTCCACACGGCACCTTCTTTACTGGTCTCACCTTCTTTAAAAACCCCAAATTCATATTGATGAAAATATTTTTCTAATTTATCTAACACCTTAACCATACCTTTCCCAGCCTTCAGTTCGGCCTCTCTCTGCTTTTCTTTATGTTCCGAAGAGATCCACCTGGTTATCTTTTCCCCGTAAATCTTTATGAAACCAGCAGGGCCAGGATCAGTTTTTATTATTTTATACCATCCCGCATTCGCTTTGCCGTTCACAGTAAGTGAATGCCTTTTCCCATCAAATATGGGGTGTTTTTTCTCGATGGAGTAGCCTTTATCATCGAAAATCTTCCTAAATTCTTGTTTAGCCTTCTCCAGGTCTATATCGGAGCCTTTCTTGCCGTCGGGAGCTTTTGCCAGTCCACCGCTTAAACTGTTCATCCCTCCTCCTTAATCATCAATCTGAATATCCACGACCATCGCTTCTTGGGCCGCTTTGATATCCGCCTTCTGTTTGGCGGTAATATTTTCAAGAATGAGATCTTCCCGCAGCTCGAAGGGGGCACATTTGGGAGACGGCCGATCGTATTTCCAATTTGAGATTATAAAATCATAACCTCTTAATTTTACGATGGCGCTCAGATCAGGAAGGTTTGAAATATCCGAGGGCAGAAAAAGGGGCTCTTTTCTCCGGGTGTCTCTCAGGCTTATTCCGTCGCGCATGTCGTGCGGTCCCATGCTTTGGGATCGCTCGATTTCGATGTATTCGGTCTCGCCGATATTATATTTTGCCTCTCTTTCGGCGGTCTCGCCGGAAAGCGCAAAGGTGATGCGGTTGCCGGGAGCATTGTCCAGGGTCCGGAGCAGCTGCCGGCCGTAGGTCTTTTCCATCTGGCCATCATCCTGGATGCCAATGAACAGGGATCCTCCCTTTGATCTGCCCTTGGTGATCATATTCACGATGCTGATCAGTCGTTGAAGAGAACCGAACTCATCCAGAAGTAAATAGATACGCCGGTTTAAGCGATCTTCCAGGGAAAGCAATTTTTTCGACAAAAGATCAATGAACAACGATAAAATTGGCCGGAGCGTTTCCGAAATATCCTCATAGTTGGTTACAAAAATCAGTCCGGATCCCTTCTTGAGCCACTCGGTAATTGAAAAATCACCATCTATTTCAGCCATGTACTCGAAACATCGCGTGTATTGCATCATCACCGCGAGGACGGATTCTGCCTGCCGAGAGTTCTCGGCATTTTGCGTAATATACCTATAACCGGCTTCGCCACCTTTCGTTTGATGCAGGGCTTGCGCAATTTCAATGGCTTCAGCGGTTAAAAGTCGCCACAGGTGATAGTTACTGCGCAGATCTTTTTGAAAAAGGTAGTGAAGACATCCTGCATATACCCCACGGGCGGCATCGTTCCAGAACGGATCGGAACTGGAGATTGTCGGCGGGATCAGGCTTGCCGCCTGCGCATCCACATCCATATAGGTCGCCAGGTCATTAAATAAATTCCAACCCAAGGAGCGACTATCGAGGGGATTAAAGATCAGGTCCCGATGGGGGTCATAGAATTCAGTGAGATACTCGCCCTTGCTATCATGTATAATCCCCTGCCCTTTTTTCTCTATAATTCCTTTCAGAATCTGCCGCATACATTGGGTTTTTCCGGTTCCGGGCTTGCCAATGATGACCGTTCCCCGGTTTTCCAAATCCACCGGCATCCGAATTGATCCAAGCGTAAAATAGCATGGCGTCCTTTTCACGCGCTTCATGAAGGCTTCGGACGTGATAAGTCTGGCGCCGCGTATATAATGCTTGCCGGATTGCTCTTTGGCACGCCCTCGAAAGAAGAACAGGGACATCGGATAAAAGGCGAAAACCGAAACAAACAATTTGATATAGTCGGCTGTGCTACCGATTAAAATCAAATCTTTAAGCTTTAGTTGACGAAAGGGGATTCCGTACCCATCCGCCGTTCTCAGGAGATAAACCGTGCACAAGACAGTGAAGAAAAACGCGCAGATTATAATAATCCGAACGTGCATCTTCATTCCCATGCGCAAGGCATTGGCCCATGTTTCGTGGCCTTCAAAAATCCTGTATTTTGACTTGTGGTTATCCAAGTCTTTTCCTTTACCCTAGCCCTACAACGAGACTTGAGAAAATTGGCACAACATATTGTACTTATTGGTTCCAAGTGGACACCAAATGTTGATAGCAAACGATCAAGTGACGTTGTAGGGCTAGAACATCGCCAAAACGGCATTGCTCACGCGATCACCAATGAGACGCTCCGCTCCTTCCTGATAATTTCCCATATCCGAAACGATTCTGACTTTATTTGATTGCCTGATGGATCGGCCTCTCGCGGATTGACGGACCTGAATATTGACGTCAACAATAAGCAAATAGGCCTTTTGCGCCATGAGACGACTCACCGCCTTGGCAATCAAGTCGTTGTTACTGGTCCGAACCAAGGCAAGCCGCGTTCCATAACGACTTTTGTGAGCCTTCTGAACCATTGCGGGCGCACCCTCTCCAGCATAAACAATGTTGCCAAGAATCTTATAGTTGGCGCTGTCGGGATAATTGGTCACCTGATATCCCTTCCGCACAAGCCCGTGAATGATCGTATTCGACAGATCCAAAACATCGTTGTTTGTCGGATCGATAATTTTGACCAAAGCCATGTTTTGACCCTGCATTGGCGGATCAATCAGTACGTTGCTACTGACTGAGGTGTTAATATCCAAGGCGTCGCCGGATCTTTTCCCTGTTTCCAGCGGCGCACACGAAAGGCACAGAACCATAATTGAGACGATCGCTATCTTTCTCATATCCCCCTCACGACTCGCGATAATCCATACGCTACGCTCGAAACAGAAGACCCGAACCCGCTTGCCCCGGAAACGATCGCGGCCGCGAATCGCCCCGTGGAGATCATGGAGAGAATTGCAACAATCATGAATCCCGCCATCCCCATGATGTCTCCCAGGCCCTCTAAATCCCACCGAATGGTGTAGCTGGTATCAATGGCATATCCAGGGATGCCATATAGGGATTTAACCGCCAATACCGCCAAGATCATGTTAGCTCTGGCGACCACGCCGTAAACCAGAAACCCTGCAAAAAGGCGCACCCAGCCATCAAACAGAAAAGCGGTTTTCTTGAACATAACGAAGGGAATAAAAAACAATCCGATGATCTTGGACAGACAATAACCCCATGCCGCCCATGTTGTGGCAAAAAAGCCCACAATGGAAAAAATAAGAACCATACTCAAAACGGCGAAGGCGCTGGCAAGAACCCAAAAATCTTCCCAGAGGCTGACGTCATTTTGTTCCATGGCGGCCATGACATCATGGATGAACCCAGGCAACAAAAACGGATCGGTGCTTCCAAACGCCGCATTTTGTATGCCCGAAGCAATACCCTCGGATAAACTCCAACAAAGACCGGTCAGATAATCATAGTTGTCGATTAAAAGCTGAGCGAAAAGGATCAATATCAGGGGATTGATAAGGTCAAATATCGACAAATCTTCCAGGATGTACTTGCACAGAACAATTACCAATAAAATTATCGAAAATGCCACCCACTCAATGGTGACAAAGTTCGATAAATCACTATCGTTCATGATATTCTGAAGCAGTGCGTTTGCATTTTCAACAAAAGTGTTGAAACTTTCCACTGTATCGTTGTAATTTGGCGGCGGATCTGCAAACGCTACATTGGAAAGCATGAGTAAAATACAAACCCAAAAGAACAAAATCTTTTTTCCCATCATTTCCCCTTAAATCCACTCGCAAAATATCAATAACGATACCAAAACCGCTGTGTCGTTCCATCCGATGCTACAAGGTCAATATAATATGGGTTTTCCCTTTTCTTCCTTTTTTGATATTCATAATCTTTTACCTTCCTTTTATGGGTTGTTCCCGAATCCCCATATTCAGTTATCACTATTTTATAACCTATAAACTTACGACAATAATGTTTTCCAAAAACTTTAATTGGATCCCATCCTTCACCATAACTTTCTTCACAAGTGTAATATTTCACATATCCTTGTTTCGTTGTATATCCAGCCGCTGCGGCAGATTCGCACTTTGGAAAGCTTCCACCATGTTCCAGATGCCGTTTTAGTTTTCTGATGGGTGGTTCGCATTCAGAAAATTCCGTTGCACCTCCTGGATTAGAAATGCATAAAATACATTTGCATCCCCACTCACTGGCTGGCGCCAATGTATAACCCGACAACGTGCAAATAACGCTGAAAACAACCAAGCTTAATTTCAAAGGTTTCATTGACTTCCTCTCCCCTTTCAAATTAATTCCCAAAAAGCTTTTTTCCGAGCGATTTGATATTTGCCTTTCGCATGCTGGACAAGCGATCCTCGACCCACATTACTTCATTTTTAAACATGGATGCGGTAACCTCACCCGGAACCGCTTGGCCGCTTATTAAGACCCTTGCTTTTTTTTCTTGCGCCTTAAGATTATTCCACAATTCAGTTAACTTATCTCTATTCAAGCTGCTGTAATTTTTCTTGCAATATTCGTCAGTACCTCTAATTTTACCTTCCCCTCGATACTTTTCTAAGATATCGTCCCCACATTGCATCTTGGCCGACATTTTATTTTCTTTTTTAATACACTTTTCAGTATCTGCTTTAATCGCCAAATCGATTTTTTATATGCTTCATCTATAATCGGATTATCCGAATAATTTCCAGAAAACCCTGGGATGGCGAAACATAGATTAACAAGAAAAAAAGCGATGAAATAGAATGATTTTTTCATTTTTAATATCCTTTAAAAATCTATTAATCTGGTTTTCCCCGATGCCTGATAGGTTTCGCGACTCGCTAACCGCTCACGCTCTTTCTCCATCCACCTTGCACTTTGAGCAGCGCGTGTCGCCTGCTGCGACTCCATATTATAGAGAACCGCGTTTTGGACTTGTATGAGTGATTCCAGTTGTTTCATTATTGTCTGGTTTTGATAAGCCATCGCCTGAAGCGTGGCCAGATCTGACTCATCACCCAAAGCATCCAGGATTTGGGCGTGTTGCGGAATAACCTTGTTAATTCTTTCTCTACTCTCTTCATTGACTTGGGCGTTTATTCTGTATTTATCTTTGAAAAGTTCATACTGATTCCAAATTTGATTGGCTTTTTCCTCATATTGATCTGTCCAGATGCCTAGCTCCTTGGCGGCAGCCTCGACCTCGGACAAATCCTTGGGGACATAGCCATATATTCCCAAGACTGCGTCCATATAATCTTCGAATGTCGCGGAATCCGGATTGAGTTCTATCAAACTCCACAATTCCGCAGCGCCAACGTAGGAACTAAGGGTTTTAAGCAGGAATTTCCAATCTCCGGAGCTTATCTTATTTTTCAGACTCTCCAATTGGTTTAAATAATTTTGGTACTCCTTTAGAGTCTGCATATAATCTTTAAGCATTTGAGCATATTGGGCGGCTTCCGAGCTGGTTTGCGAGATCTGCTCTTGGTACTTCATAATTTGCGTTATGTAATCAAGAGCCATGGCGATGGTATTGGCAATATCGAATGTTGGTATGCCACCGGCTTTTGCCGGCGGCGCAACACTCAGCATGATCAAAAGAATTAAAATAACTATCCTTTTCATTGGCTCCCCCATTCTGTTTCAGGTTTCAGGCGGCTTTATTAATCCGGTTGAGATCCTCAAGTGCTTCAACGGTTTTGCGGATACCTTCCTCGATTCCGTTTTCCGCTATCAACCGATCCCTGATGACCGCTTCCTCCGGCCGTGAGGTGGAAATCACATATTGTTCCTGCTCCACCTCCACCATGATCGTCTTTGAGACTCCCAGCTCTCGCTGGATGATGTAGGCGTCCCGCTTGGGACGCAGGTTTCGGATAGCTTCCACTTCACCAGGAGCCAGGTCGAAAGTGGATTGGTATTGCGCCAGGTCCGCCGTCGGGTCTGCCATGAAAAAGAAGGTGGACGCGGCTTTTCTCAACACCGGCCAATCATCCAGCCTGTAAAACTCAAGTGGATCCTGACTCCACAGACCTATCCCGGCCTTCCATTTGCCCCAGGTCCTCACACTGCGGACGATGTAATCGCGCATGTAGCCAATCCGCAGAAGGGCATGGGCTTCGTCGATGTCCAGGAATTTGGGTACCGACCGGTAGTCCGGATTTTCGAACATGCGCGTGACGCGGTAGGTGATCTCGCTCATAGCCAGCGGGAGTAGCGCCGGATTGTCCTTTACCCCCGCGAGATTGAACGCCGCCACGGGCTTGTCCAGCGATCCAATGGCGTCCTGTTCCTGATCGAAAAGCCCGGCGAACATACCGCCGCCGTGCCAGCGATCCAGCTTTTGCTTCAGCTCGCGCGGACAAAGGTTGACCATGGAGGAAAACCGGCGCAGCCGCAGGGGCAGTTTCAAGGCCTCGATGATGGCCTGGTCGAGCTGCTGCTGTTCGTGGATGTCCAGGCGCTGGAGTTCCTCACTGTCATTGGATTTGAGCATTTCCATGACCATCTGTTTCTGGTGCATGACGAAATGGTTGTCATCCGGGCCACCGGCAACGGCAAAGCTGTTGAAGCCCCGGTTGCCCTGCCCTATCCTGAAAGTCGCACCGTCCTGCCTGAAAAACGCGGCCAGCGTCTCGCTGCCGGGGTCGATGTCGATAGCCCGGTAAAGGCCGCCATACTTCACGAAATGGGACTGGAGGCTATTTTTCGTGAAGCTCTTACCACTGCGAACGGGCCCCACGCAGATCACGACCCCCCGGCCGCCAACAAACGGTGAGAAGTGATAAAGCGACCCATCCGGACAGGTAAAAATGTATTGGGCCTCTTCATGGCCCAGGTCCTCCACGGTGATCTGTCCTTCAGACGAACGATAAACCAGGGATGCCGCCCCGTATTGGGTGCTGTTCATTTCCGTGTTGCGGATTGAATGTTCGGCGCCGGCGGGCAGAAATGCTCGATACGCATCAATCAACCCAATGGATTCGGAAACGCCACTCAACCCCACCTGGTTGATGCTTTTAATCAAATTTTTGGCGGTTTGGTTAACCCGGTCGGGGGCGCTGTCGAAGATCAAAACCGAGGCCTGCGCCCTACCCCACCTATCCTCTAGCGTTTCCGCCTTTTCGATTTCGAGCATTTTTTCCCTGATGGCTGGCTTGAGGTCGGCATAACGATCGCCGCTAGCCGGACCCTTGTTTCCAAATAACTGAAACAAATCCCCAAAGCTCAGATTACTGCGTTTCAATTCCCGCTTCTTCTCACCAAATATCAATCCTTGCCGGATTTTTGAGATAGGCAGAAAGCGGTTCATTATGATGAAGTTCCCCTTCTGCCTTGTAGGGGAGTGTGCCATCGAGGACCAGAACCCGGGGCTGACCTTGTTCTCGCCGAAGCGGGTTATCGAAATCATTCTCGCATAGACGTTATCCAGGTTCTTGAACTTAATGAACTCCTTGTTACCCACGGCCACAGGCTGTCGATCCCCCTCGGCCAGCAACACGTCCCACTGTTCGTCTGGGACGGCTTCCGGCATGCAGGCAAGAAAATCCGGATTGAGGTTGGCGAAAAACCGGCAATAGCGCCACAGCTCTTCGATAGTGAGAATCCTGGCCCCGAAAATAGTGTCCCAACGAGCTTTAACCTCTTGCAGCAAGTCCAAAAGTTCGGTGGCCTGCCGTCTGAGATCCCGTTCATAAGCCATGATGGTCTCGGTTGAGGACAGATACCGGGTAATGATCTCGCGGCTGTTCTTGTTCCTGAAAGCCAGCATCAGGTGTTTGAGAAAGGTGAGCGGGTTCTGCTTGGTCAAATTCTCCTCGGGATCGATTTCGAAAAAATAGACGATCCTGGTGCTTGACATGATCTTTCCGTTCAGAAAGCGTTCCCGGCTCTTGGATAGATAGTCGCTTACCGGATTCGAACGGGGTTTTAGGCTGACCTGAGAGCCGTTGAAATGTAGATAATATTGCGTGATACCACGAACCGAATCCGGCAGGTTTAAGCAGATCGACCGGCTGATCAGGACATGGCCAGGAAATCATCCTTGTTCAGCCCATCTGGATCGCGGCCGTCTATTTCGATGGCGCCCAGGAGAGTGCCTTTTTTGGTCAAGCAGAAATTTCCATAATGGGCATACTCAAGGTGCAGGTCGGTTATAGGTCCTGTTTTTGGCATACCATCGCCTATGCTATGATTTGAGATAATTGATAATAACGCTGACGTCTAGGAGCACAAAGCCTACTGCTATTACCTTCATAAACTTCCCGATATGACGGTTATCGGGGGCAAAAGCCCAAAGAAGACCGGCTACAAAAAGCCCGATAATAATGGCGCCAATGGCTATCGGGCCATCCATCAAATCCACCACATCTTGGATTCCGGAGACTATCTTGGTGAAGATGCCAGCGTCGGTAGATCCGTAAGACTCGATATTGTATCCAGCGATCGCCGGCGTCATTGAAACTGCGAACAATGCCAGTAGGCAAAACAAAACAACTTCTTTTTTCATTGATCTTCCTCCTTGATAATAATGAACCCCCTCGGGGTGGATGTACCAGCCTGCCAATAGCTATACCGACAGCAAACCGCTTTTTTTAATACCGCCAGAGCTGACGGGTCTTTCTTGTGAATTCTGTAGGCTGGCACACCCAAGACAAGCAGATACGCGATAATCATCCAGAACGAGACCAATGCCCCGATGCCTACAGCTACAAAAATGATTGCAAAAAATATCTTCGACGGGATTCCGAAGTGCTCGGGCGTGGTAACGAAGGCCTTTACCTGTTTGAGCCCCTCTTCTCTCTCATTCTCCGTTTCCATTAGTTGGGCAGCTCCAGTCCATATTTGCCGAGGCGTTGGTGATGGTGGATTCGGCCGCTTTTAGGTGTTCCCCTTGCCGGTAAGACCAACGCCACAATTCCAGCGGTTTGCCATCGATGACTTCGGTGATTGAAACGATTCGCCTGCCTTGATGCGGCGTTTTCTCGGCATGCACGATCAGGTTGAGATTGCTCCGCACCTGCGCCTTGACCCCTTCAAAGGGCAAATCCCCCTGCCCTGCCACAAGCGTCTGGATGCGCGTCAAGGCGTCCACCGGGTTGTTTGCGTGGATAGTCGACCATGCGGTGTGCCCCGTGTTCAAGGCGTGCAAAAATGCTGTTGCCGCCGCGGCATCCCGGATTTCTCCAACGATCATGCGCGTGGGGTTCTTGCGGAGCAGGGTCCGGATTAAAAACGCGAGATCTACTTTCTGACCGATGCCGCCTTCCCGGCGGCGGGTCGGCGCTTCCAGGGCGATGTGGTCCTCGGCATCGATGCGCAATTCTCGCGTATCCTCAGCCGTGGCAACGCGCTCGGCGCGGGGGATAAACGCCGACAAGGCATTTAGTAGCGTGGTCTTGCCAGATCCTGTCCCGCCGCTTATCAGCATGTTGCAATGGCAGATCACCGCCACCTGGAGAAGTTCGAGCATTGCTTGAGTCAAAGATCCTTTTTCCACTAAATCCTTGGCGGTAATATGAACCTTCGGGAACACCCTGAAAGTGACACACGTTCCACCAGGGGAAACAGGATAAAGTACCCCGCAAACGCGTGTATCGTTGGGCAGGCGGGCATCCAGGACGGGATGCGTCGCGCTGTCCACGGGCTGGCCGAGCGCGTTGCCGATCTGATTGACCAACATCCGGACGCTGTTTTCATCCTCGAAAACGACCTCGGGAACCGCCTTTATCGCCCCATGCTGCTCGATGAACACACGGTCAAAGCGATTGACCATGATTTCGGTTACCCCCGGTAGGTTGAATAAATGCCGGATGGGACCCAGGTAATGGTCGACCAGGTCCCATGCGCCGTTTTTGGCGGATTCATTACTCATGCACGCACCTAAAACGGCGCCACGACGCAGGCGATGATGATACAGACCTTAATCATCAGCCAAAGCATGTTGAGCGTCAGCATGAGCATTTTCCCAATCATCCAGAATGGGAACAGGAGTACTTTCTTCATTTGCTGTGACTCCTTCATTTTCAATCGTTTTGGAAAAAGCGACCTGAATCATTTCAGATTCTTTGCCGTGTTCGAGCGCGTAAAGCTGTACCCCGCGCGAGGGGCAGAAAGGTACTGACGTTCCTCCCCAGGAAGCCATAACGTGGACATTGTTGAACCCCTTCTTGCGCAGGTAGAGCGATATGGTCTCCGCCCGCCGGGTAGCAAGATCCCGCGTACCCACGGCACTTCTGCCGTGCGAATGACCGAACACCATGATCAGCGCATCTTGCGACGCTTTAGAAACAAAGGCTTCAACCGCCTTTGCATCAAAATCCGTATATGAGTCGTTGGCGAACTCGATAAATCCGCATGGACTATTTGGTGGGGTCTCCGTATGCGTTTTTACCTGGGGGGGTTGTCCCGGCTGCATTCCCGGCACTGGATAAAACTTCGGTTTGGTCAGATCCCGATAGACGATTCTTGGGTTATCGAGTTTCTCGGTATCTTTGGATGCCGCCAATTGATTCATCCCGGTACATCCAAGAATCATGATTATGGAAAGGATTACGAAAATCCGTTTCATTGGCTCACCTCTACGTTTTCAAAACTGAAAATTTTATGATTATGGTCAATGACCAGGACGTATTCGGTACGCAGAATAGCCAGGATCGCTTCCTCGACCGGCATGATTGAATCAATTTTTGATAGTGGGCTTAATCCTTCGCCCGCAATCCCGGCACTTTCCGCCGGCGCCGGATTGTCGGTGAGCAGACGATAGCCGATAGCGTCAGCATAGTACTGAGCTGCCTTACCGACCGTTTTGATACCCGTCGGCAAGGCAGTGCCAACAGGTATCCGCATCGGATCAAACGCATGCGCCGGGACGGACATGGCCATAAAGCAAATGATTGTTAACACAGCAAATCTTTTCATAATTCCTCCGCCAATGATCAAAAACTGTTGGACAGATACAATTACCCCTGCAACGGTGTATGCCTGTTCAAACGTAACCATAGGTTTTCTGCGCCGATAAGCGGCTTGACTCATGTATACGGGCCAGATCGCCGTGGTTGACAGGACAACCATGGGGCCAACACTTCGTGAAATCTCAATCTCCATGCCGATGATCGCCAGGAGCACGCCCCAGGCGATGAACAATGCGTTGACGGGAATGCTCACTTTCCAGAATTTCTCGTCTGGATCGAACGTAAACAGGGTTGACTGAACAGGCCTTGCCGACAGGTAGAGGAGGAAAATGGATATAAAAACCGTAAGGGACGTCGGTATGAAAGCCAGGATGCTGCCAAGAAAAGCAGGAACAAGGCCGATTATCAAACGGATAAAGAGTTTAGCGGACTTTGACAGATTACATGTCTCGATCCGGTTAATATGTGCTTCGATTCGAGTGGTAAACCCTTTCAGAAAGGGATTGCCAAGGATACGCATAAATGTCGTCCTCCAAAAAGATATTGACCGGCGTTCCAATGTTCAGGGTAATGGTCGGAACCAAGTTTAAATATTTAGCCGCTAGTGGCGCGAACTGTTCGCGCATTGACTCGCTCAAATTTCCCTCAAACGTTTTATCGTTTGACGTACCTGTACCCTCATAGGTCGTCTCACTTGATAAAACGGCATAGGCGGCAACGCCCAAAAATTGGGCGACAAAGTGATAGTTGACCTTATCTTTGATGGCGGACACGCCTTCTTGGTCCATTCCTGCCGACCGTTTTTCCATGGATATTCTTTTGCCGTCAGGCAAAATAATCCACCTGATCAACAGTCCCATCCTGGCCTGGATGGGTTCATTGACATTGGAAGTACGGACGTCTTTACCGGAGAATTGGGAACCCTTGGGAATTACTACATAGCTTCCCGTAACATCGTAGACATCACGAGTAATCAAGCCCCTCATGGGGCCTGGATAATCGCTGATGATTTTCTTATCCAACACGCCGTTGATGACGGTAGCCGTGGGGATCAATTTTTGCCCAACCTGCTGTTCTGACTCACTTGCCGGTTGTCCCACGATGGTTGGATCTTTTGCCGATAATTCTCTTTCATGAATTTCTTTATTTTCTGTTTCCGCGCTTTGTCCGAGAAGGCCTGAAAGATTAATCCCCTTACCCGGCTCCTGGCCCTCTTGTATGTTTTTCAGCATTTGGGCAGCGATCGCGTACTGCTTGTTCACCATTGCCCTTTGGTCACTGATACCTGCGGACCCCATTTTCAAGGTAGATTGTTTCAGGCTTGGGGATGCTGACGTTGTCACGTTCTTAAAACCGAACGACGACCTTCTGGCCATCAAAGCCCGGCGTTTCTCCTGAAGGCGAAATTCTTTCAGAATATCGGTAGCTGTATTTCCGTGGCCGCCCCCTACCCTTCTCGCGTCCTCATCAGCCTGGGCTTTTAATTCAGCCTCATGTCGTTCGCGGATGGCCTTGATCCGCTCTTCCCGGGTCATTTGGGCATCTGGGTCGGTAACGCCATTTTCCAGATCCCGCTGGAGCTTCCTTCTTTTTTGTCGGATCTGTTCCTGAAGGGCGTCCTCGCTGTTAGCGTGTTGGCGTTGCACATCAATCGGAAGGTCCTTTCTTTGCTCACCCCCGTCCAATCGAAGGCTTGGTTTTTTAAGCGCGCTGAGCGCCAGTGTAATACAAAGCAAAACGACCAGCGCGGCGCCAAACCACTGCATTTTGCGCCTGTGGTTGGGGTCTCGCTCTTTGACTTCAGGCTTTTCTTTTTCATCCGACATTTCAATAAACCCCATTGGTGGCGTTGTCCCGCCGCTTGACAACGACCTTGTTTTTCTTGCCATAGGTCAAGGTGATCTTCGGAAAGATGCCTGAAATCCGGTAAACATAGTCAGAATCCAGCTTGTACTCGATCATTTCCGCGTTGCCGTCCACTTCGGCAGAGGCGGCCAGCATGCCCCGGTGGTCCTGCTTGGTCCTAACGAAAGTAAACCGGCCATCGTCCCAAACGTCCGTTACCAGATCCGATCCTTTGAAGCCGAGTCCCTTGGACCATTCGTAACGCGTGTAGATGCTTGTCCGGTACTTGGAAAGCAAGGCATCCATTTTTTCGCCGCTGAGATGCTTTTCCTTTTCGAGGGCGGCCTTCAGGGTCGTGACCTGCTGTTGCAGTTCGATTTGCTTTCTCTCTTCAGTGGTCAGGTAGTTGTCTCCGCCCGATTCCTGATTCCTGTCGAAAAACTTGCCCTCCTCCTCGATAATCACGCAGGTATCCGCTTGATTGAATGCTACCCGGTGCAATTCGAAGTGATAGGATGTATTGTCCTCGGTAACCAAGGTCAGGTTCGTTCTGGCGCCCTGCGCTTCCTCGCAATTGGGTTGGACCATGACGTGATGGCCGTTCGCCTCTACGGTCCATAAGTCGCTATCGCCGGCCACCGGATCGAATAGGAGCCGCATTGGCAACTGGATATGCGTGCCCTTGTACATGGCGGCATTAATGGTATAAACGCCGCCCGGTTTGAAATGGATGGTCTTGCAGCCGCGCTCGGCCAATACCGTAAATGGCAGACCGCCAATTAAAACCAATACAACCAAAAACGTTCTCTTCATCGATCCTCCCTATGAAACATCTTTAAGCAATTCATAAGATATGATTTCTAGGCCGATCGGGTTCTGATTGAGAATCCCTTTTTCAGCCTGTATCTCCTCAGTTGATTTAATCCGCCACTGGAGCGATACAATCAGCTTTTCTGGATTGCCGTTGGGATTTCCATCCGCGTTGTGCGTATTTCT
>NZ_BBCC01000106.1 GCF_001311845.1 Desulfosarcina cetonica JCM 12296 | reverse complement strand
CGGCACATCGAGTATGGGAGGCAGTATGACAGTTCCGGTAAGAGACTTTCACGTTCACTCAAACTGCTCAGATGGGTTGTTTGAGCCCACACAACTAGTCCGACACGCGTCTGAAGCCGGAGTGCAAGAGCTAAGCTTGACCGACCATGACACAATTGCGGGTCTTGAGGAGGCCGAGACCGCAGCCCGGTCACTCGAGATGCCGTTCATGCCCGGCATGGAGCTGACTTGCCGTTTCAGTGGCCGCATCATACACATCCTGGGCTACGGCTTTGAAACGGCTGTCGCGGCTGATGATGCCCAATTGGCTGACAAACTCGCCTCGGTGAAACAGCGTGATCATGAATGGGCTCGGGAGATGTGTCAAACGAGCTGCAAGAATCCCATCGTGGTCAGGAGTCCCGACGGACGACGACACCGTATATGTATTGCTCCAGAGGAGCTATCATGGGTACGTGGTACGATGCCGTCCCCGTTCCACATTGCGGTTGTGCTGTCAAGGAAACTCGCGGACGTGTCAGACGAATTGAGAATCCCAGCTCGTCACTGTCTCTACTTGTTCACCGGCCGGTCCGAACCAGACCGTTGGTCCGAGTCATACTGGCCTGAGATCCGGGACCAGTACGCGGATGTTCTGGCCCGGTACAGCCTATCTTCGGGTTCATACTGGTGGACCGAACGACCGACATCCGACCTTCTCGACGCACGTGAGGCCATAGAAACGGTCATCAGGATTGGTGGCGTCCCAGTCCTTGCGCACCCCGGGGAACAGAAGCTTGGTGACCAAGACATCAGGGAGATCGCCGACTTGGGAATCCAAGGCGTTGAAGTGTATACGTTCAAACACAGCCCCACCGTGGTTGCCGAACTGGAGACCCTGACCAAGGAACTCGGCCTTTTCGCTACCAGTGGGACCGACTTCCACGATCCCTTCCACCGCGCACAGGTTGGGTTGGGGAGAGATAGGCACGGCGAGTTCCTGAGGAGCGGTTTCTCCATAGGTGATTTCAGGGATTTGGGTGCATACGTATCAGGAGCGAAGTGAAGGGAGGCCGAAGCGCTAAACTTTGACGGCGGTTACGGTGGTATTTTGGCCGATCGTGCTATCAGCAAATTCCTTTTTCTATTGATAGTTTCTGGTCGTTTGGCCGCCGCAAGTTAGCTCGCGGCCGCTGGGCACGACGGGAAATGAAGAAAACAGCATGATAAACAATCGCCGAAAATATATACAGACAGATGAGGTAATCTCACATTACACTGAATCATACGATGAATCCAGTCGGTTAACTGATGGCTTTGGTCAACTTGAGAGAGCTAGGACCGAAGAACTTATTTCCCGTTTCCTGCCAAAGCCTCCGGCCGTTGTGGTTGATGCCGGCGGTGCCTCAGGCATCTACTCGTTTTTCATGGCTGGTATAGGGTATGAAGTATACTTAGTCGATATCGTGCCAAAGCATATTGAGCAGGCCAAAGCGTTATCAGAAAAGGGTGAAATGCCTTCTCTTGCAAGTATGCATGTCGGAGATGCCCGATCTCTGGATTTCGCAGATTCATCTATAGATTCAGTCGTTATGCACGGTCCTTTATATCATTTAGTGGACATTGCGGATCGTAGACAGGCCTTGTCCGAAGCATGGAGGGTTTTGCGACCGGGTGGCGTTTTACTTGCGTTTGGAATTACTCGCTACGCAGGAGCGATCTATGGTATTATAAAAGGTCTTATCTACGATGCTGAATATATGAAGATGATCCGGACAGAAGTGGAAACTGGGCTGCGTACCAATCCACCTGATGGTATCAACACCCTTCCCAATGCCGTATTTCATCTTCCAAAAGATCTGCAGAATGAAGTGGAGGCAGTTGGTTTAATTTGTAAAGTGGTAATCGGGGTCGTTGGTCCGGCATGGCTTGTTCCCGAAATTGATTCAGCATGGCATGACCCAACAAAGCGGGAAAAAATTATGGCAATGGCTCGCATGCTTGAGAAAGAACCAGCGCTTGGTCCACGAATACTCGCTGTAGGCATGAAGCCCGTATGATTAGGGATTGCCCAACCAACTTTTGCACAGGACGCCAAACAGCCGGCACCTGTGAAAAGCCCGTTGGCAGTGACGAAGGACAGTTCATGACAAACAACCTGCGATACATCGAACGAATCCCAACCGCCGCTGAATTTCAGGAACTCAGAACCAATGCGGGATGGGGAATTCCACCGGAGTCCGCGCTCAAGGATTCACTCGCCAAGACCATCTTCGGAGTTTGCGTGGAAGATAGCGATGGCACAACCATCGGGATGGGGCGACTTGTGGGTGACGGCGGAATTCAGGTTTTCATCACGGATGTCATCGTGCACAAACATTGGCAGAACCGCGGAATCGGTAAACAGATCATGAAGTCGCTGATGAAGCACGTTGAAAACGTATCAAGTCCGGCGACATTCGTGGGACTATTTTCGGCCATTGGCCGTGAGAAATTCTACAAGACGTTTGGATTCATCACTCGGCCGAATGAAAAGCTGGGAGCAGGGATGGTCTACTTTCCGGCCAAGAAAGACGGTAAATAGGCTGCCAATCGGGTAGCCGAGGATTTTTCTCCCCCAGCCCCCACACCATCCTATCAAGCGGGTCCGCACTGGGTGGTTCCCAGAACCATCCGGGCCATAGCCGGGAATTTGAATGATCGACGATAGCTCTTTGACAGATACTACAGACAGCCATTAGGGGCACAGCGGGTTCATATCGCGCCAAGCAAGACATATCTGACCGGTCGGTCCTGTTTGCTTGAGCCTATGATCACTGGCTCCTGCTCTGAGTTTGGCCCTTCACCATGTCCCGACCATTACAACGGGCGCCTAAGCGACTATGGCCTCTGCTGACTTCTGACCGATCACCCGGGCGGTTACCCGCCAGAGCGTTGCTCACCGACAAGCAGCCGGCATCCCCCTGGTTGCGCCCTTTGGGTTGTAGCCATTCCAGGCACGACCAAGCTCGTGAATCTCCAGACCAACATAGGGGCTCTTGACTGTCGCCTCACAAATGAGAATCGAGCGACGCTCGATGCATTGGCAGACCAGGTACGCGGGGATCGGTACTCGCCCGAAGAGATGGCTGCGGTCAATCGATAACAGTGCAGCTGTCCACTGAAAACAGGTGTTACGACGGAAATAATATGGTTAACCGACTCTTTGTTTATGGGACGTTAGCCCCGGGACGGTCAAACGAACATGTGCTGAGTTGCATTTCCGGCGCATGGGAACCCGCGAGCGTTACAGGAACATTACTGCCAGAAGCCTGGGGCGCGGCGGCTGGTTACCCGGGAATCATTCTGGACGAGCATGGTGACGAGGTGCAGGGCTTTTTATTCAGCTCGGAGCATCTTGCCGAACACTGGTCCAGGCTCGATCAGTTTGAAGGGGACGGCTATGAGCGCGTGCTGACCAAGGCAAGGCTAAAAGACGGCAGTATCGTTAACGCATACATCTATCAGCTCAGCAAAAGTGGCTTACCCGGCACTGCTCTGGAAACTCGCTAACACGGATCCCCTTGCCCGGCATCCCGGGCGGCCAACCCGCCGATGGCCGACCAATCGAGCGCCTCACCGCCCTGGGCAAGCAGTGCCAGGAAACGGTCGCGTAGGAGACTGGCCAGTGGCATGGGCACGCGTAGCGCCTCGGCAGCGGCCAGGGCCAATCGCATGTCCTTGGCGCCCAACGGTGCGGCAAACCCGGCCGGTTGGAATTTCTCACCGGCGATCAGTCCCCCGTAAGTCTTATAAACCGGCGCGCTGAAAAGCGTCGAGGTGAGGATATCCAGATATTGATGCCGGTCGATGCCCGCCTTGCCCACCAATGCCATGGCCTCCCCCAGGGCTTCGATGACCGAAGCAATCAGAAAATTACCGCTGAGTTTGACCAGGTTGGCCTGCTGCGGGATATCCCCGATCACGAAGGTGCGCTGCCCCATGGCGTCGAACAGCGGTGTGCAGGCCTCGACCGCTTTCGGATCTCCGGCGGCCACGACAAACAGATTACCGGCCGCCGCCGCATCCGGACGCCCGAAAACCGGCGCGGCCACGAACCGTTGACCAGCCTCGGCGTGCAGGCGGGACAGCCGCTCCGACAGGGCCACGCTGATGGTGGCCATGCAGACGTGAATGGCGCCTTTGCCCAAGTGGGCAAGAATGCCCGTTTCGCCGACAACCACACTTTCCAGGGCGGAATCGTCGGCCAGCATGCTGATCACGACGTCCCCCCGGCAGGCATCGGCGATGGTGCCGCCGGACCGTGCACCCTTGGCGACCAACACCTGCGCTTTGGCCGGCGTGCGGTTGTAGATGGTGAGGTCATGGCCGGCCGCCAGCAGGTTGGCCGCCATGGGCATGCCCATGTTTCCTGAACCAATGAATCCGATCTTCATTTTCTTTTCTCCATCGATGGTTGCGTGTCCATCCATAACGGGTCAATATCGAAGAAGAAATCGGTCTGCCATCAAAAGGACCTTTCTTCCGCATTGACGATTCCATTTCAGAAATGGCTACCTGAGGGCGATAAACACCGCTATAAGGCGTCAAGGCTCCAATCCACGATAAGGGGCCATGCCGGTAACGTCAACAGGAGTCGACCCATGCATCTTCTGGCCATCCTTGAAATCATGGCCCAGGTCTTTTTCATCCATCACGCCATCCAGCGGAATAAATCCCGCTACTGGATCGCCTTCCTGCTGATCCCCTGGATCGGATTTCTGGTCTATTTTTTCACGGAATGGATATCGGGGCAAGGCCAGGCCAACGCGCCCATGGGCAATCTCGATGCATCGCCAGCGCCGGTGTCGGTCAAGGGCCGCCAGATGGCCTACATCTCCCAGGGAAAACTGTTTCAACTGACCGATGGCGCACCGGCCGAGCCGTTTCAAAGCCCCTTCGGGCAAAAGCTCATCGACCAGACCCTGAGAATTCACCAGAAAAACGAGTGGAAGACCCAGGGCGCGGGATCGCACTTTGGCGGGGCAGCCTGTGGGGCGTGGAGGCGGTCAACGCCGATGCCATCAAGGTCAACATCACCAGCGTCGCCCAGTGTCCGGATGATGAGCGGCTCTTCTATTTCCTGGAGACCGATTCGGCCGGCGGCCTGTTTGCCGGGCACCCGGGCACAAAAGCGGAGACCCGCCTGTTCCATAAGGAAAAATTCAAAGGCCGGGATCTGGATATCCATCCGGAGACAAAGGAATTCGTCTGCTCGCGGCAGTTTGCCAACGGAACCGCCAGCATCACCCTGATCAGCCCGGACGGCACGGACATGAAGATCCTGACCGAGGGCGACGCCATGGATGACTGCCCGTCGTGGATTCCAGGCAAGGGACGCCGCATCCTCTTTCAGTCATCGGGAATCGCGCGCAACACGGACGGGTACGCCATCGGCCGGGGCGCCGCCGCCATCCAGGCGCTCGACCTCGACCAGCAGCGCATGACCACGGTGCTCGAAAACCCGCAATACGATTTCCTGCAGCCGCACATCAGCGTGGACGGCTATCTCTACTATATCCGCCGGCCCTACGAGATGAACACCTACGGGCCCATGACCGCCGTCCTCGACTTTATTCTGTTCCCCTTCCGCCTGCTGCGGGCGGTATTTCACTACCTGAACTTCTTCTCGCTGGTCTATTCCAGAAAACCGCTGACCACCGCATCCGGACCGAAGATGGCCGGTGACGACCTTAAGACCATCATGCTGAAAGGCAAGGTCATCGATGCGGAAAAGGCCCTGCGCAAAGGCGCCAGGATCATGGGCGTACCGTCCTGGTGCCGGCCTCGTGGGTGCTGATCCGACGCGACGAGAATGACAACGAAACCATCCTGGCCGCACACGTGGCCTCCTTCGACATCAGCCGGAACGGCACCCTCATCTATTCCAACGGCTACGGCATTTTTGAACTGGATCCGCAAAAACGCCCAGGCCCTGCTCTTGAAAGACAAGCTCATCGAAGATGTGATCATCGCCTAGCGATACGCGCTATCCGATGGCGCGCTTGATCATGCCGGAGCTGTCCCAGCGCAGGTCGGCGGGCGGACACGTGTGAATGCGAATGGCGGGTGATGGGGCGGCCGGGTTGTCCAGAAGCGGCTTCACCACGGCGCGCACGTCGGCCGCCAGCATCGTGGCGCGTGATTCCGGGCAAAACAGGGTCAAATCCAGGGTCTCCCCCGCCGCTTCCCGTTGCAGGACCACCTTGAAGGAGTAGATCCCCGGCAGGCTGAGAATCGCCTCGTCCAGCTGCGGCATGGACAGGGACGTGCGCGCAGAGGTGAGATCGGCGATGCGACCGCGCACCTTGCCCAGGCGGCGCATGATGCTGCCGCAGGCGCAAGGGCCTTCCATCCAGGCGGCCCGGTCGCCGGTACGGTAGCGGATCAGGGGCAGGGCCTCGCGGGCCAGCGTGGTAAAGACCACCTCCCTTCCACGCCCGGCGGCAGGGGGGTGCCACTGACCGGATCGACCACCTCCACCAACAGGTCGGCCTCGCGCAGATGATAGCCCTCGTGGACATCACACTCCAGGGCGCCGCCCAGCCCCATTTCGGACATCCCGTAATGCTCGAAAACCCGGCAATTCCATTGCTCGCGGATTTCATCCACCACGGACCGGGGTACATAGTCGGTGGTGAGCAGAACGCTCTGGATGGGATTGGGGCGCAACCGGCCGGCATCCTTCGCATGCCGGCAGAGGGCGAAAATCTGGGCCGGTGCTCCCACCAGGCAGTTCACCCGCCGCGTCTCGATCGCTTCCAGAAGACCTTCCAGATCCATGACCGGCCAATGGACATGCCCTTCCGCGGGAATGCGTGCCGCCGCCCGCTTGAGCTGGTCGCCGGCACTGTCCGGCGAGGTACTGGGCAGCAAAATCAGAAGCGTCTGCCCGGGCGCGAGCATGCAGGTCAGCCCATGGTGGAAGAAATCGATGTTACGCTCCAGATCGGCTTCGGAAAAATAGAGCCGCTTGGGTGCGGCCGTGGTGCCGGAGGTCTGCATGGTGACCACGCGCGTGACCCGGCTGTGGGAAACGCAGAGCATCTCCAGGTGATGCTGGCGCAGGTCGTCGGCGCTGATCAGCGGCAGGTCGGCCGTTTGGCTGAGATCGGTGAGCGGCCGATGGGGAAGCGCCTTGAGCCGCTCGCGGTAGAAAGGGCTGTTCTTACGCACATGGGCCAGGGTGTGGTTGAGCCGCGCCAGCTGAAAGGCCTGAAGATTCGCTACCGACAGGGGCTGCGGCGCCAGGCGGGCCTTGAGCCAGTTTTCCAGGCGGGTGGGCTGGATCGCTTCATGGGCGGTAGAGCCCTTTTCCGTCAATGCTCGTCAGGTTGTACAGGCAGAAGGGAATCAGCCGGCCCTTATCATCGGCGACGTGGATGCAGCAATCCTGCACCCGTTCCAGATCCAGGGTCCAGGCATCCTGGAAAGCCATGGCCGATACGGCCAGGGTCCGGGTGCGCACCTGGCGGAGAAACTGGTCCAAGTCCATGGCGCCCGTGTTGTCCTGAACGCTGGCCGTCTCCAAGGGCATAGCGGGTGAAGCTTGCGGGCGAAGTTGATCCCGCGGCACGCCGGACCACTGCCGGGCGGTCTGGGAAATACTCCGGCGGGCACCCTCCTCGGCGGTCTCGATGGTTCCGCAGCACCCTTGCCAGACCGGCATCAGCGGGCGCACCGAAAGGTCCGGCTGGACCATGAACTTGGCCGAAAAGGAGCACATGGCGTTCTCACAACCCGGCGGGCTGAACTGTTTGGCCGCAAAGGCGCCGTCGGTCTGGACCTCGATGGCACGCATCAGCTCGGGAAGGGTGATGCGGTCCTCGGGTTGCGGGGTCTTGGGAAAGCGTCCGAAGTAGCTGATCGGCTGAAAGTGCACGCCGCGCACCACCGGTGTGCGGGCCGCGCCCAGCTTCAGAATGGCGCCGAGATCGCCGTCGTTGACGCCGGGAACCACGGTCACCACCAGCACCACGCCCACGTTCACCCGGGCACAGGCCTCGATGGCCGCCAGTTTGCTGGAAAGCAGGTCCCGCCCGCGGGTTTTACGGAAGATGGCATCCTGGGTGCCGTCAAACTGGAGAAACACCGAGTCCAGGCCGGCGTCGGCCAGACGCCGCAGGAAGCCGTCGTCCCGGGAAATCCGGATGCCGTTGGTGTTGAGCTGGATAAAGCCGAACCCGGCCTTACGGCCGATGGCGACGATCTCCGGCAGATCGTCCCGCATAGTGGGCTCGCCGCCCGACAGCTGGATGTTGCTGCCGGGGCTCGTACGGGCCACCCGGGCAAAGCGCCGCTCGAGTTCATGCCGGTCCGGATCTTCCGGCGCGGCATGGGTCGAGCGCGCGAAGCAGATCGGGCAGACCAAATCGCAGCGCTGGGTGACGTCGATGACCACCGTGCACGACCGCTGGTGGTGGTCGCGGCACAGCCCGCAATCAAAAGGACAGCCCTTGACCGGCAACGGCCGGTCGGCCACGGGCGCGGCAGGTGTCTTGGGCCGCTGCCACGTGCGCCACGAGGGATTACCGCGCCAAACGGGAGTTTTAAATTCGCCATGCTCGGGGCAATGCTTGCACAGCCACACCTCGCCGTCGATCTCTCGCCGCACGGCCTCGATGCGTTTGAGGCACACCGGGCAGAGGCTCAGCGTACGGCCGACCGTATCATCGGCGGGATTCTCGGGCTTATTGGATGTCGATGCCATGGTCAGCTAAAATCTGAAGGGTTTGGGCATAGGTTTCGGAAAGGATGCCGGCGCAGATGCTTCGGGATGCCTGGGGGCCGGCCTCGCCGACGATGGCCTGGCAGGTGATCCCGCCATGGTGCTCGCCGAAGCGGCTCTGAAACCAGTCGTTCATCTCCTCGAGCATCAGCATCAGCGCTTCGTTGCCCGTCTCCGTGTCGGTGCCCTTGCCGGCAAAATAACCGATCACACAGCAAGCGCCGGTCAGGACACCACAGGTGGCAACCCCGTTGCCACATCCGTAAACCAGTCCGGCCATGGCGCGCACCAAGCCCGGGTTCGACGTATTGCATTGGTCCAGGGTCAACAACGCCATGATCTGGCTACAGGCATAGCCTTTGCTGGCATAGCGCAGCATTTGCATCAGGGTATCATCCATCGGTATGCAATCCTATTTGACGGATCCGTAAAAAGCCCGATATCGGCGTTACGCGTATCCTTCGTCACTGCGGCGTACGCAAAAGTACGCCTCATTCCTCAGGATTCGCAAGCCTTGATCTCGGGCTTCTTACGAATCCGTCGGAAATGCGACTTTTTACGCGTTCATCCTACTTGTTTTCGAGCAATTTTTCCACCTCGGCGATCTTTCCGACGGCCAGCTCTTCGGAAACGAGAACGCTGTGGCAGGTCGGACACTGAGGCAGTTGGGTGGTGATGTTGTTGCCCAAATAGATGGCGATCACGGATTCGGCCACCAGGGGCTGGTCACAACGAAAGCATTTCCACTCGAGATCTTCGGGTTTGATATGATCGACAGTCATTTTTCACGCTCATCATGTTAATGGGGGTGGGTGGAAAGGGAACATCCCGGCGATTCATCAAGGCCGCTGGATGAAGGCGCTCAATCCCCACGGGTCTTACCGGTTTTCAGGTCCCAGGCAAAAATCTCCAGGCGGTATTGGTAGGCCTTGTGAATGTCAAAGCCATCCTCCCGGGGTGCATATTCCACCCAGACCGATACGGTGTTCTGGCGGGCGCCGGCCAGGAAATGGCCGGTCGCCGGATGGACGAATTTCTTGCCGGTTTTCTCGGCCTCGGCGAGGGTCTTTTGAATCTCTTCGTCGCCCAGCCGGCGCTTCTCCAATTCCGCCCTCACGTCGGGCGCGATAAAAAGCCGAATCTGTTTATGCTCCTCCATGGGCCATCCTTTTGCAGCGTGTGCGCCTCGGCCGGCCGGCCAAGGGTCCGGGTTGTCGTTGCTTCGTACCACAATGTGTTATTGTTCTTAGGATGAGCCGCCTGTTTTGTCAAGAAATTGTCATCAATAAAACCGACCCCGCTTCCCGATCGCCCGTCAATGGGTGATGCCGATCTTGCCGAAATGGCTGCCGCCGGCCAGGTGGTCCAGGGCCGCGCGCAGTTCGGTGAAGGCGAAAACACGGTCGATCACCGGTTTCAGCGCGTGCGTGGCCATGGCTGCGGCCATCTGAACGAAATCCGCGCGGCAACCCACGGTGATGCCCTGCAGCCGGACATGTCGCGTAACCACCGGCCCCAGGGGCACATCCATGGCACCGCCCCCCAGCACACCGATCAGGCTGATCGTCCCGCCAACCCGGATCGCCCGCAAGGACTGGGGCAGTGTGGTCTGGCCACCCACATCGACGACATGGTCGATGCCGTCAGCACCAGCGATCTCACGTGCCCGCCGGCCCCATTCAGGCACCTTGCGGTAGTTGATGGTCTCGTCCGCGCCGAGCCGACGCACGCGGGACAACTTTTCATCGCTGGAGGAAATGACGATGGTGCGGGCGCCCCGCAGTTTGGCGAACTGCAGGGCGAAGAGCGACACACCGCCCGTGCCCTGAATCAGCACTGTGTCGTCCTGTTCGATGCCGCCTTCGCTCACCAGGGCGCGCCAGGCGGTCACCGCCGCCGTACCGAGGCAAGCCGCTTCCACAGCGTCCAGATGAGCCGGTGCCGGCGCAACGCCCAGCTCGGGCAGGACCATGAAGTCGGCCATGGTGCCATCGACCTCGCTGCCCAGACTCTGCGCCAGGCGCGGCTTGGTAGGCGGGCCGTCGACCCAGGTCTGGAAGAACAGCGGGCAGACCCGATCGCCCACGGACAAGTGCTTCACGCCCTCACCGATCCTGTCCACGACGCCCACGCCGTCGCTGAGCATGATCAACGGCAGGGCTTTCATGCGCGATCCATAACCGCGCCGCGGCACGAGCAGGTCGCGGTAGTTGAGGGCCGCGGCCCGCATGCCTACCCGCACCTGGCCCGGGCCGGGAACGGGATCCGGCCGCGTGGTCAGACGGACGTTGTCCATGGACCAGTCATTTTCTACTTGGAAGACTCTCATGGGGTGTCGCTCCACGTTTGACGGATTCGTAAAAAGCCCGATATCGGCGTTACGCGTATCCCTCGTCACTGCGGAGTACGCTAAGTACGCTGCCTACGGCACCCGCGATAGCGGTATTCTCAGGATTCGCAAGCCTTGATCTCGGGCTTTTTACGAATCCGTCGGAAATGCGACTTTTTACGAGTCCATCACGTTTGAATTGTAACGGCACGGCTATGCGAACAGTTGTTTGTACTGCTTGCGCATCTCTCGCTTAAGGATTTTGCCGGTGGGCGTCTTGGGCAACGTGTCGGCGAGGAGAATCCGCTTGGGCACCTTGAAGGGTGCCAGATGCTCCCGGCACAAGGCGAGGATCTCTTCCTCGGTAATGGCCTGCCCTTTTCGGGGGACAACGATGGCGACCACGGCCTCGACCCATTTGGCGTGGTCCACGCCGACCACCGCCACCTCTTCCACCCGCTTATCCCGATAGATGGCCTCCTCCACTTCACGGGTGGAAACGTTCTCGCCACCGGTCTTGATCATGTCTTTCTTGCGGTCCACGACGGCAATGTAGCGATCCGCGTCGAGCACCCCGATGTCACCGGAATGGAACCAGCCGCCGCGCATGGCCGCTTCGGTCTTCTCGGGATCCTTGAAGTACATGATCATCGCATGGGGTCCCTTGCCACAGATCTCCCCGGGGGTGTCGATGGCTTCGACGGTGCTGCCGTCGTCGTCTTCCAGGCGGGTCTGCATGTTCAGCCCGGCCATGCCGGCCGATCCCAGCTTGGTCAGGGCATCCTCGGCCTTGAGGATCGTATGGTAGGGCGCCAGCTCGGTCTGGCCGTAGTAGTTGTAGATGCCGACACCGGGGAGGCGCTCGAGCATCTCCTTGAGCACTTCCACCGGCATGATCGAAGCGCCGTAGTAAGCCTTTTTCAGGCTGGAGAGGTCATACCGGTCGAAATCGGGGTGCCGCAGCATGCCGATCCACACCGTGGGCGGGGCGAAGAACATGGTGGCCCGGTGGTCGGCGATGGTCTTCAGGATCTGGCCGATGTCCGGCGCCATGAGGATATTGGTGCCGCCGACCCAGAAGATCGGGTTGAGAAAAACATCCCGTTGGGCGCAATGGTAGATGGGCAGGGCGTTGACATTGATGTCGTCGGCCGTGTAGCGGCCGTCAATGATGGCGCCCATGTACTGGGCCATGAGGGCCTGGTTGCCGATGATCACCCCCTTGGGCAGGGACTCGGTACCGCTGGTGTAGGTCATCTGACAGGGATCCTCGATCCGCAGGATCCCATCGGGTGGATCAGCCGGAAATTCCGGGTACCAGCTGGAAAAATTCCGAAAACGGCCGTCGGGCGGCGCTTGACCGGCCATGTCATCCGACCAGATCAGGGTCTTGACGGTCTTCATCCCGTCCAACACCTCGGCCACCAAATCGTACAGCGCGTCCTCGACGATGAAAACGCGACTTTCGGAGTGGTCGATGCAATAGGAGACATCCTTATCCTTGAGTAAATAGTTGATGGCCAGGTAGACCGCGCCGATCTTGCAACACCCCAACCAAACCAGCACGTGATGGATGGTATTGTGGGCCAGGATGGCCACCCGGTCGTACTTCTCCACCCCCAGGCTGGTCAGGGCGTTGGCCACCCGGTTGCTCTCGGCCTCCAGCTCGCGGTAGGTCAGGGATCGGTCGCCGAAAACCAACGCGGCCTTGTCCGGATAGTGGTAGGCGCTACGGCGGATCATGTCGGCAATCACCCAGCGGTTGACCCGGTTGTAGCGGTTCATGAGAAAATCGAGGTTCTCCTTGTCGAGGGTACGGTAGCGGGCTTTGTCTTCTGCGGATAAGGCTGGCGTGTTCATCGATTCCCCCTGTCGGTGAGGTTGGTGTGGTTCCCCGGACGGATGGTGCTCCGCCCGCCGGGCATGGTCGCCGTCGTGTGGGATGGTCGCCGGGTTGGGCGCGCATCATCCCGTACATGAATGTATTTCAGTTGAGGGTTTTATCCGAACCGGATCATATTGGTTCAGTATAGCCGACTTCCCTTTTTATGAGCAATGCCAAAAAGTGATTTCGATTTACAATAACAGCGTGAGAAACGGTGCCGGCAGACCGGGCGGGTCGACCCGGTAGCCGTCGCGGCAGGAAAACGGTGACCGACCCTGCGGTTCGGGATCCATGCGCCGGCATGGGATCCCGTCTGAAGATCTACCTCAGATCATTGGAGAAGAAGAGACTACTTGCCGCCGAAGGTGTCCTCGCCGGTCTCCATGGCGACGCCGTCGGCTTTCAAAATGGCATCCATCTCCCCGCAGGCTTTGGGAAGCAGGGTACGGATGAAAAAACGCGCCCCGGCAATCTGACCCGCGTAGAAGGCCTTGTCCTTGCTTTTACCGCCCTTTTCGAGCTTTTGGGCCGCCACCGTGGCACGCCATAACAGCATCCAGGCCATTACCGCATCGCCGGTGACATTCATAAAGGGATAAGAATGGCAATAGGCGTCGAGCATCTTCTCGGACGTGGCCAGGTTGCGGATGAACCCGGCGGTCTCCTCCAATTTCTCCAACGCGGCGGCCAGTTCGTCGGCCAACGGGGCCAGTTCCGGCATGGCCTTGGCGGCGGCAACGGTCTCGCGGATTTTCTCAAGCAGCTGGGCGTAGCCAGCACCCTTGTCCATGGCCAGCTTGCGGCCCAACAGATCCATGGACTGGATGCCGTTGCTGCCCTCGTAGATATGCGTGATCTTGAGATCGCGCAGGTACTGCTCCTGGGGATACTCACGCGTGTAGCCGTAACCGCCGTAAACCTGAACGCCCAGGCTGCACACATCGAAGGCCCGGTCGGTAAGATATCCCTTGGCGATGGGGATGAGCACACCGATGAGCTGCTGCAAACGGGCCTGTTCCTCCGGATCGCTGCTGACGCGGCACAGGTCCTCGCAATGGCCGATGAAGAACAGCAGGCTGCGGCCGCCTTCACTGAAGACCTTCATGTTCATCAGCATGCGGCGCACATCCGGATGGTTGATGATCGGCACCCCGGGGGCGTCCTTGCCCGTGGCGGTAAGCGATCGGCCCTGGACGCGTTCGCGGGCATAATTCAGCGCGTTGAGATAGGAGGCCGACGCACAGGCGACGCCCTGCATACCCACGTCCAGACGGGCCTCGTTCATCATGACGAACATGGCGCGCATCCCCTTGTTGGCCTCACCGAGCAGCATTCCACGGCAATTGCCCTTGCCGCCCAGGGTCATGGAACAGGTGGGGCTGCCGTGAATGCCCATCTTCTCTTCGATACCGGTACAGACGATGTCGTTCTCTTCGCCCAGGCTGCCGTCTTCGTTAACCCAGATTTTGGGCGCCAGGAACAGAGAGATGCCGGCGGTGCCGGCCGGTGCCCCCTCGATGCGCGCCAGCACCGGGTGAATGATGTTATCGGTCAGGTCCTGATCACCGGCGGTGATAAACAGCTTGCTGCCGCTGATGGCATAGGTGCCATCCGCGTTCTTCACCGCCGTGGTGGTCAGCGCGCCCACATCCGAACCCGCCTCGGCTTCGGTGAGCATCATGCTGCCACCCCACTCGCCGCCGTACATCTTTTTCAGAAACAGCTTTTTCTGCAGGTCGGTGCCGAACTTTTCGACCAGCTTGCCAGCGCCGTGGGACAATAGGACGATCATCATGAAGGGGAAGTTGGCTCCGTGAAAATAGTTCCGCGCCGCCAGGGCCACCGTATGCGGCATCCCCTGCCCGCCGGATTCAGGGTCATCGGTGAGGGCAATCCACTCGCCTTCGGAAAAGAGTTCCCAGATGCGCTGAAAAGCTTCGGGAACACTCACGTTCCCATTCTCGAAACGGCATCCTTCCTCATCGCCGATTTTGGATACCGGCGCCATCTCCTTGATGGCGAAATTGCGAGCCTCGGAGACAATGAGGTCGATGGTCTTGCGGTTGAATTCAGCAAACCGCTCGTGTTTGCTCAGCGCTGCAACATCCAGCTGTTCATGCAGTACAAAATCCACATCCCTACGGTCGGCGATTGTTTGTGCCATTCTGCCCCCATCGTTCTTTTAGTAGTTTTACAAGATAATTAGGGTCGTTCTGACGATCCTTTGGACAACGGACTGAAATCGTACCGGAAAGCTACAAGCAGATTATTGTCTCCATACAAAACAGGATTGTCAAGCCCGATGTGATCTGGAGGGGAAATTGTTACCGGCGCGTTACTCAGGGGAGGGATAGTTGCTGAAGTTTGCGATAGAGGGTTTTGCGGCCGATGCCCAGAATCTCCGCCGCGCGGGTGCGGCTGCCGCCGACATACTGCAGCACGGCCAGAATGTGCTGCCGTTCTAAAGCCTTGAGGGACAAGAAGGGGCCGTCCACCGTTTCCGCAATCGCTTGGCCGCTCAGTTCCTGGGGCAGGCAGGCGGTGGTGATCAGGTCATTCTCGGCCAGGATCAAGCCGCGCTCGAGCACATTCTGCAGCTCACGAATATTCCCTGGCCAATCGTAGGCCATCAGGCACTGCAGGGCCCGGTCGGTGACGCGCGCCATGTGTTCCCCCGGACGCAACCGGCCAAGGAAATACTCGATCAGCGACGGGATGTCCTCCTTGCGGTTGCGCAGGGGGGCATGGGGATGTTGAACACGTTGAGCCGGTGATACATGGCCTCACTGAAGGTGCCGGCCTCCACGGCGGCCTGCAGGTTGCGGTTGGTGGCGCAGATGAAACGCACGTCCAGCCGTTTCTCCTCTTTTTCGCCCAGCCGCCGGAAGGTCTTGTTTTCGAGCACGCGCAGCAGGGCACTTTGCACCTCCACGGAGAGCTCGCCGATCTCGTCGAGAAACATGGTTCCCCGATGGGCGATGGAAAGCAGCCCCTCATAGGATTCATGGGCGCCGGTAAAGGCCCCTTTGCGGTAACCGAACAACTCGCTGCGCAGCAGATCCTTCTGGAAGGTGCCGCAGTTCTTGGTGATCAGCGGCTGGTCACGGCGATCGCTCAGCTCGTGGATCTGCCGGGCCACCACATTCTTGCCCGTGCCGCTTTCACCGGTGATGAGCACCGGAACCTGGGCCGGGGCCACCTTGCGGATCAGAAAGCGGATGTTCTCCAAAAGGCTGGAGCGGCCCACCAGATTGGGTGTGACCTGGGCCGACCGAGCATGCCGCAGCATCCGGTTTTCACGTTGCAGGCAGGTCCGCTGGAAGGCCTTTTCCATCACCATGTCCAGCCGATCCAGGGCATAGGGCTTGCCGATGTAATCATAGGCCCCCAGCTTCATGGCCTGCACCGCATTTTCGACCTCGCCGTAGCCGGTAAGAATGATCACCTGAACTTCAGGCGCCAGATCCTGAAACTGGGCCAGAAGCTCCAGTCCGTTGCCGTCCGGCAGGCGCATATCCAAAAGGACCAGATCAAAGGGTTCCTGGCCGAAGGCCCGCATCGCCGCCTCGGCCGAGCCCACTGCGGTAATCCGCCGTCGCTGGCTGCCCAGCTCCTTTTCAATCAGGCGCCGGATCGAGGGCTCGTCGTCCACCACCAGTACATGCATTGTCTCGTCTGCAGATGTCATGATCCCCCCGAATCGACGGTCATCGGCAGCACCACCGTAAAACGGGCGCCCCGGCCGGGTGTGCTGCTCACGTTGATCTCACCGCCGTGGGCCTGAATGATATGGTAGCAGGTGGAAAGGCCGATGCCGATGCCCTTTCCCACCGGCTTGGTCGTAAAAAACGGCTCGAACAATTTCTGCTGATCCTCGAGCGGGATGCCGCAGCCATTGTCTTCGATTTCAAGAATGACCCGCCGCTCGTCGGCCACACGGGTACGAATCAGGATGGCGCCGCGCCCCGCATCAACGGCATCGATGGCGTTGAGAACCAGATTCAGGATCACCTGCTCCAGTTCGGCCGCATTGGCCTGGATCGTGGGCAAGGCCTCATCCAGGTGCCGTTGGATCAACCGGTCGGGGTATTGCTTGAGCTTGTGGTGCAGAATACGCAGCACATTGCGGACCAGCTCATTGAGCCCGATCCGTGAAAACTCGGCGCTGCGGCGGGGACTGAAGGTGAGCAGGCTGCGCACGATGCCGCTGCATCGCCGGCACTCCTTGAGAATGATCTCCAGGTACTCGGCGAAATCGCTCTTCAGGCGTCGTCGGACACCGCATCCGCCAGGGTCGCCATGCGCCGTTGAAGCCCTTCGGCAAAACCGCGGATGGAGGTCAGCGGATTGTTGATCTCATGGGCCACCCCGGCGGCCAGGAGACCGATGGTGGCCATCTTCTCGGCGTGGTAGTACTTGGCCTGAAACTCCTTCTCAAGGGTGACGTCCCGTTTGACCACCAGGATATCCGTGGGCAGGCCCTGGCTGTCGCGGAGCGGCGCCGCAGTAATGGAGAAATGCCGGTAGTGGTCGCCCACGGCGATCATGGCGTCCTGGCGGCAGACACAATTTCGCTCCAGGGCATCGCGCATCACACACGCTTGGCAGGGCTTGCTGCGGCCGCGGAAGATGTCGTAGCAACGTTCCCCCTCGGGCGAATCCTGGGAATAAATCTCGAAAAAGCTGTGGTTGACCGATACGATGCGATGGTCGGGCGAAATGACGGCCACGATATCGGTAATTCCATCAAGGATCGCCTGGACATTCCGTCCCTGCTGCTCGAGCGCCCGGTTGGATTTACGCAGCTCACCAATCTTCTTCTGAACTTCTTTATAAAAACCGAGCTTGCTGTGGCCCAGTCCGATCAGGTCTTCAATTTTGGGCTTTTCGCTCATTACCAGCACGCCTTGCAGATATCGAGCATCGCGTCGACGTCGGCCTCCCGGGGATTGGTCACCAGGCAAGTGTCATGGAGGGCCATCTCGCAGATCTTGGGCAGCACATCGCAATCGCTGACAATGTCGCGCAGCCGCGTCGATATGTTGAAATCGGCAAAAAAAGCTTCCAGCCGCGCGATCCCCTCCCTGGCGGTGGCCTCCGCACCGGACAGGCGCCGGCCGATGATGATCTCTCCAATATTGGCCATCTTCTCCACACAGCTCGGCAGGTTGAAGCGCATCACCGATGGCAGCAGCACCGGATGGATCAGGCCGTGGGCCACGTCCAGCTTGCCGCCCAACGAGTGGGCCAGGGCATGATCGAGCCCCAGGCTGGCGTTACTGAAGGCCATACCGGCAAAAGTACCCGCGCTGGACAACTTCTCCATGGAATCCAGCGAACGGTCCTGGATGGCGACGGCAGATGGTTAAGAATCAGGTCGATGGCCTTTAGGGACTGGGTCTCGGTGAGGGTGGACGCGATGGGGGAAACATAGGCTTCGACAGCATGGGACAGGGCGTCGATGGCCGATGAAATGATCAGCTCGGTGGGTTTGGTGGTCAACAGCACCGGATCGGTAATGGAAATATTGGGCACCAGGGTGCGGCTGATGATGGACATCTTCACCTTGCGGCGGCTATCGGTGATAATGGCAAACTGGGAAATGTCGGCACCGCTGCCGGCCGTTGACGGCATGAAGACCATGGGGGGCAGCGGCTGCTGAATGCGGTTGGCACCTTCGTAATCGTTTACCTCGCCACCATTGCTGGCCACCGTGGCAATCCCCTTGGCCGCATCCATGGGGCTTCCCCCGCCAATGGCCATGACCACATCGCACCCTTCCGCGAGATAGCGCTTGGCGCCCTCGCTGACCTGATAATCACGGGGATTGGAGTTGATTTCGTTAAAATAAGTCCAGCTCAGCCCCTCCTTGCGCAGGATGGAAAAAACCCGCTCGACCCACCCGGCCTTCTCAAGCCCGGTATCGCTTACCAGAAATACCTTTTCGCCGCCCATGCGATAGGCACACAGCGCCGCGTATTGCAGGCTGCCCTGACCGAACAGGATCTCAGGAATGGAAAATTTACGCACGTCCATGGGTCATCCTTCTGTCACCGGGATTGTATGAAATTCATGATTTTTGCGAACCCGTCCGAGATGCAACCGTTTTTGCATTCATCGCGGATAAGACTGCGAAGGGTGTGCCACCGGCCCACCATTAATTCTTCAGGCAAACCGCCCGTTGCCAAGCAATGATGTGTCATTTCAACCCAAACCGATCTCCCCCAATGTGTCAAACTGCCCCGGGACAGACGCCAATTGCAAGGAAAAACATTGAGACAAGGGTTCCCGATAAAAAAAACGAACACTTATTCGATGAATAAAATTTAATTTTCAAGGCCTTGACCAGCATCGTGGTTTTTTATCGTACCAAACCAACCAACCTGGCCTGGTCCTTGCCATAAGGGAAGCGAAACCTTGACAGTCAAATCAACTTTTCACCTAGGAGGCACACATGGCAGTACAGGAGCAGGTATTCGGATTTTTCATTCCCACGGTTACCCTGATGGGCATCGGCGCCTACAAAGAGATCGGCAACCAGATCAAGGTGCTCGGCGGATCCAAGCCGTTCATCTGCACGGACAAGGGCATCACTGCGGCGGGTATCGCCGACCAGATCGCAGCAGTGGTCAAGGCCGAATGCGGTGTGGATCCGGTGATCTACGACGGTACCCATCCCAACCCCACGGACAACAACGTGCATGAGGGCTATGATCTTTACAAGTCGACGGAGTGCGACCTGATCATTTCCCTGGGCGGCGGCAGCGCCCACGACTGTGGCAAGGGCATCGGCATCATCGCCACCAACGGTGGAAACATCCGTGATTACGAGGGCGTGGACAAGTCCTCCAAGGCCATGCCACCGTTCATCGCCGTCAACACCACCGCCGGAACGGCCAGCGAGATGACCCGTTTCTGCATCATCACCGACACCAGCCGCAAGGTCAAAATGGCCATCGTGGACTGGCGGGTAACCCCCAACGTGGCCATCGACGACCCGCTGCTCATGGTGGGCATGCCCCCGGCACTGACCGCCGCCACCGGCATGGATGCCCTGACCCACGCCGTGGAAGCCTATGTTTCCACCGCGGCCACCCCGGTTACCGACGCCTGCGCCCTCAAGGCCATCGAACTGGTCGCCGGATACCTGCGGGCCGCCGTGGCCAACGGCCAGGACATGGAGGCCCGTGACAAGATGTGCTACGCCCAGTATTTGGCCGGCATGGCCTTCAACAACGCCAGCCTTGGCCATGTGCACGCCATGGCCCACCAGTTGGGCGGGTTCTACGATCTGCCCCATGGTGTCTGCAACGCCATCCTGCTGCCCCATGTCAGCCGGTTCAACCTGATCGCCAAAATGGATCGCTTTGCCGACATCGCCGTTGCCATGGGCGAAAACATCGACGGGCTATCCACACGGGCGGCAGCGGAAATGGCCCTGGAGGCCATTGGCACGCTTTCTGCTGACATTGGTATTCCATCGGGACTGAAAGAACTCGGCGTCAGCAGGATGATCTGCCGACCATGGCCGAAAACGCCCAGAAGGATGCCTGCGGGCTGACCAACCCGCGCTGTCCGACCCTGGAGGACGTGATCGACATTTACAAAAATGCGCTCTAATCGGAACGTACTTGATCGGAATGCACGCTAATCGGGTTCCTGCCGTATTGTCGGCTTGTGGTTGGCCGGCCCGCCTTACCCGAGGTGGGCCGGCCAAACCCACTTAACCGGAACCCGACACGAGGAAAGATGTTCATGCCATACTGCCCGGAAGCTAAGGCAACCCTCATCACCCTTTACGGACTACAGACCTGCGGGCATTGCAAGTCCGTCAGAAAACTACTTCGGGAACGCCGTGTACCGTTTCGAACCATTCTCGTGGACATGCTGATCGGTGAATCGCGCAATGACACCCTCAGGCAGTTGAAACGCATGAATCCGACCCTCTCTTTCCCGATGCTGATTGTGGGGAATCAAACCATTGTCGGTTTTAAACCGGCAGATATCGAAAACGCGCTAGCTGCGTTGCCCAAACAATAAGGAGTTGCTGATGGACAAAATTCTGCGAATCGACATGGGCGCCCCCGGGGCCCCAAGGCAATCATAGGACCCTTGGGGCCCTATGCCGGCATGGGAGGGCGGGGCATGACCTCCATGGTGGTGTATGAAGAGGTTCCGGCGGACTGCCACCCCCTGGGACCGGAAAACAAATTCGTCATTGCCCCGGGCATGGTCACCGGATCGGCGGCGTCCACATCGGGCCGCATTTCCGTGGGCTGCAAAAGTCCGCTGACCGGCGGCATCAAAGAGGCCAATGCCGGCGGCCAGGCCGGCCAGGTACTGGCCCGGCTGGGTTATGCGGCCATCATTCTCGAAGGCGCGCCCGCTGCGGGCGCAATGTATAAAATCGTAATCAATGCTCAGGGCGTGAATATCAGCGATGCCACCGCCTACAAGGGGCTGCGCAACTATGCCCTGGCCGAAAAGATCAGCGCCGAGTACGGCGACAAAGTGGCCATGATCAGCATTGGCCCGGCTGGAGAGATGCGCATGGCCGCGGCCTCGGTGGCGGTTACCGACCGCGAATTCCGCCCTGCCCGGCACGCCGCCGGGGGGGTGTCGGGG
>NZ_BBCC01000105.1 GCF_001311845.1 Desulfosarcina cetonica JCM 12296 | reverse complement strand
CGCGAGGGGCCCCTGAACGCGCTCGGCCGCCTGTCGGATCCGATTCATCACCCTGCTGGCCTTGCGTATGCGCACCAAGCCCGGGAGCCGTTGAACCTGAACCGCGGTTTGCAGCTGGACCCGGCAACTGGGACCGAGGAGAAGATTGGCCACCAATAGCAGGAGAAAAAAAAGCCCGAACCCCAGGGCAAGGGACCGGGGAAACGATTCGATGAAAAGGCACGCACCCCAGACAAGGGCCAGGCTTGTCCACAAAAAGCTCCAGTAATAATGGGCCTGGGTGCGGTGCAGGAGAACGGCCTGGATGTCTGCAAAGTAAAAACGCCAATAGCGTTCGATCATCATCCCGGATTCCACCCGCAGCAGGTGGTCGTCACCCTGCCACAGGGAATGGGTGAAGAAAAGACCGAACCGGCTTCCGGACAATTTGCGGTATGTTTTTTTCTGCCTGCCATGGCCACCTACCCGAATTTACGGATCAACACCAGGATCCAGCCGGCCATCTGGGCCACGGCCAGTAAGATGGCGACGATGAAGCGCCAGCGAGACCGCGGCAGAACCGTCGATGGACGCTTCCAGTAGCGCAGGGCCACATAAAGCGTCGCCGGGGCCGTGACGATGGTGGGAAAGACGAAAAGCATCGGTACCAGGGCCAGGGTCAGCGCCATGCTGTCGTAATGGGTGCAGCGAGTATCCAAACGGGCCACCTGGCGGTCGTCGCGTCCGGTCTTCACGCAATCGAAACACAGGTTGCGACCATCCAGTTCCACGGCACACAGCTCGCACAGCAGACGACCGCATTGACCGCAGGGAACCTTGGCCGGTCGCCCGGGATGATTGTAGCATTCGGCCTGGCCCTGTTCCTGTATATGGTCTAAGGTCGCCCCCGAATCCGCGGGACGGTAAAAGGCATTGAACAGGTCGGCCCGCATCCGCGTCTGGCACCTGGGGCAGGCAAACAGCTCACCGGTATTGATCCTGTCCGGCGATTGGATGGTCCGGCAGTTGGGGCAGGCGATCAAGGTCTTGTGTCCTTCAATTTTTATAGATCACCCGGGTGGCGCAAATCCGGTCGTGCAAGGCCCGCTTCTCGCCGTCGAAGGCCACCATCAGGTAGCCGATGCCCAGGAGCATGCTGCTGACGAGCTCGGCCCAGAACCGTCCGAAGGCCCGAAGGTAGCTGATGAAATCACCGTTCGGGGCGGTAATTTTCAGGCGGCAGGCCATCTTGCCCGGCGTGGCGGCGAACCGGCCAATGAAAAACGTGCCATAGGATGCCGGGATCAAAATACCCACGGCCATCTGCAGACCCATCATGCCGAAAAAAGCGGCCATATCGGGGTTGTCGGGATCCATGGTCATTGAAGAGAAGAAAGCCATATTCAAGGGGATGAGAAGCGCCCATTGCGCCACCATGAGAATGATGCCGTCAATGATTTTGGCCGCCGCCCGGATCCAAAACCCGGCATAGCGCAGGTTTGTCGGCAGGTCGACGCCCTCCTTGAGCTTTTGGACAAACAGGGGTTTGCAGGCCGCGCAGATCGATTTGCCTTCAAAACGGACCACCTGATCCTGGGGAAAAGAACGACCGCATTGGGAACAGACCGCAATGGCCGGCCCATTTCCGGGTTGCGGGTTATCGTTCGGCTGGTGCGCCTGCGCCGGGGGCGCCGGCCTGGACGGCGGCTCCGGCGGCGTTGCAGCCTTTGGCTTTTTTCCAAACCATTCCTTCAGCGGTTTCCACTGGGTTTGGTTTTCGTCGCGGACCAGGGTGTCGGCGTCGATTTTCTTTTCCTTGTACAGCGCCTGCAGCCGGACTTTGTCCACAGGGCCGGCCTCGTTGTCTCCCTCTTTGTAATACCACGCCATGAAAGCTCTCCTGATTGTTGTTGGCAGTCATCGATTATAGCTATAGGTGGCATTATCGGTCGTCGCGGCAAAATGATAAGGTTCTTTCTCTTATGACGGTGGATCGGTGTGGCGACTACCGCACCATGAAATTACGGGTATCTTTCATCAATTGTTCCACGAGCACCTCTGGCACGGTCGGCGCCTGGGAAAGCCCAACGGCCTGCATGATCAGTCCGGCCTCCTCTTGAGTCAACACGCCTTTTGGAATCGCCTCGCTGTATATCCAAACACCGGCCTCGGTGGCAGCCTTCGGAATGCCCATCCCGGCCCGATCCGCCGCCGTCGCCAGTTGCGCGGAAAGCAGCAGTTCCAGTGCGGAAGTATGCAGTCCCTGATCCATCAACAGTTTGGCGCCATTGAATTTCTCCTCGGCCAGGGTCGCCAGTCGGGAAGGCCCGCCGACCGCTGGCTGGTCCTGCTGAGCATCGAAATAGGTTTGCACCTGGGCCAGGGGAGATGCCGCACCGAGTCGGTTGAGGCTGCCCAGGGTCATCAGATCGATCAGGGCCACGGGGACCTTCTTGGAAAGGTTGATGGCCACCTGCTCCGCTTCACCATCGATCCGGTCGATTACGGCGATCAGGGATCCCTGGGAACCGAAAATCCGTTCGATACGGGGGCCGAACGCCTCTTGCAGGCCCTTGATGCAGTCGCGCATGGCTTCGTCCAGCGGACGGGCCTTGGATTCCCGTTGCTCCATGTCGAAGGGTTTGGTTTCGGCCGGCTCGACTTCCGCCAGTGGTTCCGCCGGCCCGGCTTCCTTGGGCGGGGCCAATTCCTCGATCAGGGACTCCAACATCTTCTTGGATACGCCCACCACATCTTCCGTGGCATCTTCCTTGACCACGTTGTCAAACAGGTTCTGCTTGGTGTTCACCAGGGAAAGGACCTGCTCCTCATAGGAGGCCGCAGCCACCAGGGTGATGATCTGAACGCTTCTTTTCTGTCCCAAGCGGTGGATTCGGGCGTTGCGCTGTTCCAGGACCGCCGGATTCCACGGTACATCCAGGTTGATCAGGGCCGATCCGGATTGCAGGTTCAACCCCACGCCGCCGGCATCCGTGGAAATGAACACCTGCACGGCATCGTCGTCGCGAAAACGATCCATCAGTTCGCCGCGCTTGGCCGTGGGAACCCCGCCGTGCAGGCGCACATACCCCAAGCCCATTTTTCGCAGCCGCCTTTCCACCATTTGGGTCATCAGCTCCCAACAGGAAAAGACCACGGCCTTGAGTCCCGATTGAATGCAGATTTCATCGAGCAGATCGGCCATTTCATCCAGCTTGGGACTGCCCTTGGTCTCCTTGTCCACCAGACCGGCGGCGTTGCAGGCCATGCGGGCCTGCTGCAGGGCGGCGATCAGACGATTCTGCTCGGTGGGCGTCAAGGGTCTCTTCTTGGCGATGGTGGCCAACTGGCCGGCCTTGGCCATGGCATCGTCATGAATTTCACGTTGCTTGGATGTCATGGGAACATCGAGCCGTTGAACAATGCGTTCGGGCAGTTGATCGCTGACGATGCCGCGATCCCGTCGCAGCATGACCGGGGCCAGGCGCTTGCGCAGAACCGACAGATTCCGGTAGCCCAGAACCTTGCCCCTTTCGTCGGTCACATGAAAATCCACCATGTACCGCCACAGCGGCCCCAGGGTTTTCGGATCCACCACCTGCATCAGGCTGTACAGATCCTCCAAACGGTTTTCCAGGGGTGTGCCGGTGAGGACGAACGCATAGCGGGTGGGGATGAGTTTGACCGCGGCGGCGACTTTGGTTCGCCAGTTTTTGATGCGCTGGGCTTCATCCAGGATGATCAGGTCGGGTCGCAGGATCTCGTTGATCATGCTCAAATCCCGAAGGAGCAACTCATAATTGACAATAAAAAAGGTCTTCTCCCGGCGGTATTGCACCCCTCTTTTGGGTGGCGGGCCCTGGATGATTTGGCTCTGCAGATCCGTGAATTTGGCGATTTCCCTGGCCCATTGCTGTTTCAGGGAGGCCGGACAGACAATCATGACGGTCCGGATGTTTTCATGGGTCTTCAACCAGACGGCCGCCGAAATCGCCTGCAGGGTTTTGCCGAGCCCCATGTCGTCGGCCAGCAAGGCGCGACCGGTGCCGGCCAAGAAACCGGTGCCCTGAATCTGATACGGATACAGCCGAGCGTTGATCCCCGGCAGTTTCCCCCGACTGTTTTCGATCTGGCGAAGGATTTCCGCGGATCGAAGCTTTTGGCTCGCCTCGGCGCTCAATTGGTGAGCCCAATTCAGGCGTCTTCGCCGATATGAATATCGTCGCGCTCTTCCACCAGCGCCGTGAAGCGAAAAAAATCCTCCGGCATGCGGCCTGAAAAATCACCGGAGGGAGCAAAGTAGTCATCCAGAAAGCGGCTCAGATCATCGGCCATTGCCTGACCACGATGCAGGCTGAGCATGGGCGCTTTGGGGCGATCCCAAGCCAGGTAAACATAGGGAATCGGTGCCGGCTTATCTTTGAAGGCATTGTATTCCGGATGCTTTCGGATTTTATGCAGGGCGGCCTCGATATGTTTGCAGGTGCCCAGCTGATTGTTGGCAAAATCCGGGCAGGAACAAAAATTGGCCCGGTTATGCAGACTGCGGATGGTCACCCGGTATTGGCGGGGAAACGGGGTCTTGCCGCCAATGGATGCCGCCGTCCAACTGCCGAACCAGGGTTCACCGCTTGCGGCCATGACCGTCACCTCGGATTTGCCTCTTTTGATGCGGTCGCTGATGGCGGTATCCGTTGCGCTGAGAATCCCTTCGGCGGTCTCGCGCTGGTCGGCATAGGCGTACAACGCCGCCACCAGGTGGGGGCAGATGCGCTCGGCGCCGTCATCGCAATTGCAATGGTAGTGCGGGTTGCCTTCGGCGTCGAGTTCGATCTCGATATCCAGCGGGAAATCGGATCGCGCTTCATCTTCCACCTGCGCCCAAAGGGCGGTGTCGTCCCGGTCCAGGCTGATCACGCGGTTTTCTTTGAAAAAATCAGCCCCTGATGGATGGCGGTTTGGCTTGCGATGTGTTGAAGGGCCTCATGATCGAAAAAAAATGGATCGTGCGCGTCAGGTGTGGTCTGCGATGTCATGGCAATGTCCTGTCTGTTAAACCGGTTGATGATCCAAGGATGGCTTTTCGGACTTGTATATTTCCCGTTAATCGGGGTACACTGCTTTTTACGAAACCGCCAACGATGGGTCGGTCGATCATTTTCTACTGGTTATCCCTGCCGCCGTCAATGGAATAGAAAGCGCCCACCAATTTGCGGTCAATTGAATCCACCGGTGAATCCGCCGGCCGCCTTGATACCCCCGGAACAAACATCGATGCGTATCGGTTGGCAGACATAAATGTTATATGAATCATATTTTGATACGTTTTTGTATTTACAGAACACACCCATCGGCAACTGCCGAATTACCATAACCGTTTCATATGAAACCAAATTATAGCAAATTAGACTTTATCTAGGCCGTGGCATGTAAGTTGAAGGTAAAGAAGTAGGGTCTCTGCCGGTGGTCGGTGGGTTTGGCCCATTTACCGATTCCATACCGGCTCCCCATGTGGGAAATCGCTTTGCACCCTAGGCAATCATTTAAATCGTCGTATGCAGAATAAAATCTTCGAACTCGAACTCAATACCCTTTATGCCATCAGCCAGAAATTCGGCCAGGTGCTGGATCTCGACCATACCCTAATGGCTACGCTGGAAATTTTGTCCAAGAATATGGCCATGGAACGCGGGACGGTCACCCTAAAAGATCAGCATACCGGTCTTTTGAAGATCATCGCCTCCCATGGCCTGGATCCGCTGGAACAGCAGCGGGGCATCTACCATCCTGCGAGGGCGTCACCGGGGCGATCTTTGAAACCGCCCAGCCCTTCGCCGTTCCCGACATCGGCAAAGAGCCCCTGTTCTTAAACCGAACCCAGGCGCGGAACCTGACCAAGAGCAACCTGGCCTTTATTGGCGTGCCCATTCTGCTCAGCAACGAATCGATCGGCGTTCTCAGCGTGGACCGTCTCTTCGGCCCCGAAATCGACTTCAAGGAAGATATCCGCTTTCTGACCATTTTGGCCACCCTGATGGCCCAGTTCGTCCAACTCAACCGACAGGTCGAACGCCGTGAGGAGCATTTGCTCACGGAAAACCGTAGTCTGCGAGCCGAAGTCTCGGCCAAATACAACCATTTTTTTGCCGTTGGGGTCAGCCCGGCCATGCAAACCTTGAACAAAATGATCCGCAAGGTCGCCCCCAGCCGGGCATCGGTCCTGCTTTTGGGCGAATCGGGCACGGGCAAGACCCTCACGGCACGGATCATCCACGAACTGAGCCAGCGGCGCCGGAACCCCTTTGCCAAGGTCAATTGCGCGGCCCTGCCGGACAACCTCATCGAATCCGAGCTTTTCGGACACGAGAAAGGCGCCTTTACCGGCGCGACCCAAACCAAGAAGGGACGCCTCGAAGAAGCGGACACGGGAACGATTTTTCTGGACGAAATCGGCGAACTGCCCCTCTCGGTGCAGGCCAAGCTGCTGCGCTTCTTGCAGGAGCGGGATTTCGAACGCTTGGCAGCACCCAGACCCGCAAGGTGGATGTTCGCATTATTGCGGCGACCAACATCGACCTGAACAAGGCCGTCGAAGAGGGACGCTTTCGATCGGATCTGTTCTACCGGCTCAATGTCTTTCCCATTGCCATTCCGGCACTTCGGCAGCGCAAAGCGGATCTACCGCTTTTGGTGGATTATTTTATTGCCAAAACCGCGCGGGAATATGGCCGTCAATTTTTTTTTCTCGTCCGAGAGCATGGAAATTCTGGCTGCCTACAATTGGCCGGGAAACGTGCGCGAATTGGAAAACCTGATCGAACGCGTCGCCATCATGGCCGAGTCCAACCAGGTCCAGCCGAATATGCTGCCGGCATACCTGTTCAACAACAAGTCGGCACCATCCGCATTTGACGCCCCCCAGGCCACCGCCGCTTCCGCCCCCTCGACATCACGAATCGAAATCATGGAGCGCGAAACCCTGTTGGAATCCCTTGCGCGAAATGACTGGGTTCAGCAGAAGGCCGCTCGGGAGATTGGCCTGACCCTCCGCCAAATGGGCTATCGGGTAAAGAAATACAAGCTCGATAAAATCATTCGTGAAAACAAGCAGAGAAACGCACATTTCAAGGATCTCTCCAATTAGTCGCCATCGGGACACCTGATTCCAACGCCATCCACGGATTCTCAAATTCTCACCCTGTTCCATCGGTGCCCGCGGATCTCTACGTCGAAACGCGGCGCCGATCTCCCCAGACGTCCATCCCCTCATTCCAGTGACGCGAGAAGTCATGGCAACCCACGTTGCCGATATCGCGCATGCCATCTTTCACTTCGCCGCGCGACAGAATGCTTTTCACTCCCTCACCACTCCGGCAACCGTTCTGTGCAGTAGTGCACCTACACTATTGTAGATCATCCATCTACATGTTTGTAGATCGACAGTGTACAGGGCGCACTGAAAACAGTGAGAAGAACGCATCAAGGCAAATTTTATCCAACGATTAAAGCATGTTGATGGCGTTTTTAGAGGATCGTAGGTCTCTGGCACGCAGGTTGCTCATATGGAAGCAAAATCGATCTGATTCATCCTCAACCTTTTGGAAAAAGGAATATGAAATGAGAAAAGTAGCGATCTACGGCAAGGGCGGAATTGGCAAATCCACAACGACACAGAATACAGTCGCGGGCTTGGTGGAGATGGGGAAAAAAGTGATGGTCGTCGGTTGCGATCCCAAGGCCGATTCAACCCGGCTGTTGTTGAATGGGCTGGCCCAAAGAACCGTCTTGGATACCCTTCGCGAAGAAGGCGAAGATGTGGAATTGGAAGATGTCCGCAAAGTCGGTTTTGGCGGAACGTTATGCACCGAGTCCGGTGGACCGGAGCCGGGTGTCGGCTGCGCCGGCCGGGGTATTATTACTTCCATCAACCTGCTTGAACAATTGGGCGCCTATGCGGATAGCGAGGAACTGGACTATGCCTTCTACGATGTTCTCGGCGACGTGGTTTGCGGCGGGTTCGCCATGCCGATTCGTGAAGGCAAGGCCCAGGAAATCTACATTGTCGTCTCCGGTGAGATGATGGCCATGTACGCGGCCAACAACATCTGCAAGGGTATTGTGAAGTTTGCGGAAGCCGGCGGGGTGCGCCTGGGCGGACTGATCTGCAACAGCCGTAATGTGGATCAGGAGAAGGAGCTGATCGAGGAGCTTGCAAAACGGCTCGGCACCCAGATGATTCACTTCATTCCCCGGAACAACGTGGTGCAGCGGGCCGAGATCAATCGAAAAACCGTGATTGAATATGATGCCAAGGATCCCCAGGCGGATGAGTACCGTACCCTGGCCAGAAAGATTGAGGAAAACGAACTGAAGGTGATCCCCACGCCGATGGCCATAGAAGATCTCGAAAAGCTGCTGATCGATTACGGTTTCATGGAGTAATCCGGCAAAGTCGATACGGGAAAACAGTGACGTAAACAATAAATAGAATAATCAAGGAGATTAGGTACCATGATAATGATTCGATCGATCGTCAGGCCGGAAAAAGCAGATGATGTTCTCGCCGCACTCATGGATGCCGGTTTTCCGGCGGTTACCCGAATGTCAGTGGTTGGCCGGGGTAAGCAGCGGGGGATCAAAATTGGCGAGATCACTTACGATAAGATCCCCAAGGAAATGCTCATCACCGTGGTCAAAGACGGCGCCAAGGAATTTGTCATCAAAACGGTCATGGATGCGGCACGGACCGGAGAAAAAGGCGCCTTTGGCGATGGAAAGATTTTCATTACACCCGTAGACGAATCCTACACCATCAGTTCGGGGATCAAGGAAACGGAAACCGGCGAGCCGGAAGAGGTAAAAATATGAAAGAGATAATGGCCATTGTGCGCATGAACATGATCAATCAGACCCGCAAGGCCTTGACGGAGATGGGTATCTCTTCGATGACGGCGACCGATGCCCTGGGGCGAGGTGCCGGCCTGGTTGACATGACCCTGCTCAAGGGTGCCGAGCAGGGTTACGAAGAGGCGATATCCCAACTCGGCCAAAGCAACCGCCTGATTCCCAAACGGGTGCTGGTGATTGTGTCAAAGGAAAAATACGTCGATAAAATCGTGAAGACGATCATTAAAGTGAACAAGACCGGCAAACCCGGTGACGGGAAAATATTCGTGATGCCAGTAGCCGATTCGATCAGCGTGAGAACTGCCGAGAATGGCGATTCCAGCCTAGACGATTTATAGGAGAAACCACCATGACGGTTATGCCCGAAAAGAAAACCGAAAATGAAGAAGACGCCAAAGCCTGGAGGGAAATCAAGCCTGAAGACGTCAAAAAGACAATCCTGGCAAAATACCCCGCGAAAGTGGCGCGTAAACGATCCAAGCATTTTGTTATCAACAAGAAAAAGGACGAACAGAACTACGAGGAAATTCAGGCCAATGTGAGGACCATCCCCGGGATTATCTCTCAGCGGGGGTGCTGCTACGCCGGGTGCAAGGGCGTGGTCATGGGACCGACGCGTGACATCATCAACCTGACCCACGGCCCCATTGGGTGCGGATTTTACTCCTGGCTGACACGGCGCAACCAGACGGATCCATCCACGACGCCGGACGGGCATAACTTCATGACCTACTGTTTTTCGACCGACATGCAGGATGAGGAGGTCATTTTCGGTGGAGAGAAAAAGCTGGCACAAGCCATTCAGGAAGCTTACGACATCTTCAAACCCAAAATGATCTCGGTATTTTCCACCTGCCCCATCGGATTGATCGGTGACGATATCCACGCGGTCACCCGAAAAATGCAGGAGAAACTCGGCATTACCATCTTCGGTTTCAGCTGCGAGGGGTACAAGGGCGTCAGCCAGTCTGCCGGCCACCATGTGGCCAACAACGGGCTGTTTAAGCATGTCATCGGCCAAGACGACACGGTCGGTGAGGGCAAGTACAGGGTCAATCTTCTCGGTGAGTACAATATCGGTGGGGATGAATTCATCATCGATGAAATTTTCGAAAAATGCGGCATTAAAATCGTTTCCACCTTTTCCGGCAACTCCTCCGTGGATCATTTCAGGAACTCCCACACGGCGGATCTGAACCTGATCATGTGCCATCGTTCAATTAACTATGTGGCCGACATGATGGAAGAAAAATACGGCATCCCCTGGATGAAGGTCAACTTTCTGGGAGCCAAGGCAACCTCTGCGTCGCTCCGGAAAATCGCCCAATACTATGGGGATCAGGAACTGATCGACCGGGTCGAAGCGGTCATCGCCGAAGAGATGGTGGCCGTCGAAAAAGCCCAGGCCGATGTCAGGCCCCGCCTGGAAGGCAAGCTGGCGATGATGTTTGTCGGCGGCTCCCGCGCCCATCACTACCAGGAATTGTTCAGTGAAATGGGCATGCAGACCATTGCCGCGGGCTACGAATTCGCCCACCGGGATGATTACGAGGGGCGTCACGTCCTGCCAACGATCCGGGTCGATGCCGACAGCCGGAACATCGAAGAACTCACGGTTGAAAAGGATCCCGAACGATACAATCCGCGAATCCCCGAAGAGGAACTCAAGGCAGAGGAGAGACACGGCATCAAGCTGAAGGAATACGAGGGGATGATGGCTGACATGGAAGAAGGCTTCACTTACGCCATCGACGATATCAGCCAGTACGAAACGGAGAAGATGATCGAGATCTACAAGCCGGCCATCTTCTGCGCGGGCATCAAGGAAAAATACATGGTGCAAAAACACGGCATGCCCATGAAACAGCTGCACAGCTATGATTCTGGCGGACCTTACGCCGTATATAAGGGAGCGATCAATTTCTATTATGAAATCGACCGCATGATCAACAGCAAGGTGTGGGGACATATCCGCGCGCCTTGGGAGGAAAGTCCCGAACTCACCGCCATGTATGCCGATGAATAGCTGAATTTCGGTTTTTTTTCACAGAGAGGATATCAAGATGTTATTGCGACATACACCCAAAGAAATACCCGAGCGCAAGGCACTGACCGTCAATCCGGCCAAAACCTGCCAGCCCATCGGCGCCATGTACGCCTCCCTGGGGATTCACGGTTGTCTTCCCCACAGCCACGGCTCCCAGGGATGCTATGCCTACCACCGGTCCACGTTAACCCGGCACTACAAGGAGCCGGTCCTCGCCGCCACCAGTTCGTTCACCGAAGGCGCCTCGGTCTTCGGCGGCCAGGCCAACCTCCTTCAGGCCATCAACAATATCTTCACGATCTACGACCCGGAGGTCATCGCCGTCCATACGACCTGTCTGTCCGAAACTATCGGGGATGATATTCCCCAGATTTTCGGTAAGGCCGAGTCGGAGGGCAAGATTCCCGAAGGCAAGTATGTGCTGCATGCCAACACGCCCAGCTATGTGGGATCCCATGTGCACGGTTTTGCCAACATGACCAAGGCCATGGTCGATTATTTTGCAACCTCCAACGGCCACAAGGAGAAGTGCATCAACCTGATTCCCGGTTGGGTGGAACCCTCGGACATGAAGGAGATCAAGCGCATTGCCGCCGAAATGGGCGTCAAATCGATCCTCTTCCCCGATACGGAAAATGTGCTCAACGGTCCCCAGACCGGCAAGTTCAACATGTATCCCAAGGGCGGCGTGACCATCGATCAACTGAAGAAAACCGGCAGCAGCCGGGGAACCATCGCCCTGGGCCGCATGACTTCCGGGCCGGCAGCCAAGGCGTTGGATGCGAAATGCAAGGTCCCCTGCGAGATTCTGGACCTGCCCATCGGTCTCAAGGCGACCGACCGGTTCGTGGATGCCATGCGAAAAATGGCCGGGGTGACCGTTCCGGATTCGTTGAATCTGGAACGGGGGCAAATGCTCGACATCATCACCGACATGCAGGCCTATTTTTATCACAAAAAAGTCGCCCTGGTGGGGGATCCGGATCAGTTGGAAGCCTTGACCGAGTTTCTCGTGGACATTGACATGATGCCGATTCATATCGTTACCGGCACCAAGAACAAAGCCTTCGAAAAAAGGATCAAGGAGCTCACCGCCGACGTCCCCCATGAGGTCAATGTGAAAAGCGGCGGAGACATGTTTCTCTTCCACCAGTGGATCAAAAACGAACCGGTCGACCTGATGATCGGCAATACGTATGTGAAGTATATTTCCAAGGACGAAGACATCCCGTTCATCCGGCACGGTTTTCCGATCCTGGACCGCATCGGCCACAGTTACTTCCCGACGGTGGGGTATAAGGGCGGCATGCGGCTTCTGGAAAAAATTCTCGACGCCCTGATGGACCGTCAGGACCGGGATGCGACGGACATCACCATGGAACTGGTAATGTAAAGTCCGTCTAAGATTGAGGACGAGGGGCGGAGCGCGAGGTATTTTACACACTGCAGACCTCCTGCGCCCGACCCCCATCCCGGCGATCCGTCTCTCGTTCCCAACTTTTTACGCTTACAGGAGATTACGATGTCCTCGATATCCATTCTTGAAGAACGTCAAGCCCAGATCCATACCAAGGGCACGGCCCCCTTTAACATGAGTTGCGACAAAAAAAGCCTCGCGGGCTCCGTCAGCCAGCGTGCCTGCGTGTTTTGCGGCTCCCGGGTGGTGCTCTATCCCATCGCTGACGCGCTTCATCTCATCCACGGCCCCATTGGCTGCGCGTCTTACACCTGGGACATTCGCGGGTCCCTTTCGTCCGGGCCGGAATTGCACCGGATGAGTTTTTCCACCGATCTTCAGGAACGGGATATCATTTTTGGTGGTGAGAAGAAATTGTATGCCTCCCTGGTTTCATTGATCGACAAGTATAGCCCCAAAGCCGCCTTTGTCTATGCCACCTGCATTGTCGGCCTGATCGGCGACGATATCGACTCGATTTGCAGAAAGGTCGCCAAAGAAAAGGGCATCCCGGTCCTGCCGGTTCACTCCGAAGGCTTCAAAGGTACCAAGAAGGACGGGTACAAGGCCGCCTGCGATGCCATGGCCAATCTTGTCGGCACCGGCGCCATCGAGGGAATTCGCCCCACGAGCATCAACATCATGGGCGAGTTCAACATTGCCGGCGAAGCGTGGACCATACGGGAATACTACGAACGCATGGGCCTGGACGTGGTTTCGGTGTTCACCGGCGATGGGCGCGTGGAAAACATCAAACGGTCCCATGGTGCCGCCCTCAATGTGGTGCAATGCTCGGGATCGATGATGCACCTGGCCCAGCATATGAAGGCAAAATACGGCATTCCGTTCAAACGGGTGTCCTATTTCGGCATTGAGGATATGTCCAAGGCACTATATGACGTGGCCGAGTTCTTCCAAAAGGATTATCCGGAGGTGATGGAAAAGACCCAGACCCTGGTGCGGGAAGAGGTCAAGGCGATCTATCCCATTCTTAAACGCTACAAGGAACGTCTCAAGGGAAAAAAGGCCGCCATCTATGTGGGGGGTGCGTTCAAGGCCTTTTCCATGATCAAGGCCTTGCGTTCCCTGGGCATGGATGTGGTGCTGGCGGGGTCGCAGACGGGCACCGATGAGGATTACCAGGTGCTCAGGGAGATGTGCGACGACGGCACGGTCATCGTGGATGATGCCAACCCCCTGGAGCTCTCCAAATACAGCATCGAAAAGGGCGTGTCGCTTTTTGTCGGCGGCGTCAAGGAGCGCCCCATGGCCTTCAAGCTCGGCATCGGCTTTTGCGATCACAACCATGAACGCAAGCTGTCCCTTGCCGGTTACAGCGGCATGCTCAACTTCGCCAAGGAGGTCTATGCCTCCGTGACCAGCCCGGTGTGGCAGTTCGCGCCGTACGGTAAACGTTAACAGACAGGGGATTGCCAAATGAACGCACAGGACACCGTCGAATACAAGGCCACAAGCAATGCTTGCAAACTCTGCAGTCCGTTGGGGGCATCCCTGGTGTTTCGGGGAATCGAGAACGCCGTTCCCCTGCTCCACGGGTCCCAGGCTGCTCCACCTATATCCGCCGTTACCTCATCAGCCACTTTAACGAGCCGGTGGACATCGCTTCATCGAACTTCACCGAGGAGACCGCCGTGTTCGGTGGTGGGGCCAACCTGAAGCTCGCCGTGAGCAACATCATCAAACAGTACCAACCGGCCCTGATCGGGGTGGGGACCACCTGCCTCAGCGAAACGATCGGTGACGATGTGCCGCTTATCCTAAGGGAGTACATTCTGAAGAATCACGACCCGGAGGGACCGGCCGTTGTTTCCGTATCCACGCCGAGTTATTCGGGTACCCATATCGACGGTTTTCATGGTGCAATCCGGGCAACGGTCGATGCCCTGGCCAAAAAAGAGAACCCGGACGCCGGTGGGATTAATCTCTTCCCCGGCATGCTGTCCCCGGCCGACTACCGCCATTACAAGGAGATCCTCTCCGACTTCGGCGCCCGCTACCAGATGCTGCCCGATTATTCGCAGACCCTCGACGGCCCCATGTGGACCGAATACCAGAAAATTCCGGCCGGGGGGACGCCCATCAAAGAAATCGTCGCCATGGGCGATGCGTCGGGATCCATCGAATTGGGCCGGGTGCTGGCGAAGACGAAAAGCGCCGGCAAACTGCTGGCCGATAAATTCGCCATTCCCTGTCACAGTATCGGGCTGCCCATCGGCATCAAGGAGACGGATCTTTTTTTCGATCGGATATCCGCCATCACCGGAAAACCCATGCCGGAAAAATATGTTCAGGAACGGTCGCGGCTCATCGATGCCTATGCCGACGGGCATAAGTATGTATTTGAAGCCCGGGCCGTGGTTTATGGCGAAGAAGACCTGGTCATCGGCATGGCCTCCTTCCTTTCCGAAATCGGCGTGGTCCCGGCGCTTTGCGCGTCGGGCGGGAAAAGCGGCCACCTGAAGGCGATGCTGAGGGACGTCATCGATGATTTCGACGCCAAAGGCATCACCGTGATGGAAGGCGTCGATTTCGTGGAGATCGGCGAAGCGGCCAAGAAGGCCCATGCGGACTTTTTCATTGGCAACTCCAAAGGGTACAAAATCGCCCGTGAAATGAAAAAACCGCTGATTCGCATCGGTTTCCCCATCCATGACCGCATGGGTGGCGCCCGCATTGTGCACATCGGATACCGGGGTGCCCAGCAGTTGTTCGATTGCATCACCAACACGATTATTCAATGCCGTCAGGATGCGTCTCCCATCGGCTACACCTACATGTAAGGAAACGATACCATGAACTTAGAAAACCATCCGTGCTTCAATGCCAAGATGAGGGGAATTTATGGCAGGGTCCACCTTCCCGTGGCGCCCCGATGCAACATTCAATGCAAATATTGTGATCGAAAATACGACTGTGTCAATGAGAGCCGGCCGGGCGTGACCAGTGCGGTGCTGACCCCGTACCAGGCGATGGCCTATCTGGAATATGTCCTCGAGGAAGTCAAGAACATCTCGGTGGTGGGGATCGCCGGCCCGGGCGACCCCTTTGCCAATCCCAAGGAAACCATGCAAACCCTCCGGCTGGTGCGACAGAAATATCCGGAGATGATCCTCTGCCTGGCAACCAACGGCCTGGGCATCGGACCGTATATCGATGAACTCGCCGAGATCAACGTGAGTCATGTGACCATCACCCTGAACGCCGTCGATCCGGAGATCGGGGCGCAGATCTATTCCTACGTCCGTCATGGCAAGCGGGTGCTGAGGGCCCAGGAGGGTTTCGAGGTCCTGCTGGCCAAGCAGCTTGAAGCCATTGCCCGGCTGAAGGAAAAGAACATCACCACCAAGATCAACACGATCATCGTACCGGGCATCAATGACCATCACATCGAGGCGGTTGCGCAAAAAATGGCCGAGATGGGCGTCGATATTCTCAATTGCATTCCGTTTTTCCCCAACGAAGGCGCGGCATTCGCCCATATCGCGGAGCCGCCCAAGGAATTGGTGGCGGAAATTCGCAAAAAAGCGGCGCAGCACATTCCCCAAATGTATCACTGCAAGCGTTGCCGGGCCGATGCGGTGGGCATCCTGGGGCAGAGCAACTGCAGTGAAATCAATGAAAAACTGATGGAATGTTCCCGGCTTCCCGAAATCGTCAACGAGACCCGGCCGTATGTGGCCGTTGCCAGCCTGGAAGGCATGCTGATCAATCAAAAACTCGGCAAGGCGGAAGAACTCCTGATCTATGGGCAGCGGAATGGCGAAATCGTCTTTGTTGAATCCCGCAAAACACCCGAGCCCGGTGGCGGAATGAAACGCTGGGAGGACCTTGGCGATCTGATCAGCGATTGCCGGGCATTGCTGGTGGCCGGAATCGGCGACAACCCCCGACGGGTGCTCAAGGAAAGAAACATCGATATCCTTGAATTGGATGGGGTGATCGAGGAAGCCGCGGAGGCGGTATTTGAAGGCCACAGCATGAATTTCATGGTGCGAAGGGACATTGAAGCGTGTAATCACCGCAATCCGATGGCCGGGATGGGGTGCTGCGGATAACCTCGCGAATAGCTGTGTGCGCCAGTTGAGAGGCTGTTTGAAACATCAATCGACAGAAAAACAAGGAGAAGCGTAAACGATGGAAAAACCGGAACATCACATTTTTGTCTGTGCCAGTTTTCGCGCCGATGGCGATGGCAAGGGGGTATGCAAAAAAAGGGTTCGGTCGACCTTTTACCCTACATCGAAAATGAAATTCTTGATCGCGGGCTAAACGCCCAGATCACCAGCACCGGCTGCATGAAGGCCTGCGACCACGGGCCCGTGATGGTGATCTATCCGGCCGGCCACTGGTACGGCGGCGTTGAAAGTGAAGATGTGGTCGACGAAATTCTGGACGCCCTCGAAGATGGCGGCGTAGCGGACGCCTACGCCCTCTAAGGGGAATCCCGTTTCCACCTCCACCCAAGAAAAGGGAGGCCAGGGCCATGATCAAACGTGACTGTGAAAGTTTTGTCGAGGCGGGCAACAGCTATCTAAAAACTGCCCAGCGCGGCCATCGTCGGGAATCGGTATTTACCGGCACAATGCTCTATCCGATCCTGTGCCTCAGTATCGAAAAATACCTGATGGGACTTTTTTGCTATCACAATGCCATTCCCCAGCACAACACCTTGGCGCGAATGGCGCGGGAAGCCGCCGATTTCGTCGACATTCCCATGGATCTGATCGAGGCGATCCAATCCATGGATGGGTTGCTCGACCTGTGTGACCCGGCCGCGCCCTTGCAGATGGGCCTGTCCGACGCCCAACTGCAGTCCATGATTGCCGTGGGTGAGAAAATACGGGATCTGGTCAGTGCGCACATGCCCTGTGCGGCCTGATCGTTCACATCCGCCGCCCTCCTTTTCACAGAAGCCCCTGGCCCACCGGCGGGTGATCCGATCAACCGTTTCGGGCCGCTCGGTTCTCCACACCCCGCCAGTACCGTTCACACCTTGCCAAAACAAAAACGGCCGGAGGAAAAATTCCTCCGGCCATTTTTTTATCGGGCGTTTCGGGTTTTGGCTTCAAATGATGAAGCGTAACGCCGATATCGGGATTTTTACGAATCCGTCAGATCTTGAAGCGCGCAACCGTCTCCTTTAACTTACGGGCAAGCCCATTCAACCCGCCGGCGCGCTCCGACACGTGACGGCTGTTGTCGGAAACCTGGGTCGTTTCCGTGTTGACCTTGGCGATATCGCTGGCGATTTCACCGGAAACCGTGGAGCTCTGGGCAATATTGAGATTGACCTCCTTGATGCCCATGGATGCTTGGGAAATGCTGTTGACGATCTCGTTGGTCGAGGAAAGCTGATCGCTCATGGCCGTGGCGATTTCTTGAACGGTCTCGTTGACCTTGCCGATCACCTGGGTGACGCCCTCAATATCCGAAACGGTCTCGATGGTCGAGCCCTGGATCCGATCGATCATCTGATTGATCTCGTTGGTCGCCGCCGCCGTCTGCTTGGCCAGTTCCTTGATTTCATTGGCGACCACGGCAAACCCCTTGCCGGCCTCGCCGGCACGGGCGGCTTCGATGGTGGCGTTGAGGGCCAACAGGTTGGTCTGTTCTGAAATCTCGGTGATCGCTTCAGTGATTTTGCCGATTTCACGGGCCGCCTGGCCCAGTTGGTGGATCCTTTCGGAAGCCGCCTGGGTCTGGGTCACGGCAGCGCCGGTAACACTGCGGGCGCCTCGGTGTCTTCGGAAATACGCCGGATCGTCCCTTTCACCGATTCGATCGACTGGGTCATTATATCCATGTTGGTGGTGGCTTCTTCCACCGCCGCGGCCACGGAGTTCATATTGGTACTCATCTCCTCGGCCGCCACCGCCACGGAATGGGATCGTTCGGACGTGCTTTCGGCACCCGTCAGAAGATCCGTCGAAATCTGGTTAAGTTCTACCGACGAAGACGAGACCGTCTCACTGGCCTCGACCAAATCGACCGCCATATCGCGCAAATTACCGCGCATGCCGTCAATTTGCCGGATCATCTGCCGAATTCATCCTGGCGGTCAGAGGTGTGAGCATGGGTCAGATCGCCTTGGGCGATACGTCCGATCAGGCCGTTAGCGGTTTCCATGGGACGCAGCAGGTTGACCTTGACCAGTTGCCAGACGGCGGTGAGAATGACAGCCAGACAAGTCGCCACTAGCAGCGTTACGTTCCATTGGGCTGCCGTAACCTGGGCATGGGCGGCGTCAAGCGAGCTGATGATCTCAAAGGCGCCGTGAACTTCTCCCTCGCGCCAGCCCTCGCGGATGCCGCCCGTCGGATCGGTGGTGCCTTTGGGATCACCGTGGCAGTAGAGACATTCGGACGATAGCCGCACGGCCTTGAAATAGCGGATCTGGTTGGGTTCATAGATGATCTTTTCATCCACCCCGGTAGCCGACATTTCATCGAGAACGCCCCGTTCAACCAGATCCGGCGCGTTTTTCGGGTTGCGGGGCTGGTTCTTGGGCACCCGAAAAGTATACCCGCTTTCCTGGGCGTTGGTCTGGGCCACATTGATCGCCGTGATCACCGGCACGGCCTTGACCACATGGTCGGCCGGGAGTTTATCCAACGGTGGAATCAGCCCGCTTTCCAGTTTGCGGGCCATCTCCTCACGGACCGATTCGGCCATGAAGACGACGGCCTGGCTCTTTTCGACAATGGCCGCCTCGGCCCCTTTGCGGATATCGTTGACCCGCAACCCGGCCAGGATCGATGCCACCACCAGCGGCCCGACGGCCACGGCAAACAAAATCTTCCAACGGATGCTGATGTCCTTGATTTTCCTCATGATGATTCATCCTGTGGTTAAATAAGAGTCTCTCGAAATGTCGCTTTCCGGCAATAAGGATAAGTAGTTTTGTTATCGACCCCGTTGCGGCAATCTTAAGGCGGACATTGGCGGGTCATCGATATCGGCATTAGGGTTTGACGAATCCATCCATTTCTGCGCATTATCAAGGCGTTTGTCCGTTTATAGGTCCCCCGTTCACCATCGAGGATGGATTACACCCATGAGATGCATGTCTCCACCCAACCGCCGATAGCCTGAAAACAACTGGTTATCACGCACCGCGCTAAGGCGATTGGCATTTGACGGGCACAGGCCCGGAAATGCAGGGGATCGGTTTGTGCTTCCGACCCGGCCATGCGCGGCTGTCCGTTTTTCCGTTTAATGGGTGGAGAAAAAACATGTCTGAAAGAAAATCGGCTGCGGCCGTTAACCTTTCCGTATTTCTTTTGATGATCGGCGTCGGGCTGATCGTCGCTCTCTTGCCTCGGCGTATCATGAATCTTTCCGCATCGGTTGCCGATGTCGGCATCCTGGCCAGTGCCTACGCCATCCCAAACATGCTGCTGCAGATCCCCGTCGGCCGGCTGGCGGACCGTTTCGGTTTCAAGGGGTTTATTGTGTATGGTTATCTGCTTTGCGGCCTTTCCGGACTGCTTTACTATGTTGCCAAAGCTCCCCAACTTTTTTACTGGGCCCGGTTTTTACAGGGGATCGCCGAGGTGCCCATCTGGGCATTGGCACCGGCGCTTTTGTCGCTTCAATATGCGAGTCAAAAGGGCACGGTCATGGGTCGTTACAACGCCGCCCTGCATGGTGGTCTCACGGTCGGTGGCGGTCTCAGCATCGTCTTCGCCGGCGTTTGGACGGGGAGCGAACCTTTTCTGGTGTTCGCCGTGTTGAGCCTTCTGGGCGGTGGGATCATCGCGCGGTTTGTCGAAAACCCAGCTCCGCGGCCCGGGGCGTCGGTCGTCGTCGGGAAGGCCACCGCCAGCGCGGTGACCGCACGGATCCGTCCGACAAACATCACCGTTCTGGTCGGCATCACCCTCTATGGCGCCGAATACGGGATTTTCATCACGATTGTTCCAGCCTTCCTGATCAGCGCCAGGGGGGATGCCCAGTGGATGGTGGGAAGTTTCTTTACCTTGTTTTATGTCGCGTTGAGCATCGCGCAGCTGTTCGCCGGCCGATGGTCCGATCGGAAGGGCCGCAAACCGGTGATGCTCATGGGACTGGCCATGGCCGGCGCGGGGATCGCCCTATTCCACCGCTGCGCGTCTCCGGCGGCGGTCCTGGCACTCGGCGTGGCCAGCCTGGGGATGGGCATGTTCTGTGTCTCGGCCATGGCTTTTTGAATGAGCTGGTCGCGCCCTCTCAAAAAGGACTTATCTCCGGAGCGTTTTTCTTCTGCTGGGGAATCGGCTACTTCGCCGGCCCGCTGCTGCTGGGATGGGCCGGAGGGGCCATCGGCTACCCGGTCGGATTCACCGGCCTGGCCGTGTTGAACCTGATGCAATGGGCGGCTATCTACCTTTGTGTCGACAACCGCGGCCATGAATGGCCGGGCGGATGCCCAGAACGTACGGCCAGCGAATAATTTCCATCCACAACTGAATGGCGGAAACGGAGGGTTTTGCCGTTTTCCGCCATTCAACCGCAATTCAAGCAAAGGAGTCTCCCATGGCCGTGAGCCCATCATCCAAAAGCCGACTCACCGAAAAGCAGTTGGCCGAATTCAGCGGGCCCAGCCTGTTCGATGCCATCGCCAGGGCGGTTTGCCGAGCGGGCACCTGCCGGCCAAGGAGTTGTTCGAAGCTTGGGAGGTGGCCCGCCGGGTACGACGAAAGTTCCGGGGCGGCCGGGTGGTGGATCTGGCCTGCGGTCATGGACTGCTGGCGCACATCCTGCTTTTGCTGGACGACACCTCTCCGGAAGCGCTTGCCGTGGATGCGCATCTGCCCGGCAATGCCCGGCTTGTCCACGGAACTGCGCAACACCTGGCCCCGGTTGGCGGATCGCGTCCGGTTGAAGGAGGACGATATGCGGTCCGTGAGCCTTTCGCCGGAGGACCTGGTGGTATCGGTGCATGCCTGCGGCGAGCTTACCGACCACATCCTGGATCGGGCGCTCGCCGCGCGGTGCCGCGTGGCCGTGTTGCCCTGCTGCCACGATTTGGCGCGATGCGACACGGGCGGACTGGACGGTTGGCTGGATGGCCCCCTGGCCATCGACGTCACCCGTGCGGCACGCCTCAGAGACTGCGGGTACCAGGTGTTGACCCGCCTGATTCCCGAGACGATTACACCCAAAAACCGCCTGTTGATGGGAATCCCCAAAAGCCAGTGACATGCGCAACCATGATGAACTCGTAAAAAATCGCATTTTCGACGGATTC
>NZ_BBCC01000104.1 GCF_001311845.1 Desulfosarcina cetonica JCM 12296 | reverse complement strand
CCTCGGTGCCGGTCTCGAGCGCCGCTGCGGCCGCACGCCGGTCCTTCAGCGTCGCCGAGGCCTTCACGGCGGTCAGACTGTCTCTGTCCGTCGGATCTGAAAGGTGGGCGATACGGTTCACATAGAGCACCGAACCGCCGTTGTCGAAAAAAGCTCTTGCGGCGTAGGCCAGGTAGCCGGCCTGCAGATAGGAGCCGAATTTGTTGATGAACTGTTCCCAGCTGGTGACCAGCACCGGTTTGTTGATCGGACCGCGCTCGGCCACGCCCACCATGCCGCAAGAGGAAGTGGAGATCTGTTTCACATAAAAGCTGAAATCGATTTCCCGCGTGTAAACACCGGGTGAAAGATATGTCGCCATGGTCTACCTCCGCTTGCGCCGTTTGGGCTTGGGTTTTCCGCCGTCTTCCTGTTCCGGCGGTTCATCGAGCGGCTTCTCAGAACGGGGGATAGTTTCCGGCGGTGCGACCCTCCGGAAAGCGAGACGAGACCTCGTTTCGCCGCGGCTTCTATCTCGGGCGAAAGGTCGTCGTCGCTGATGCTTCTGATTTCACGGGGATTCAGGTGCAGGCCCCGACCGTCGCCCGCGAGGTGCAACGTCAAAGGCTGAAAGAGCAGATTTTTGATTTCGATCACGACAGTGCCTCCTTATTTCATGGTGTGTAGAGCCGGTCCTCCTCCACGCCGTCCCGGAACTCGAATTTCCTGTCCTTGACCAGGGTGCCCGTCAGCACGACGCCGTCGTAGACGGGGCAGTCCTCGATTCGGCACCGGCCGCTGCTCTGGCGGAGGTCCGACAGGTTCACGCGGCGCAACCCCCCGAGCGGGGTGATCTCGGTGAGATTGATCGTTCCGCGGTCTTCCACGATCAGAACCGGGTGGCGCTGGTAGAATCGGGCGACGTTTTCCTGCAGATCGAGCAACTCGCCTTCATGTGCGGCGGTGACGATGACGTCGAAATCCAGGTGATAGAGGCGCGGATGGCGGCATTCTTCGTAGGTCAGGTTCGGAACATCCTTTTCCACCATGCGCGCCTGGGTGCGGCGGTCGCCGTTCTCGACCAGTGTGGGTCCCTGGAGGATGAGGCTGGGAACCTTGGGCACTTCGAACACGTCGTCCGCGGCGACAAGCACCGCATCCGGGTCGATCTCCGCCTTGACAAGGCGGATGAAGCTTTCAACAACGATTCGAACGGTTTCCAAGGTCCGGCACCTCCGGTTTCAAAGGCCGCCCGCAGCGATACCCGCGGAACGGACAGTTATGTTTCCGCTGAATATCTACCGGAGCGGCTCGGGAAGTGTCGGGCGGGGATCAGAGCACCGTGCGGATGGCCTGCCGGTAATTCTCGATGATCTGCTTGCGATACTTTTCCATAGTGGGATGAAGGAAGGGACGAGGCGGGATAACTATGACCGCTCCGTTCGGGTGCTGGATGGTGGCTCCGTACTCCATCACGGCACCGATATTCACCAGATCGTCGCCGTCCTTATTGACGGTGCCTCTGAGCAGTCCGACAAAAGCCCGATCAGCCAGAATGCTTTGGGTGATGGAATTGACCAGGAAGCCGGTATCGATCAGGGCTTTGCTGGAGCCCTTGCGCTTGATGGTGCTTTCGGCGAGCTTGACGAACGGCTTTCCGCCGGGAGCCTGGCTGCGGATGCCGCGCTTGATCTCCCGGACCAGGAGCAGCGCATTCTTGATCGTCGCCTGACGCAGGGCGAGGGCGAGACGGGGGCCGGGGTTTGCGGCCAGCTTCGCCTTGGCCTTGTCCCAGTCTCCGAAACGTTTAACTCCCATGCAGCCGGACCAGTTTGATGACCTTGTGGGTGATTACGCCGAACAGTCGCTCTTCTTCCACGGTTTGAATACGGAATGCGTCTGCGCCGGTCTGCACGCGATCTTCCGGTCGAACATCCTGGACCGGCAAAACACACGCTACGGCGTCGATTTTGTTGTTCAGGTCCTCCGGTGGAGTCTCGACGAACTCGAGCGAAAAGGTGCCGACCTCCTCAAAAGCGGCGTCATCAGAGCCATAGAGTCGCTCGCCGGGAACGGCACGCAGAAGCATCGCCTCTTGTCCGGACGCCAGGATGAGTTCTTTCACATCATCGGCGGCGCGGATCTTTTCCGGATCGCTCAAAAGAGTCACAGATCGCTTCCTTGCTCGTAGATCACCGGGTTGAGACCACCGGGCGTGATGATGTAGTCCTCAGGCGACGCAGCGGCTCCCGGTTTGATATCGCTCAATCGCTGCTTGTAGACGGCCTTCAGGTCCTCTTCGAGTTCGGCCCAGTGTTGGGGCTGCTTGGTTTTGTCTACCCGTTTGTCGCCGCTTGAAAACGAGAACGCGTTCGCCGTTGTCGCACGCATGACCTGGCATGCATGAATCTGGCCGAGCAGCAGAAGCAGTTCGAGCGTTTCCCCTTCAGGTTCCGGAACGATCTCGCCGTTTGCGACCGAAAGGGATATCTCCAGATCACGGGCCAGTCGGTGGACGCCTTTGAGGATGCAGCGCTGCAATACCTCGTCGGTGAACAGCTCACCGGCCGGGTCAGACAGGTCGGTTCTCAGCGTTGTAACAAAATCACTCAGCGCCACCGTCCACCTCCGCCAGCCGCTTCTTCAGCGCGTCTATGACCGTGCGCCGCTTTTCGTTGGCAAGGTGGGCTTTGAGCAGGTCCGTATCACTTTCAGTACCGATCCGGGAGATCGCTTCGGTTGCCGTCACTTTGGACAGGTCGCTCTCGTCGGGTTCCTCGGGGGGATGTTCCGGCTTTTCAGATGGTTGCGACGCCTTCGTTCCCTCTTGGCCGATACGGGTCAGGTGTCCCGCGGACAAGGCCTGCTCCATGTGGGCGGTCAGGTATTCGACCTCCAATACCTCGCCAGGCTCAAGACGCAATCGCGCATCGGCTATGATGAGGACGCCCGGACGGACGTTTTTTACCTTCTTCATTTCGAATCACCTCCATCAGCCGAGAATCTTGATCTTGGCCACGACGTCCGGGCGGGTTACGCCCTGTCCCATTTCCGACCAGACCAGCCAGCCCGTCTTGAACCGAGTCTTCTGCTCGATGGCTTCCGTCTTGAGGTTTTCCCTCACCGGCATTTTTCCCACCTCCTCATCGGGGATAAGCAACACTTCATCGAGGGACTGGGCCGCGGTGAGCAGAATGCCTCCGGTGCCGTAGTTCTTGATCACGCCCTTGGCTCGCAGCTCGGCCTTGGTCTGAGGATCGAGGTTCCAGCCGCGCAGATCGTTGAACCGCCGGCCCCGCATGACGATGTACTTCACGGAAAGTTCGAGGTCCTCGATGATCGAAACGGCCTCGTTCAGGGCTTCCTCGGTCAGCGTGTTTCCGGTGACCTCGACGGTGTTTCCCGCCGGGACCGAAGCGGAAAGCACGGTGATAGTCCGCTTGTCGATCTCCTTGCGGATTTCGTCGGCCGCCGAGGTCTGAATGTCCATCAACGTACCGATATTGCCGTTCTTGAGCACCGACACGTCGACCATCGGCGCGGAATGGATGCGGTGGGTGGGAAACTCCACCTCGTCCTTTCCCAGCTCCTGTTCCTGGCTTCGCCCTCGTTGCTGATCCAGTACGCCTTGACCTTCGGCTTCTTCTGGTAGAGCGGCCGCTCGCCCTTGGGAAGGGTATGGCGGGTCAGCAGCAGCGAGGAGATCTCCTTGCGCTTGATCTCCTGCTCGATGGGCGCGGCGATGGCCGCGGCCAGGGCGCGCATCCCATCCGGGGATTCCAGCGCCTCGGACATCAGGCGCGCCATCGTTTCCATGTATTCCTGGCTGTGCACGTTCACTTGGGTCGTCTCCATAGTAGATATCCTCCTCTAATCAGATCAGCAGCCGGAACTTGATCGTTCCGCCGGAGGCGGAGATGGCCCGGGCGATCACTTCCTCGCCGGCCTGGACGCCCGCCGTGAGTTTGCCGTTCGCCGAGACCTTCAGGTCGTCTCCGGGATTGACGGTCCCCTCGAAGACGTCGGTCTCGTAGACGCCGCCCATGCAGTAAATGCCGGGCATCTCGCCGTTGTTGTAGTCCTTGATCAGAATGCCGAACGACTTGGCCGTCGGGTCGGTGTTCACGGCAAACAGGTCATCGCCGGAGATCTTCACCACCTGGCCGAGTTGACCGTCACCCTGCATGTAGCCGTCGCCGTAAGCGAGGCCGCGATGATTGGGATTGATGAAAGGCATGTTCTTTCCTCCTTATCAGTTGGTTGCGACGGGCTCGCCCGCGGCCGACGCCACACGGTGCCGATAGGCGGCCATGAAGCCGTTTTTGAGCTTGTCTTCGAGGCTGTTCTTCTGGTCATCCACGTCCTTCGGCCGGACACCGGCGTCGCTGCGCATGGGGGTGTCCTTCTTCTGGGACTCGGCCTTCGTTTTCGTTTTGGCGGAGTCCTTGCCGTCTTCTTCTTTCTGTTTCTCCGCCTTCTCTGCGCTTGACCGGATCATCCGATCCATGGCGGTTTCCGTGGCCGCGAAGGCCTCGTCCGAGAGTCCGGCGAGACGCTCGATTTCCTTCTCGCGCTCCTCGTCCGAGCCGAAGGAGATGTTCTGTTCCTCCATCTTGCGGATGAGCTTCTGCGCCCGGGTGCGGTTGGCAGCGGCCTTGCGTTCGGCTTCCATTTCCTCGAGCTTCTTCTGCAAGGCGAGCACCTGCTGTTTGAGCTCCTGATTCTCTTTCTCGAGCTCTTTCACGCGCGCCTTGTCATCGACTACGCCGCCGCCTTCGTCCTTCTTCTGGTCGGCGGCTTCGGCCGCTTCGTTTTTCGCTTTCTGCTTTTCGTCCATCGGTGGACCTCCTTCTTCAACGGTTTGGGTTTGTCCGCCTCGTTCGGAGGCGACCTGGGTGATGCGGGCGTTATCATCGGCACCCTTGCGGTCGAGGAGGCCGAGACCGGTAAAGCTCACGCCGTGCAGAATCTCGTAGACAGGTTTCCCCTGAAACTCGCCGGCCTTGTGCTTGCGCAGGTGTATGCAGTAATCATCTTTCGACTGCACCCGTTTGCCGCAAATCGAGCATTCTCCCTCCTCGTAATCGCACTCCATCGACACCTGGGTGACGATGCCCTTGCGGATCAGCTTATAGGCCAACTGCGCATGCAGGCTGTCCGACACGAAGAGCTCACCGACGCATTCAACGCGCCCGCCATCCTCATCCTCGACGAAGTCCGCCGAGACGATGCCGCCGACGATGTCCGTGAATTCCTGGGAATGCTTGAGATCGATCTTCTTATTGACGGCCGTGGTGTAGCGGGTCGCCAGCTCATCCTGGGTGAAGTGATCGCCGTTCTTGTTGGTGCCGACACGGCAGAGGACGAACGTGAACTTCGGATCACCGGCGTCCCTTGGCACATCCAACGCTTCGGTGCTCAAGCCCGTTGGTGCCGAGGCGTCGATAACTACGGGAATGGAGGTATGACAAAGCGCGCTCCGGGACGCGGCCGCGGACCGGGGGGAACTTCTGGGCTTGGAAGAGACGAAGAGCAGTTCCCGGGCGTGTTTGCCCTCCCGGCCGATGTCTTTGGCAATGTTGTAATCGACCTCCATACCGCGGACCCGGACCAGGCCGTAGTGCTCGGCGAGGATTCGTTGAATTTCCTCCTCGCGCGGAAACGCTCGGTCTCGATAGGAAAGCAGCACCGTGCCGTAACGGGTGCGTGCCTCCGCCGACAGGGTCTCGAGCAGGGACCGTATCGACTCCTTGGTGTATCGTGTTCTCGAAGGGAAATTCCTGCGCGGATTCGAATGGATCGCCTTGTCCGCCCAGCGGGTCATGAGCCCTTCAATGAAATGCAGGGAATCCTCGTAGTCGTTGCTCCCGAACTCGGTCACATAGGGCGGATCGAGGTAAAGGACATCCGATCCATACCGCCGGACGGCTTCGGTCGCATCAAGGTTGAAGGCTTTGCACTCCTTCCCGTTGTCGAACACGAGGTTGTTGAGCTGTCGGATGGACCGCCTGAAGGATTCGATGAATTTCGACAGGGGCGGGTTGGACAGCTGCGACTGTTCCAGGCTGGCCGCCGTCTCCAGGTCAGCTTTTCGGTTCATCTTGGAGCGGGAAAACTGACCGAAGGCGCTTTTTGATTTCACGGTGTTTCCGAGCGCGGCCAGCGCCAAGTCCTTCTTGTATCCCGGCAGCTTCTGGATGTTCGCCCACACCTGGTCCAGCCAGCGGAGCACCGGTTTGGTGTAGTAATAGCCGTAGAAATGATCCACGATGAACGTCCCGGCGTCCGGGTTCGGAGCGAGCAGCCTCTCGACGTCCTCGTCGCTCAAGGTCTCGTTGGAGTTCTCGATAACTGCCCGCGCCAGGTGATAGGGAAAGCGCAACAGGTCGTTGGCGATGACCTTCAACCCCTTGCGCTTGAAGTGGTAGGCCACGTTCGCGCCGCCGGAAAAGGCGTCAAGAAGGCTTTCCGCGTCTTTGGGCACATGACGCTCGATCCATCCGAGCATCAGGTACTTGCTGCCCATGAATCCGGTGACCCGGACGGGGTCCGCCTTGCCCGCCTGACAGATGAGCAGATCGACGGAGTCTCCCAACGGGGCGTCGGCCAATGCACGAAGATTGGCATCCACCCGCAGAGCAGCATCAGCCGCCTTGTCGGCATCGTTATTTCCGATCCACTCCTTGGCCTTTTCCATGGTCCAGCCGTCGGGGTTCCGTTCCGTTTTGCGTACGAACCGGTATGCCTGAAGAACCATGGAGCGCGGATTGCCGCCTTCGGGGACAAACTCTTTTTTCAACCGTCCGATGATGATGGCCACGCCTTCGACGCCCTCGAGCGTCTTGCGTCGGAAGCTGTCCGGTACGAACCGCTCCGGGTCCAGTACCCGGTAGCGGACTTCATTCTCCGTTTCCTCCCAGATCGCCTGCGCGGTCATGGTCCCGGTGGATGCGTCGTCCGCCTTGGTGGACCGTCCCGCCGAACGGGAACAGATGAACAACCGTTCCTTGGCGTGGGAGGCGTCGCCGTGACGCGATGTGATGGCGTAATGATGATCTCGGGAGCGCATGCTCGAATCACGATCAAGGGATGTGATGATTCCACGCATCTCCCGTTCGGTCGGATGCGCGTGATCGCGATACGAGATGAGCCAGTGCGGGATATGCTTTGCGTTGCCAAGGAAGGTCTCGAAGAACCCGGCCGCATTGGCCCGGGTCACGGTCTTGTGATCCGTCTCGTAATGCTTGGTCTTCGATCCCTCGACGAGGTTGAGCCCCTTCCAATAGGTCATCAGCCCTTCCACGAAGTGGTAAGCCTTTTCGTAATTCGTGGTCGAGAACTCAGTGGCGTAGGGCGGATCGAAATAGGCGAGATCGACCTTGGCTCCCGGCAGAAACTCGTTGATATCTTTGCGTAAAGCCTTGCAATCCTTGCCGTTATTAAAAACCAGGGCGTTGATGCGGGCCGCGTTTTTGCGGAAACGGGCTTTGAACTCCTCGGGGCTGTCCTCCCGTTTTCCGTAACGGGTGGACGACGAGAAATGACCGAAACCGCCTTTGCCGGACATGCAGGTCTTGCCCAGGGCGAACAGGGCCAGGTCCTTCTTGAAGCCCGAGAGCCGGTCCACATTGGCCCGGATCGTATCGATCAGGGCGTGGACACCCTTGGCGAAAAAGATGCCCTTGAATTTGTCGCGGACGAAGCTCCCGGCCTTGGGATTGTCGGTCAGCAGCGCCTCTACGTCCTCGTCGCTGAGCCGGACGCTGTCGTTTTCGATGATGGCCCGGGCGGCGTGATAACAGTAGTGGAGACGGTCGTTGGCCAGGACCCGCAGGCCCTTGGTCTTGAACATGTAGGCCACGACCGCCGATCCTGAAAAGGCGTCGGCCGCCGATGACACTCCCTCCGGGGTGTGCTTCCAAATCCAATCGACCAGCTTCTGCTTCGAGCCGATGTAATTGGTGATGTATTTGGGCCGTTTCTCAGGAGGCAGTTCCTCCGAGACATCGCGTCCCTGGGCTTCAAGCGCCTCGAAGTCCAGGTCAAGCGCGGCGTCTGTCTCCAGAAGGAACGCCAGCCGGTCACGGTCGGTTGCGAATAGCTCCATTCGGTTCTCCGGTCATGTCGCGACAATCCGGTTTATGCCGGTGGGGCGCTCGTTCCGTCCGCGGATCGCAGCCCGCGGGACGGGCGGAGAGCCCTGTCGCTGTGATATCTACCGGAGCCCGTCTGAAAGTGTCGGAGGGGGTCAGGAGATTCGGCCGGATGCGATCTTGTCCAGGAGGAGCCGCGCGCAGGCGTCTGTCGAAGAGAATTCGTCGGTTTCGATGATGGGGCCGCGCATGCCTCGGTAAGCTGGGATCGTGGTCTGATGGTAGGCCAGAAAATCCTCGGGCAGAGACCTGATGTCGTTTTCCACCAGGCGTTGATGATCCAATCGGCTTCCTCGCGGGCATCGGTATTACCGGGCAGGAATTCGATCACCAGATCCAGGCCGGGCCCCGACCCCTGGACCCAGACGCCGACAGGTTCGTACCGCGGGTCCCGGATACGGTCGCGCAGGGCATGCTCAATCATGTAACGCAGTTTCATTCCCATTCCTCCGCGATTTGCCGGTGTTCGGTCATCAGGTCCACATCTATAAGGGAGAACCGATCCCGGTTCCGCATCTTGTACCTCCGCCAGCTGCTCCAATCTGAAGCCAGTTCCGGCTCCTGATCCGGGAAGATCAACTCGATGTGGTACTTCCGGTTGCGGTCATCAACGAGATCGAGCAGATAGGTGTCCCCCTGGGACCAGCCGACTACCTTGACGGTGTGCGCGTGCTGGAATCCTTCGTCGTAGCCGACCGTTTTAACGAAGAGCCAGAAATCAACCCGCTTGACTTCACCCTCGGCATCGAAGTGCGGGGCCACACGGATTATGGTGTAGCTGTCCACGATGCCGAGGCGCACAGAGTCCCGACCGGGTTCGACCAGACTCATCCAGGAGCCGCCGTCGTTGAACGGTGCGAACAGGTCCTGGAGTTTGGCTTTTTCCTTCTCGATGAACTCCTTCATAATCACCTCACCAGCACGATGTCCTCGACCTTGCGGCCGTCGGGCAACTCTGAAATCCTGCGTTTCAAGAATGCATCGACCAGGCGTTTTTTCTCCCGGTCGCTGCCCACTACGATCACGTCAATGTTGTCGAGCAGGGTGACCGAGTACTTGAAAATGGTCTCATTGCCGCCCCTCCTGGCGAACTGTTTCCATTCAGTCGGTGTGCTCCCGCGATGGTTCGAAACGTATTCGTCCCGAACGCGCCCGAAGGCGTCGTGGTCGTAACTAATGGCGTCCATGCGTCGGAGCATGCGCTTTTTGAAATACAGCCCCACATCGGAGGACCGCCCGGCGGTCGGCAGCTTCTTGATGCGGGCGAAAAAGTAGCTGGCACCACCGGTGTCCATATCCGCCACAGGCGACATGCCGCCGACCGGAATGCCTGCACGAAGTTTTTCCACGGTGCTCACCATCGCGCCGTTGTTGTCCAACACCGTCTCAATGAATGAAGGCAGGTCCTCACCGTTGGTCAGCCGGTGATAAAGGCCGTAACCCTTCATCTGCTTTTCAAGATCATCATCCGACAGGTCAAAACGGTATTGATGGCGATATCCACCGCCTTTAGCGACGCCTTTGAAGGCGAGCTGATGCTCACCCATAGGGTCGTATCCCGACATCCGGGTCAGGTCCTTGACACCCAGACGCTTCTCCCAGAATCCCCGCATCTCGCGGATGCGTTCTTCCTTGCCCGCCGCCCTGCGGTCCAGTTCCTCCACCATGCGTTTGTATTCCGAATCACGGTCGGCTTTGGTGAGATAGGCCTGTTTGTGGAGATAAAGCAGCTCCGTATCCTCTGGCGTGGCGGCCCCCGCTTGATGCCAGAGATTCCATTCGCTCGAAGGCTCGCTCGACGCTTTTGCCATCGGGTCGGTCCGGGAGCACCAGTTCGAATTCCCCTTGCTGGGCATAAAGGTTCTTATTCGACCATGGCCTGTAAACACCGCGGACTCCATCCCCGAAATCGATTTCGTACTGCTCGCCGGCCTTCATACCGCGTCCGCCGAAAAGAGCCGAATTGTCGACGCCGTCATCGAGCACGACAATCTCGCCGTTCCTGATTTCCCGGCGCGGCTGCCGCACCTTTGTTCTGCGAACGGTAAACGGGGCGTCTTTTTGCTTTTTGGTACGGGTCGCACGTTTCTTCAGATAGGTCTCGAAGCGCTGGTCGATGGTTTTCTTCTCATGCGCAGCTTGCTGGACTCTTTCGATCCAGGCGATGTAAGTATCCGCCATCTCCCGGATGTCCTGGTCATCGGACTTGCTCAAGCGCCGGAGCGCCTTCAAGTGGTCCGAGACCTTCTTCAAGGTCGCCTGGTTGTATTTTTGATCCTGGGCGTGGTGGTTGATGGTCTTCACCGCGGAGAGAATGTCACCGGCGAACAGATCCTCCGGCAACGCCTCGCCGACGCGTGCGGACGCCGTATCGACACCCGCCTTGCGCAGGGCATCCATGAGCTTTCCTTCAGCCTCCGGACGGACCTTCATCTTGAACACTGTCCGCTGCCGCCCTTTCAGGGTCTCGACAAACACCAAGGCGTTCTGGTCTTCGATGTCCTCCTCGTCGAAGGGAAGAGCTTTGCCCTGCCAGCCCAATCGACGAGCATCTTCGAGGAGCGCCTCCTCGGCTGCACCGAGACGTTTCTTGGGCAGGGCATCGAGTACGTCGTCAAAGCGGAAATCCTTTCGACCGAGAACATCGCCGTAGAACGATTCGAAATCCCGGCGCAGGTTCCGCTTGCGGGCCAGTGCGGTCTCATAGAACGCCTGCTTGCGGCCCGCGTCCCCGCCGAACCGTCCTTCCGCGTACGGCCGCAGGATCGCGAGATAGTCCTCGTCGGGAATCTTTTCCACCTCGCGGATGTACCGCAGCGTCACCGAGGGGTCGATCTCGGTTCTGCCCTCTTTAACCGTTCGGAAAAGCGTGTTGTAGAAGGGCTCCTGTTCTCCGTAGCGGGCGTTGGGGTGGTAGTCGACGGCGAGTCGGTCCTGTCCCAGGTGTTTGAAAAGCTGACCTTTGTCGATCCCGTAGACTTTGCCGTCCTTGCCACGGAGAAACTGCTTGGAGTGACCGTCATGGTTTGAGATGAGCCAGTCGATGACGTGCTCCCGTTGAATCTGCTCGATGTCGAGGGTGGTGAGATCGGTAGGGTCCAGGCCGGCGAAGTCCAACTGCGCTTTGAGATCGGTCCGCCACTTCTGGATGGAGCCCACCCGTCCGTTCAGACGATGGTGCGTACCTCGACGGCGTCCGGATCGATGAGCCTTCCGATCTTGTATGCCGCTTCCTCACCGTAAGCGATGAACTCATCGCCGGGCCGCTCAACGGGTTTGAAAAGCCATCGCTCGCCTTTTTCGTCCGTCCAGAATTCCTTGCTGTGCGCACCACCGACCTGTGCCTTGCCCGTATATTTGAAGCTTTCCGGTTTGCCCTTGTCGGTCCATGCCCCGTCCACTTCTTCGAACGCCGCACCTTTCTTGGAAAAAACAGGCGGTGACGGTTCCGAGGGCTTTGGCGCTGTCGCCGGCTTGGGCTTGACGGCCTTTTTCTTTCCACCGTGCTTTTCGAGCCAGGTCGCATGCTTCTTTCCGATACCCGCCTTGGCCGCTTCCACCTTAGCCGGGTCCGTCTCGGTGAACAGCGTGACCAACTCGTCCTTGTTGGCCCACTGCCAGTGCTTGACCTTGGTCTCCTTGGCCAAAGTCTTGAGGTCGCCCACCTTCATGGATGCGACATGGTCGCGGAAGAGCTTCTTCTTGAGAGCGAGCTCCTTGGCATGAGATTCAAGCAGTTCCTGGGGCAGGTCCGCGCCCCCGGCAACAGCCTTTTCAGCTTCCTTCACCGCAGACAGAAAATCGGCATAGCCGGAAGATGTTTCCGGCACCACCACCTTGGCGGCCGCCTGATCAAGAGTCTCTTTGGCCTTTTTGAGCGCCTCCTTCTTCGCCGCCTCGACAGCTCCTGTTTGGCCTTTTCGGCCATTTCCTTTCCGGCGGCTTTTTGTAAGGCATCGATGAGTTGCTGCTTATTCTTAAGCGGACCGATGTGGTGTTTCTTCTTGGCCGCGATGAGGGCCTTGCCCTTCAATCCGGTGTGGTCGACTCCGGGCTCCAGTTCATCGAGCAGATCGATGACGTCCTGTTTGGTCATGTTCAGGGAGACACCCTTGGTCTTGGCCATCTCCTTTAGCTCGGCGACCGTCAGGTCCTGCAGGCCGCCGGTCTCCGGGACTTTTTTCAATTGCTCGGCCAACAGTTGAGCCTGCTTCAGTGCAGCCTGTTTTTCGGCCAGGAGTTCGACCAGCTCCTCTTTGGTGCGCAGCAATCCGATCTTGTGATCCTTCAGCTTCGCCTTCAGGGCGGCTCCGGTGAGATCGGAGTGGTCGATACCCGGCTCGACCTGATCGAGCAGCTTGATGAAGTCGGACTTGGTGCGGGCGATGGATACGCCGTTCTGTTTCGCCAGGGTCTGAAGCTGCTTCACGGTGAGCGTGTTCAAGTCCGCGACTTTTCCGCTCTCGAAGGCGTGCTTGAGTTTGGCGTCCTCTTCGGACTTCGCCTTCGCCTGCGCTTCGACAGTCTGGGGTGGAAGGATGCAGGCATCCGGTTCAGCCGCGGCCTTAGCGCCCAATTCTCCGCCGCATATCACCAGCGGCCATGCCACCACGCTGGTGCACCGACAGTTTGGATGGGCGGGCTGACTCGGAAAACGGCCCGTATCGAAGACCTTGCCGTCCAACGGGCCACAGATCGGGCAGACCCGCTCATCCTCCATGGTCATCCACTCGAGCTTGCGGACGCCGACCCGGTCGTGGAACTTGATCCGCCCCTGGTTATGAGCCCGCAGCACCTCGGTACGTGCGATCACCTCCATTCGGTACTGGGCCTTGCTGAAAACCTTTGATCCCGCGTGCCGGAATGACTCGGGGTCCTTCACGACACGGCCGAGATCGCGGGCGATGTCCTCGACGCCCTTTCCGGTGGCGATGCCGTTCATAACGGTCCGCTTGATGCCGTCGGCCAATTCGCGGTGGACATCGCCGGCGAGCACCAGGTTGTAGTTGGTCATGAAATCGAGGGCGTCGGTGTCGACGATGGTGAAGACGCGGGTGGCGAGTTTATCGATGCTTCGGGAGTCAAGTCACGGTAGAACGGCAATTGCGCCGCGGCGAATTCATCGATGCCGCGGTAGATGCTTGGCGGAAAGAGGCTTTCGCCGTCTTCCGGAAAAGCAGTGTCTGGTCCCGGTGTAGTCGGGACGTGGCCTCCCTGATATCCGCCTGGAGTTTCCTGAGCCCTTCCAGGGCGGCCAGCTTGTTGTCGGGAAGCGAGCCGAGGCTCTTGTACCGGAGGATGGCGCGACGCACCTCGTCTTCGGCGTCGCCGAGCATGGCGGTCAATGCGGCGACCGTCTGCTCCGTGTACAGGTTTCTCGCCTGGACGCTTTGTTCCGTGGCCCGTCGTATGGCCTCGGCCTGGGAGACCGGTTTCTTGGCCGCGAGCGCACCGATCATTCCCCGCACTCCCGGCAGGCCGTGGTCTTCCGGGACACCGCGCCTTTCTGCTCGGATGAGGTTTCCGAAGGAACGGTCTTGGCGTCGAAGAAACGGCACGCCGGGGCATCGAAGGTGGTTTCGTTTCGCTGGACTCGGCAATGGTTCTGCTCGTCATCGAAATGCGCGCAGTCGTCGCAGACAGCGTCTCCAATGTCGCCCCGGGTGAAGGGTCCGCCCCAGGACGCCTCCGCCCGGCTTCCGACGGGGTTCTTCGCCGGGTCGAGACCGAGTATCTCCTGGGCGGTTTCGACACCCATGATCCCGGCCATGACCATATCAGCGATGGGCTTGATCTGCTTTTCATCCAGCAGGTCCACGGAACGCTTTTCGGTTTCGCGGTTGGCCGATTCGATGTCGGGATCAAGGTCCATCTTGAGCTGGAGACTGGATCGGCTGATGAGCTTGCGGTCGTACAGCTCGATGAGCAGGCGCTTGAAATCGACGGCGTCGGTGGGGTCGAGGTCGTTGAACAGGAACTGGATGGTCTTGTCGCTCCAGTCGTTCAGTTCGAGCCAGTCGTTGAAGAGCCAGTCCAGGATGGCACGGGCCGCCTGCTTTATTTCCCGGATCATCACCAGCATCTTCTGGAGGCTGACCGAAGCAGTGGCGAAATTCGGGCCGTCGCCGGTGACCAGGGAACGGGAGAGACCCAGCGCCACCACGATGTCCTCTTTCACCTCCTTGACCTTGTCCTCGACGTTGAGGACCTGGCCGTCGGTGCCGTGCGTCTCGACCGTAACGTAGAACGGAACGACAAGACCGCTCTTGAGGTCCATCTTGTTGATCATGTCCCGGACCTGCTCCAGCATCTTCTGGTCGGGCATGACCATCTTCTGGCCGAAAGCGCCGCCGACCTTGAGCAGTCGGAACGGGGTCGTCCATCGCTTGGCGATGGCCTGTTCGGCCCGGCGATAGTCGCGCAGCAGCTCGATGGATTGGAACGCCGGGAGCACCATCGAGTTGCCGCGCGGCGAAAAGGACGGCGCGTCCCACTTGAGGTGGAGCACCTGGTCGACGGGCAGGTCCAGTCCTTCCCCCACACCGGGATGGTCTTCCGGAAACTGTCGGACTTCGGCCAGTTGACCTTGCGCATACTTGACCTTGATCGACACCGGGTTGACGCAGACCAGTTCTTCAAGGGCCTTGCCGTCTTTGGTGTAGCGTTTGAACCCGACCGCGTCGCCTTTGACCAGAAGCTGGAGAATCATATCCTTGACGAAGGCGGAAACGCCGAGTCGGTCGGACAGATCTGCGGCCTCCCATTTCACCTTCTCGTCGTCGCCGGCGATCTTGATCTCGTCACCCACGGCGAAGGTGCGCCACGAGTTTATGCAGTTCTTCACCAACGGCTCTTCGAGATAATATTCCCAGGCCTTGGAAGCCCGTTCCTCCCAGGTTGCCGGGACGGCCTCGGAGGCGTTGACCTTGCTGAACACGGATGAGTCGAGTGCCGCGGCCGCCGCCATGGGAACGACCACAAATCCGTCCGTTTGCAGCGCCGGGTTTTCATCAAGTGCAGCTGTGGTCGAATGGCCGGTTTGTGGGTCGGTTCGATCTTCCACCGGGGTCCTCTCGGTTTCTTGCCGTTGTGGGCGCGACATTCGCGCCGTGTGGCGGGGAAAGCCCGCTCTGCGGGTTATCTACCGGAGGCGAAGGAAGAACGTCGGTGGGCGGGTTTCTCCGCGTGTGACAAACAGGCGGGAAAGTAGCAAATATCCCGTGCTTATCTCGCCGTCTTGTCAAAACAATCGGGCAGCCACTTGACAGCGACACGAGAAACCCAGGGCGATGCATGGGTTACTCGTCTTTAGGTCAAGTTGCTTTTGAAGGATTGCGTCTGCGTATAACCGTTCAGATAAACACCGGCTCCGTGACCAGGGGCGACAGGGAGACTGTCTCCTCGCCCACGAGGTCGAGGTTGGCCTGTTCCCGAGCCAGCATTGCGCAGCGGACGGCGTCGATAATGTGGTCGTTGCCCTTCGAGTAGACTACACGGCCGTCGTGCAGCGTGTAGGTGTGCGTGGTGAATTGATCTTCGATTTCGAGATCGTTGACAGGGAACACGACCTGCCGGCGCTGCAAGGCACCCGAGATGAGGCTGGTCATATACTCCTTGGTCCGCTTCCTGATCTCCCGGCCGTCACGGACCGCCAGGGTGGTCATCCCCCCGAAATCGTATCCCCGGAGACGCCCCTCCAGAGCCAGGTCTTTGTACTTGTCCAGGGTCAGCAGTTCCTGCACCACAGCCAGCCCGTTGCCGCCGTTGTCCACGCCGATTCCTGCGGCGGTGTAATACCGGTCCAGAAGCGCGATGGTCTGGGCGATATGGGGGTAGGCCACATGCTCCATCCGGAGGCGTAGGATCATCTTCACGATCCGGCGTTCGGGTAGTTCAATCTCTTGGAACACGACGATCTCCGTCGGATCATTGGTATACCCCAGATCTCCGCCGATCCAGAACACGCCGGTCTGTGGCATCAGGTTGAGCAGCATCTCCAGGCGGTCATGGGATTCCTCCTCGGTGGCGCAGCCCCGCAATTCGTCTCCGGTGACAACGGTTTTCTGGTACTCAACCACATCCAGGCGGCAGAGATTGAGATGCTCGACATTGAACGCACCGTAGGAGGCTTGCCGTGTTCGCCGGCCACCTCGTGCTGCCACCCGGCGCTGTCCCGGCCGCCGTAGAACTCCAGCAGCTCTGCTTCACGTTCCTTGCTCCAGATTGGATTCAGCCAGGAAGGCCAGCGGAACACCTTAAACTGGCTCGATCCGGTGAGTCGGTAATAGGTCGTGTCCCGGAGGCCGTTGGGCGTCGAATAGATGCGCAGCTTCCCGCCGGACTTCAAACACTGTCGCAGCGCCTTCCAGGCCCGTTCTGTGAGCCACGCGCCTTCGTCCACCCATACACGGTCCACGTGAAGGGATCGAAAGGAATCGCCGTAGGCACCCGCAGGCCGAAAGTAGAGAATCGCGCCATTGGTGAATTCGAGACGGAAGTAAGGTTTGCGGTGAATCTTGGGTTTGCCGTACTTGGTGAGGGCGATGCTGCTCATGAGGTCCGGGTTGTTGTCGAGCTGGAACTCGATCTCCTCGATCAAAGTGTCGAGGTGCCCCTGGTGCGGCGCGCCGATGAGCCCCTGAGCGCCTCGATTGGTAAAGGCGAAATGCAGGGCATCGGTACTGATACAGACGCTTTTACCGACATCGCGTCCGTCCAAATGGATGATGTTCTTTTCGAGGCATAGCAGGTCCTCGACCTGGTGCCGCCAATAGGTTCTTTGTCCGCCGTCCCGGTTGCGCAGATAGGCTTGTCCCCAGAGGACAGGGTCCGCCAGGGTTCTTGCCAGCTTGCGTTCACGGGCGGACATCCGGGCCATCAGGAGAGCCTCGACCTCAAGACCGACCCGAGGACCGTACCGACCAGTTCGGCCAACACATGCTGCACGGCGAGCATCCCTTCGCGGTCCCGGATCACGCCTTCGATATCCGCGACGGCCTGGTCCAGCTCGTCCCATTCGCGATAGGTTTGGCGGATGGTTTCAACTCGGGCCAGGGCCTCGTCGATCTTCCCGGCCGCCAGTTCCGCGCCGATTTCCACCAACGTTTGACCGGCCTCGCGGACCGCCTCGCTGTTTCGTTCCAGGATTTCTTTCATCGCTCGGCCTCCTCCCGTACTTCTTCCTTCCCCGAAGCCCAGCGGTCCAGGGCGTCCACCGCATCGGCCAGACGCTCGCCCATGCCGATCAGACGTTCCTTGTCCGGGTGCTCGGAACCCGCCAGAGCCTTGTTGGCCTCGGTCACATACTCGGGCATGTGGCGGTTCATTGTGTGGATGGCATCCTGAATGCGCTGAGGCGGTCGGGTCGCTGCGCACCCCATCAGGGAGACAGCCAGGGACGCCGCCAAGAGCGCTTGCAGAATCGTTTCAACCTGTTTTCTCATGTTGTTCCTCCCGGCCCGCGGCGGGCCTGATATTTCTCGTTGAATGTGCATCGAACGCCTTGACTTCCGGCGCACACGAAGCCTGTATGTGAATGTGCGTAACTGGTTTAAAACCAACAACTTGAGCCAACCGAAAGGAGGTCGAGCCATGACCGAAACACTGCATCAGGCCACACAGGCCTACCTGGAGCACCTGCGCAGCCAGGGCAAAAAAGAGCGGACGCTCTACACCTATGGAAAGGATTTCGAGCAGATCGAGGGTTTCTTCGGATCGGAGCGCAAGCTGTCCGCCATCCTCACCCCGCACGTGGGCAAATTCTTCAAATCCGATGCGCTCCTCAAACTCCCGAGCGGTCGGGAACGCTCCCAGCCCACGGTCGAAAAAACCAAGCGGGTGCTGCGCATGTTCCTTATCTGGGCCAGGGAGACCGGCCGTATCGACAAACTGCCCCTGCCCAAGGACACCCCCATGGGCCGGAGCGTGAAGAAAGGAGACCAGAACAATGACGAACACAGCAGCGGGAAGGCTTCGGCTGTTAAGCAGTCCTGATTCCACGTCGGGACCGGTCACGGAGCGGAATTTCAGCCTGGCCCAAGCATCGGAAGCCTTCGGCAGAAGGCTCGCCGCCGAAGGGCGCTCGCCGAACACAATCAGCGCATACCTTCGAGACCTGCGATGCATGACGGCGGTGCTGCAGCAGCGGCAGCCGGACCTCACCGTCGACCGTGTAACCACACCCATGATCGATGAGATGCTGACCTCGCCGGAGGTGACCGTCTCTGCCAGGGGAGGCATCCGGTCGCCGGCATCCATGCACAGGTTCAAAGCGGCCGTCCGGTCGTTTTTCGCCTGGGCCGAAGAAACACGACTGGTGCGGGAGAACCCGACCGGGTCATTGAGGCTGCGTCGGCTTCCACGCAACCCCCCGAGCTTTTTGACGGAAGCTGAGAAACGGAGGTTGCTAAAGGAGCTTCGCGGCAGGTCCACCACGTTGGCGGTGCGGGACCGGATCGTCATCGAATTGTTCCTCGGCACCGGTATCCGGTTGCAGGAGCTGGTCGATCTGGACATCGAGGATGTGGACCTCGATGCCAAGCATCTCCGTGTCCGCGCCAAGGGTGACGTGCCGCAGGTGAAATTTCTAAAGTCCACCCTTCGCTCCCTCCTGCGCAGCTACCTCAAAGAGCGCCGACGTCTCGGCGACGGGGAATGCCGGGCGCTTTTCCTCTCCAACCGCGGGAGCCGTCTCTGCGAGCGCCAGGTGGCCAGAAGGCTCAACCAATGGCTCCGGGCAGCGGGGATCGAAAAAAAGCTCAGCCCGCATGGGCTTCGCCACACTTTCGCCACCCACCTCTACAGTCGCACCGGGGATATCCTGGTGGTCCAGCGTGCCCTGGGCCACAGGGACCTTTCCACCACGCAGGTCTATACCCACCTGGTCGACGGAGCGCTCGAGGACGCTATCGAGCGGCTCTAAGGCGGAACCTTCCATGGGGAAAACGCGGTCCGCACGGACCGCTTTTCCATTCCCACCTCCGGACAGGCACTCACAGAGGCAGGAGACAGTCAGCCGACAGTCTCGTCCCTGAACACAATCGGATGGAGTGAACCGGGAAGCATCGGAGCCTTCAGGAGCCGGGAGGAAGCATTGATTGATAAAACCTTCCGCCGACCGCGGGTTGAGGTATGTCAGAGAACACGTCTTATCTGACATTCCGGCAAACTGAAACGCCGTAACCCCGCGTCCCTGGCGGTCTCTTTTCCGAGTAGCTCCGGTGTTATCCGACATCATTTCCGCGTTTTCCTTCTCTTGGCGGACTTCCCGGCCGGTTTCTTCTGTGACTCGGCCAGTTTTTCCAGTAAGGCGGTGGCCCACTCGGCGGGTGTCGTCTCCGGGCCTGCGCAGCATCTCCCTCACGGGCGATCTTCGTCGCCTTGAGGTCCTTGAGATGGCAGCGGATCATCCGGTCCAGACGCTCGGCGGCGTCCCAGTCGCCGGACTCCTGGGCCCTGCCCAACTTGAGGAAATAGACCGCCACCAGCTCGACCTGCATGAAGTCGGAGCTCTTGTTGAACACGAAGTCCTGGTACAGCTGCCCGATGATGTTTTCGAAGAGGGGGCGCTCCTCCGGGGACAGGAACCGGTCGGCATAGATGCCGTGAACCAGGCTGTTCTGGTTGCCGGGAGCCGCACCTTTGCCGGTCCGGGACTTGGCGGCCTTGCGGACCTCCTGCTCGGACGCGGCGTTGCGGTGCCAGCGGTCGAGTTGTCCGGCATCGTGTTTGCCTATGTTGGATTTTGCCTTGTCGTCAGCCATGATCTCCGCCGTTCGGTTTCGGCACTCCGGGGTTCGGGGCGGGAGACGGATTTCGCCCCCATCCGGGGAAACTCCTCCATTACCTACCGGCGGACGTCCTGATGCGTCGGGGATGATGCGGTGCGGTTCTCGGCCACGATCTGGCGCACGCGGCGCGGTGTAATGCCGGACAGCCGTGCGATCTCACGTGTGGAAATGCCCTGGTTTTTCAGCGCGAGAACGAGTCTGCGGCGTTCCCGGTAGAAGCAGGTGTCGCCCGGCACCCATAGGAGGCCGGTGAACTGTTCCTGAACCGCACGAAGCAATTCCGGCGGCAGGACGTCCTTGGCGTTCGCGTATCTGCGTTTCAGTTTTCGTTCTTCGTTTTCTTGAGCCATGGTTGATCCACATCAGGGTTGTGGAAGCGCAAACGGTTTTCACGCGGAGGCGGTCCGATGATCTCGATGTTCTGGCGGGTGACCTCCCCGATGCGCTCCTTTTCATCGACGAAACAGACGAGGCCGTAATCCTGCCCGCAGGGAAAGCGGAACCGTCCCCGGTTTTGATAGAGCCTGGCTTCGCTCCAGCCGAGGGACAGCGCCTGGTCGCGGATGGCGTCCACCTTGGCTACAGCCGAGGGCGGCACCCTCTGTGTGAATCGCCAGTCGCCGTCCTTGGGAAAGAGATATTGAGGAACCGATGAAGGAGGCTTGTCCGGTACGGTTCTTTCGGAGAGATGCCGGGTATCTTGCCCGTATGTGCCGAGTGCCGGCGGTGAATAGGTTCTCGGGTTCAGGGCCCGGACAGCCGATAGGAGTGGTTCCTCTCCGAAGCAATCCATGGCCCAGGCGTGAATGACGTTGAACCGGCAGCGAAGCGTTTCGAAGGCCTGGGATGAAAGACGACCCGAACCCATGGCCTTCTTGGCCGCGTCCATTTTGTGGCGTAGCCAGGCGTAGTATTCGGGATCGAGCCGACGGAAGCAGGTGCCGTCGATACCGACGTCCCGCGCAAAATGATGAGGCTTGTCCGTTTCCCACGATTCCAGGTTGGTTGCCGCGTAAAGTGCGGTTCCGTGGGTGATGGCGTCTCCAGCGGGTACATCGTCCCTTGCGGATTCATGCAGTGTCTCTTGGTCGGAGACAGCAGCGGGCGCTTGATCGTCAGACTGATTCTGTGTCCTGGCCCCGGCGGTCTGCTCCGTCATTATTCTTAGAAGCTCACGTCCGGCACTCCTGTCAGTAAGGTTTCCTCGGGGGATACCTACCGGAGCGAACCGGATATCGCCGGAAGGATGAAAGGGGAAAGGTCTCGTTTGCTTTTCTGGAGCTTTCACCGGACCTTTCGCGCGGCCGCATCGGACTGATTTGATTGATAATTTGATATGGAATGGTGAAGGGGTGAAAGGTGTTTGAGAGTATTCGTCCTTAGTGGCCTCGGCGTCTGCAATGGCCCGGAACGTCGACCGGAGATGCACAGATTATTTTTTATGCAGTAAGGGGTGGACCTCCCGAAAATCCCTTCACCCTTTCACCGACACGATCTAACGTACTGATAATGCGTCAGAAAAACAGGTGAAAGCTGTTCCGCGAAAGGTATGAGTGAAAGCCTGTCGAAGGTGTCTATAAGGTTTAAGTCCCTGTGGTGAGTCCAAGCATCGGCTCAAATGGATGGTTTAACATGTATAAAAAGGCGAGGATCATAATTGATAATCCTTACCCATTCAAATAGTCGACGTCCGAAGACTAATGGTCGGAGTGTGCAGTTCTGATTGGTTGTTAATATCCATATCCGGTTTTTTTAACTTTAAGACCTTCTATCAACAGGCAGCCCAGATCCTCATGCACAATGGAAAGCATGCTCTCTATGAGGGCAACCCCAACCTTCCATGTCGATTTTTTTATTTTTTTTGTCACACTTTCTGAATATA
>NZ_BBCC01000103.1 GCF_001311845.1 Desulfosarcina cetonica JCM 12296 | reverse complement strand
CAGTGTTAAGTTTTAAGTATTAAGTGTTAAGCGGTGGATCGGATCCGTTTGGTTAACAAATTGGCAGTATTCCTTTCCTTAACACTTTAAACTTTACACTTAACACGAACCCTCCGGCGATTTGGTTTATGCGATACTTGCTTAATCAAAAATCACTGGAGCTTTCTGGAGAACCGAATAAAACAAAATGGCCGCGATGCCTTTAGCGGGCATTGCGGCCATTTGATGGGTAACACCGCCACCGCCGGAGGAATGCTCGGCGATGGCATGGGGTCTTTTGCGTCATTTAAGGACTCTGGATCAGCATGGTGGACGGGTCGAGCAAGTGGGGGTTGGCCGGGTCGTCGCCCATCCCGCCCTTCAAGCAGCGGATGTGGATCTTTTTCTCGTCGGGCTGAAGTTGGATGACCGTGTCGAAAAGATCGGCCACCGGTTCCAGCTGGATCGGCAGGCCGCTCTCACCTGGTGCTTCATGGCGGTGGGTGGTAACGGTAAACCACAGGTGCAGCCGGTCTTTGACCGAGAAGGTTTTCAGATCGGCAAGCGGTGTTTTCAGGCTGTCATCAAAGGGCAACCCATCGATGATGACCATGTGCGGATTAAAAATCTGCTGCTCGGTGAGATCCTTGACCCGTTCTTCCAGTTTGGGCACGCTGAAGCCCTCGACCTTGAAGGTCATGATGAAGCGGTTCATCTGGATGGATTCCCACAACTCCTTGATCTGGCGGACGTGATACTGGTGGGCCAGGCCGTTGAGCACCTCCTGGTACCACAGGTTCACTTTCTCCACCGGGTCGTTCAGGCTCACATGCAAGACATTCTTCTGCTGCAGCATGGTGTTGAGGGCCACCTGAACGATCAAGGCGGTCTTGCCCACCCCGGCCCGGGCCAGGACGGCGCCAAAGCCCCCTTCGGGAAGGATCGATTCATTCTCGCGGCCCATCAGCCTCAGGGGGTTTCTGAGGATCAGGTCGTTTTTAAGCATCTTCAGGTTCCTCTCGCGTAACTGGATAATCCTTGATCGGTCATACCGCCGGGTGAAATCGACGATACGCCGTTGATTCGGCCTTTCGGTCCATTCTGCGGCCTCGGATGCGGGATGATGGGTTTGGGCCCGTTGCCGGGCAGGCGTCCATGGGTCCGCATCTTCTCCGATGGTGGTGACCGATCCCATCTTGCTCCTTGGCGACCTTCCACCTCTCACTGGCGGGAGATCGAATCGGGGTGATCAGGCAACGCGCTTTTTCTCTTCCTGCCGTTTTTTGGCGATCTCCTCGGAAATGCTCTGGGGGACCTGCCGGTAGGTGGCGAATTCCATGGTGAATTGGGCCTTGCCCTGGGTCAGGGAGCGCAGCACCGTCGAATAGCCGAACATCTCGGACAGGGGCACCTGGGATTCGATGACACACATGGGGCCCTCTTCCTGGGAGCCCACGATCATGCCGCGACGCTGGTTCAAGGAGCCCATCACGGATCCCTGATATTCGGTGGGCGTCTCCACGGCAACCTTCATGATCGGCTCGTGAATCACCGGCGCGGCCTTGGCGTACCCTTCCAGGAAGGCGCCCCGGGCAGCCGCCTGGAAGGCCATTTCCGACGAGTCCACGCTGTGGGACGCGCCATCGTTGATCACGACCTTGACGCCGGTAACGGGAAATTCCATTTTGGGTCCCTTGGCCAGACAGTTGCGGAAGCCCTTTTCACAAGCCGGAATGAATTGGGTCGGAATGGCCCCCCCGGTCACCTCGTTGACAAAGAGGAAATCCTCACCGTCCAAGGGCTCCATGTATCCGGCCACGCGTCCGTACTGCCCGGAGCCACCGGTCTGTTTCTTGTGCGTGTAGTTGAACTCGGCCCGACGGGTGATGGTTTCGCGATAGGCCACCCGCGGCGCGCCGGTGGTGACCTCGGCCTTGTACTCCCGCCGCATGCGTTCGATGTAGACTTCCAGGTGCAACTCGCCCATGCCGGAGATGATCGTCTCGCCGGTCTCTTCGCTCACATAGGTACGGAAGGTGGGGTCTTCCTTGGAAAACCGGTTCAGGGCCTTGGACATGTTGATCTCGGCCTTGTTGTCCTTGGGGACGATGGAGAGCGAAATCACCGGCTCGGGCACGTACATGGAGGTCATGGTCAGGTTCACCCCCGGATCGGTAAACGTGTCACCCGAAGCGCAGTCAATGCCGAACAGGGCACCGATGTAGCCGGCGGAGATGGCTTCGATATCCTCCATCTGGTTGGCATGCATGCGCACCAGGCGGCCAATCTTGACCTTGCGGCCCGTGCGTACGTTGATCACCGTATCGCCCTTGGCCAATTTACCCTGGTAGACACGGATGTAGGTCAGCTGACCGTATTGTCCATCCTCCAGCTTGAAGGCCAGGGCCACGGTGGGGGCCTTCGGATCGGAAGTCAAGGCCACCTGGGCCTCCTCCCGGTCCAGATCTAGGGCATGATTCTCCACATCCCCGGGGCAGGGCAACAACTGGGTAACCCCGTCAAGCAGCGGTTGGACGCCCCTGTTCTTGTAAGCCGACCCCATGAACACCGGCGTGATCTGACGCTGCAGGGTGCCCTTGCGGATCGCATCGAGAAGCAGTTCATCGGAAATCGGAGCCTCTTCAAGGACGGCTTCGGTCAGTTCGTCCGAAAACATGGAGGCGGCGTCGATGAGGGCTTCCCGCTTTTCGGCGGCCAGATCCGCATGGGTTGCCGGAATTTCTTCGACGCGGATGTTTTCACCGTTGTCACCGTCGAAGTAAATGGCTTTCATGCTGACCAGATCAACGACGCCCGCGTGGTCGGCTTCCAGGCCGATGGGAATCTGCATGGCCACGGCGTTGTGACCCAGTTTCTCCTTGAGCTGCGCGATGACGCGAAAAGGGTTGGCGCCGCTGCGGTCACATTTATTAATGAAGGCGATGCAGGGAACCTTGTAGCGTTTCATCTGCTGGTCCACGGTAATGGACTGGCTCTGCACCCCGCCCACCGAACAAAGCACCAGAATAGCACCATCCAGAACCCGCAGGCTGCGCTCCACCTCGATGGTAAAATCCACATGGCCGGGGGTATCGATAATATTGATCTCGTGTTTTTTCCATTCGCAGTAAGTCGCGGCCGAGGCAATGGTAATGCCGCGCTCTTTTTCGAGCTCCATGGAATCCATGGTGGCTCCCACCCCATCCTTGCCCTTTACATCGTGAATGGCGTGGATCCGCTTGGTGTAAAACAGGATGCGTTCCGTGAGCGTGGTTTTGCCTGAATCGATATGCGCACTGATACCGATATTCCGAATGTTGTCGATACGTGTTGCCATGATTTCCTCTGATGCTGGGCGTCGGCCCGGCCGCGTGGCGGCACTCGTTTTGATTTAGTTGGTTGACTTCAATTAAAAATGACAAAAAAAAAGATCCCGCATTTGGCAATGACCGCACCAGATGGGGGACCTTCGACTATCGATCAGCTTGCTGGTGGCGCTAATATAGTGTTGACCCAGCCGATGTCAACAGAAAACGTGCGTCCTGATCGGATTCTAACAATCCCCATGATAGCAATCTCCGGGTTGACCTGGACGCCCCCGGCCGACAACAAGGGAAAAGGGGGACGCATCGCGCATCAACCCCGCAATACTGCGTCGATGAAAACCACATGTTGACGAAACGGGGTCATCCGTTTTATGAAAAGATGACATGAATGTTGCGATAACCCACGCAAAACAGCCGCTTATCAACATTGACCACAAATGACGCACACCTTGAGCATCGATGATTTAACCGCAGAGAATCGGTCTCTTCGCCAGAAGCTGAAAGCCCTGGAGGAAGAGCGGGAGGCATGGCGCAAGGTCCAGTTCATCGCCAATGTCGCCGACCAGCTGCTCACCATGATCGATCGCAACTATACCTACGAAAGCGTCAATCAGGCCTATTGCCGTGCCCGGGGCCAGCGACGGGATGACCTGGTGGGCAAGTCCGTGGCCGAGGTCTGGGGCCAGACCCAATTCGACGAGATCATCAAGCCCAAGCTCGACATTTGTTTTTCCGGGCAGGTCACCAGTTCCGAAGATTGGTTTAAATTCGACGGCCGGGAGTTGCGTTGCTATCAGGTCACCTACAACCCCTACCACAACCATCTGGGCGAAATCACCCATGCGGTGGTGGTGACCCATGACATCACCGATCGCAAGCGTGCTGAAAACGGGATGAAGCAGGCCAACGACCGCCTGGAACGACGGGTCCAGGAACGTACCGAGGCCCTGGAACAGGCCAACGCCCAACTGCGCAGTGAAATCGAGGAGCGCAAACGGGTGGAGAAGGCCCTGCGTGACAGTGAGAATCGCTACCGCTCGGTCTCCCGGGACATGCCGGCCATGGTCTGCCGCTTCCGGCCGAGCGGCCAACTGACCTTTGCCAATCTAAGATTTTACCAGCAGTACCGGATCACCGACGAGACACTGGCCGGCACCAACATCTTCGACTTTTTCTCATCCACCGAACGTCGGCAGATGGAAAAACGGCTCAAGTCCCTGCGCCCCGACAAACCGATGGTCACGTATGAGCAGCGTACCCAAACGCCGGGTGGCGAGACGCTCTGGCGCCAGTGGACCGACCGTGCCCTGTTTGACGACGACGGCACCCCCATGGAGTACCAGAGTGTCAGCATCGACATCACCGAGCAGAAAAACGTGGAGCGCAAACTCCAGCAGGCACAAAAAATGGAAGCCATCGGTACCCTTGCCGGGGGTATCGCCCACGACTTCAACAATCTGCTCATGGGCATTCAGGGCAACATCTCCCTGATGTATCTGTCGATCAAACCGCACCATCTGCTTTATGAAAACCTGCGCAGCGTCGAGCAGTTGGTCGACAGCGGCGCCAATCTGACAAGGCAGCTATTGGGTTTTGCCCGCGGCGGGAAATACGTGGTCAAGCCGGTCAATCTCAATACGGTGGTGTCCGAAACCGCCGCGCTGTTCGGCCGGACCCGCAAATCGGTTCGGATCCATGAGCATCTTGCACCGGATATTCGTTTGGTCGCCGCCGACCGAGGCCAAATCGAACAGGTTCTGATCAATCTCTACCTCAATGCCTGGCAGGCCATGTCGGAAAAAGGGGATCTTTACCTCTCCACCCAAAATGTCGCCATCGACGAAAATTTCGTCAAATCCTTCAAAGTCAGCTACGGGGACTACGTCCGCGTGTCGGTGACCGATACCGGCAGGGGCATCGACCCGGCCATTTCCCATCGCATTTTCGATCCCTTTTTCACCACCAAGGATTTCGGCAGCGGGTCGGGTCTCGGGCTGGCCTCGGTATTCGGCATCATCAAGAACCATGATGGGATTGTCGATTTCGAAAGTGAACCGGACCGCGGCACCACCTTCAGCATCTACCTGCCCGTCTCCCAGGAACCGGTCAGGGAGCCGGCAAAGCCACCGGTCGGCATTCTGAAGGGACCGGAAACCATCCTGCTGGTGGATGATGAACCTTACATTCTCGACGTGGGCGCCAAAATGCTCAAGAAGATGGGCTATACCGTGATCAAGGCCGCCTGCGGCGAGGATGCGATGACTCAATTCAGCCAGACCCAACAACGGATCGATCTGGTGATTCTGGACATGATCATGCCCGATATCGGCGGTGGCGAAGTCTTCGATCAAATGCGCAAAATCAAACCGGATGTCAAGGTACTGCTGGCCAGTGGCTACAGCATGGGGGATGCGGCGGAAATCATGGAGCGGGGTTGCAATGGATTCATCCAGAAACCCTTCAACATGGAAAAACTCTCCCACGCCATCCGCTCCGTCATCGATCACGGCCACCACCAACCCGTCAGCTGAAAGGATCGTCGTTCCACCATGACCGCGGCACCCCTGGGGTATTTCCCCGCCAGCCTATCGGCCACACTGATTCTCGCCCGCCAGTCAAGCGGCCCCATCGAAACCTATCTGTTGCGCCGTAGCGGGAAGAGTGCCTTCATGCCGGGCAGTTATGTCTTTCCCGGGGGACGGGTGGATGCCGATGACATAGATGTGGATTTCTGGCAAGCGCACATGGATCTGCCCGCGGACCGGCTCTCCCTGGCCCTGGACGGGCCGCTGGAACGCCGCCTGCCCCTGGCCGTGGCCGCCATCCGCGAAACCTGGGAGGAAGCCGGCCTGCTGCTGGCATCCCCGAACGGGCATAGCGCCGGCATGCCGCCGAGAACGTCCGAACCGCCGGTCTTCTCGCAGTGGATCCAGGCCCTCGATTTGAGGCTCTGCCTCTCCCGGCTGGGCCGTTGGAGCCGCTGGGTGACCCCGCAGGTCCTGCGCCACCGTTTCAACACCTACTTTTTTCTGGCCGCGGTGGAAGATGGCGAGACGTGTCAGCCGGATGGCCGGGAGGTCGTCGATGGTCTCTGGATCACCCCTTTGGCGGCCCTGGCGCGAAACCTCGCCGGCACCTTGCCGCTGAGCCCGCCGACCCTGGTGACGCTGCACCAATTGCTGGCCCATGACGATCTGGAAGGCTTGGTCGAACGAACCCGGCGTCAACCCTGGCCGCCGGTGATCCTCCCCCGGTGGCTGCCCTTGGAGGAGGGTGCGATTATCATCGAGCCCTGGGATCCGGCCTATGGCGACCCGCACATCACCATCGACCTGGATCGCATGGAAAACGATCTTTTGCCGGTGGGCGCCCCCTTTTCCCGGTTGTGGATCCACAAAGCACTGTCGGCCGGTTAAATCCCGTCCGGAAGCCTGCATTTGTTGAATGTCGCTCCCCCTGAATGCTGCCCCTTGGTTATTGTGGCTGGAGGGAAATCTTGCCGGAACTGGCGGCCAGCAGCCGGAAATAGCGGGATCCGATGAAAAATCCCTCACGGGCGGATTTTTCCGGAATGTGGAGGGGGTATGCGTAGTGCGGATCCAGTTCAAGAATGAAAAGGTCCAATTGCAGGTCGCCGTCATGTCGGCCACGATAGACGATCCGGTTGCCATCTATTTCGGCGGCGCGGTTCTTGGTCAACTGGATTGTCGCAGCCGATGGCCTCGCATCGGGGGAAGTGCCCCGGTATGGGGCCGGGGGAAGGCTACCGGCCCATAAATACCAGACGCATCCGAGGAAAAAGAGGCCACTGGTGAGAAAAAACAGAACTATCGGCCATTTGTTTGCATTGGTGGAATCCACGTCAGGTGTCACCTTTCTGCTCGGTCGGGGGAGTGATCCAGCGGGAACGAATGGACCAGCTTAGAAGTCGTGCGGATCTTTTTTCAAGCCTAATTTTTGACGGCTTCGTAAAAAGCCCAATATCGGCGTTACGCGTATCCTTCGTCACTGCGACGTACGCCCAGTACGCCTCCCTCCTCAGGATCCGCAAGCCTTGATCTTGGGCTTTTTACGAAGCCGTCAAAACGGCAACTTTTTGCGATACCATCACTTTGTGATCGGGAGGAATGATCGCCTATGTTACGTGTTTTTCAGAACGACATTTTGGATCCGGAGCAGTTTGTTGTCACCCTCGAACTCGTGCCCGGCCGGGAATCCACCGGCCGAGCCGTGGATACGGTCATGGGGATCGCCAGGGATGCTTTCAACGACGGTCGCATCTCGGCGGTCTCCATCACGGACAATCCCGGCGGCAATCCATCACTAAGCCCGGATGCCATCGGCTACCGCATCTTTTCCATCGGAATGGACGTCATCGTCCACTTCACCTGCCGCGATATGAATCGCGTGGGCATGGAGAGCCGGGCCCTGCAGCTGGCCATGATGGGCATGAAAAACATCCTGGCCCTGACCGGTGACTACGCGGGCAAGGGGTTTGGAGGTCAAGGCGCACCGGTCTTCGATCTCGATTCGGTCAACCTGCAGATCATGCTGATGATGATTGGCCAGCGCATCAACGCCGCCGGTGATCCGGATGCCTTTTTCACCGGCTGCGCGGTCTCTCCCTTTAAGAAAACCGAAGGCGAATGCGTGGCTCAGTATGCCAAAATGAGCCGCAAGATCGCCGCCGGCGCGCAGTTCGTGATTACCCAGTTGGGCTACGATGCCCGCAAGTTCATGGAGCTGATCCAGATCCAGCGGCATATGGATCTCGCCGTGCCAACCTGGGATCGGTGTACGTGCTCACCCCCAGGGCGGCCGAGTTGATGAACCAGGGCCGGGTACCCGGGGCGGTGGTGACCGATACGCTGCTGGCGACGGTAAAGCGGGAGTGGCAGGATAAAAAGGCCGGCCGCGAGGCCACCATCGAGCGTTCGGCCCGGCTGGGAGCCATTCTGCGGGGCCTGGGTTACCGCGGTATCCACATCGGCGGCATCCACCGGAATTTTTCCATGGTCGCAAAAATCCTCGACCGCATGGAAGCCATCAAGGATGACTGGATCCAGTTTCTGCCCCAATTCAACTATCCCCAGCCCGGCGGTTCTATGCCTTTCGCGAGGCGCCACCGGCCGCGGCGACCACACCGGTTTTCGGCAGCCAGCATCAACCGATGCCGTTGGTCGACCGGGTGCTTTATCCCCTGATGCGCCACTCGCACAATCTCTTCTTTAATTTCGACTCCCCCCTGGCACCGGCCTACAAGCTGGCCAGCCGGGCCCTGGACAATAATATCGCCGGACGGTTGTTCATGCATCTGGCCGAACATCCGGTCAAGCGGACGTTGTTGGGCTGCCAACGGTGCGGCGACTGCGCCATTCAGCACGTGGGGTTCCTGTGCCCCGAATCCGGGTGTCCCAAACATACCCGCAACGGCGCCTGTGGCGGCAGCCGCAACGGCATGTGCGAAGTGAACCCCGACCGCCGCTGTGTCTGGTTTCGCGCCCACGCCCGCCTGGCCAGCACCGGCAATGTCAGCGAAATGTGCCATGGATGCGTGCCGCCGCGCATGTGGGAGCTGAATCACACCTCTTCCTGGCTTAACTTTCATCTCGGCCGGGACCACCAGAGCAATGGCGGTGAAATCTCCGGTTGTTGTCGCCAGACCAGCTGTCATCTGCTCCTGAGTGATACGAAGGCGTCGTGACCCCCAAACGACGGGAAGGAGGAAAACCGATTGATGAATGTCATCGCGGATCTATGTATTGTCCCCCTGGGCGTGGGCGTATCCGTCTCGACCTATGTGGCCGCCTGTGAACGGGTTCTGGTTGAGGCCGGCCTGGAAGTCAAACTGCACGCCTACGGAACCAATATCGAGGGTGAATGGGATACGGTGTTTGCCGCCATCCGGCGTTGTCACGAGGTGGTTCATGCCATGGGAGCGCCCCGGATCACCACGACCCTGAAATTCGGTACCCGCACGGACCGGGAGCAGCACATGGCCGATAAGGTGGCCAGCGTGCGGGCAAAACTCGGCGACCCTCAATCATAATCTGCCGCCACGGCGTGTCCCGGAACCCGCCGGATCCGGCGATCGAGACCGTTGCGCCGTTCCCAGTGGGTTCTTCGCTCCACCCCCGGCGGCCCGGAAATCAACACCCGCCGATCACGCACCCGTCGTCGCCCACCATTGTCGATGGCGTCCGGGTTAATGGGGTGTCGATGCATGCCTTACCTCCCGTGGGCGAAAGGATACGCGGGAAATTCTGGCAGCCTTGAGCATGCGGATGGCGGCGGGTGCGGGGTACGGATACGGGTGCGGTGGGCAGGTTCTCTTGTACGGTTCTGGACGGCGGCCTTCTTTCAAATATTAGCGGCCTTGCGTCTGCCTGTCAAAATGATTTCGCGGCGGCCCGGTCATGGTTTTCGTCAAGGTGGAGGGGTCCTTGGATGGGCCGGCAGGGAAAGGTTGACGGATTCGTAAGAAGCCCGATATCGGCGCCTGCGCGTATCCTTCGTCACTGCCAACGGTCTAAGCACCAAAAACCGCTTCAATGCCGGCTTGGGTGGCCGCCACCATGCGGTCGGCCTCCTCGCGGGTCATGACCAATGCCGGCGCATAATAAAGCGTCGTGTTGAATCCGGGCAAACTGTTGTTGGTACGGCCAAGCAACACGCCTTCGGCCTTGGCGGCATCCACCACGGCGCCCACCTGGGTCTCGCTGGGCGGCTGTTTGCTCTTTTTGTCGGCCACCAGCTCCACGCCACAGAAGAGCCCCTTGCCACGGATATCGCCCACATTGGGGTGATCGATCAGTTCCCTGAGCCGATCGAGCAGATAGGCACCCATCACCCGGCTGTTCTCCACCAGGTTCTCGCTCTCCATGATGCGGATATTCTCCAGGGATGCCGCCATGCGCCGGTGCAGCCGCCATAGGTGGAGATGTCACGGAAAAAATTGAGACGCTGACCCGGATCCGCCGGATCATTGAGAAAAATGTCGTACACCTGTTGCTTGACCACCGTGGCCGAAATCGGTTCATAGGCGCTGGCCATGCCCTTGGCCAGGGTGACCATGTCCGGATCCACGTCGAAGTGCTGGTGCCCAAAAAACGCACCGGTGCGCCCGAAACCGGCCACCACTTCGTCAATCACCAGAAAGATACCGTACTTACGGCAGATCTGTTGTAGGATGGGGAAATAGTCATCCACCGGAACGATGATGCCACCGCCGGCGGTGATGGGTTCGACGATCAGGCCACCGACGCTGTCGGGACCCTCCTTGAGGATGATTTCCTCGACGACGCGGGCGCAACGCACATCGCAGGCCGGATAGGTCAGGTCAAAGGGACAACGGTAGCATAGGCAGTGGGGAATCTGGACGAATCCCTCGGGAAACGGGCCGAAATCGGTTTTGCGCTCGGCCTGCCCGGAAGAGGCCAGCACGGCGATGGTGGTTCCGTGGTAGTCCCGGTCGCGGTAGAGAATCTTGTATTTGCCCTTGCGCTGCGGGTCGATCGTCGCGGCCTGGCGGATCAGCTTGTAGCTCTTCTCGTTGGCCTCGGAGCCGCTGTTGGAGTAGTAGGCCTTGCCCATGCGCGGGAGCAGTTGCATCAGTTTGGCGGAGAGTTTGATGGTCGGAATCGTCCCCACACTACCGGCAAAATAACTCATTTTCTTCAGTTGGGCCGCCACCGCCGCGGCGATGCTTTCCCGGCCGTAGCCCACATTGACACACCAGACGCCGCCCGAGGTGGCATCCAGGTATTCTCGTCCGCGGATATCCGTCACCGTCAGTCCCTTGCCCGAAACGATGATCATCTGTTCCTGGGTTTGGAAGCACCCATGCGGCTTGATATGATGCCACAAATAGTCCCTGTCGCCGCCGACCATTTCATCCACGGCGTAATCCAACACATGCGACAATGGCACATCCATCGTTGACTCCTTTTTCACCAACTGCGGTTGAATTGAAGGCGCACCGTTTGATGAATCCGTCACCCCTCGGTGTGGACTACTGATGTATCAGATACCAACCCACCCTTTCAAGATCGAAGGCTCCCGCATTACCGTTTGACATCGGTCACCGGCATGGGCTATCGAAAAGGCTAACCGCAACCTCTCTCGATCCGGAGATCGCCCCGTGACATCACCAGCTGCCTCTCAAAATCTGCTTAAACAGGCCATCATGGACTGTCTGGCAAGTATTCCCATCTTCGCCCAACTGGACACGGATCAACTCAATCGGGTCAGTGAGCATATGCATGTCCTGCGTCTGGAGCCCGGTGGCATCGTCTTCAATGAGGGGGATCCGGGAGAGGACATCTGTTTTGTGGTCGACGGCACCCTGGACGTGCTGAAACTCGCCAACGGCCAGCTCGAGCAGAAGATTGCCGTCAAGGCACCGGGCGGATCCATCGGCGAAATGGCCATCATCGGCCAGTTCCCGCGAACGGCAACGGTCAAGGCGCGCACTGCCGCCACCTTGTTAACCCTCTCGCGCCAACACTTCGATCAGATCTGCGAGGCGCACCCGGCCATCGGTGTCAAGATCCTCAGGGCCATGGCCCGTCTGCTCAGCCAGCATCTTCGGGATACCTCCCAGGAACTGCTCGAAATGCTCTCTCCCTGCGGCTGATCGACACGTCCGCAACCGTTGCCGATGGTTCCGCACAAGATCGGCCGATAGGATCATGCCGCGGCCGTGCAATCTGCAGCGCCCGATATGGCTTTGAACCGCACCATGAACCGCCCATCGCCGGCCGAGGCGCCGGCGCAAAAGGAGGTATACCATGCAGCCCCAGGCCTATCTTGATCTTGAAAACCAATACGGGGCCCACAACTACAAACCCCTCGACGTGATCCTGACCCGGGGCCAGGGGGTCTGGGTCTGGGATGTAAATGGCAAAAAATACCTGGATTGCCTGGCCGCCTACAGCGCGGTCAATCAAGGCCACTGCCACCCGAAAATCATGGCGGCGATGATCGAACAGGCTAAGCGACTGACCCTTACCTCGCGGGCTTTCCGCAACGACCAGCTGGGACCCTTTTATCAAGAAATCTGCGAGCTGACCCACTCGCACAAGGTGCTGCCCATGAACAGCGGCGCCGAGGCGGTGGAGACGGTCATCAAGGCCGTGCGCAAATGGAGCTACCAGGTCAAGGGCATCCCCGCCGACCAGGCCGAGATCATTGTGTGTGCCAATAATTTCCACGGCCGCACGATCACCATCGTGGGGTTTTCCACCGATCCCACGGCGCGGTCCGGCTTCGGTCCCTTCACACCGGGTTTCAAGGTCGTTCCCTTTGGGGATGCCGCGGCCCTGGAAGCCGCCATCACCCCCAACACGGCCGGTTTTCTGGTGGAACCGATCCAGGGCGAAGCCGGGGTGATCATCCCGCCGGCCGGTTACCTCAAGGCGGCCCGGGAGATCTGCGACCGCCATCACGTGGTACTGATCCTGGACGAGATCCAGACCGGCCTGGGACGCACCGGGCGCCTTCTGGCCGAGGCGCACGAAGACATCGAAGCCGATCTGACCCTGGTGGGCAAGGCCCTTTCCGGCGGCTTCTACCCGGTCTCGGCGGTGCTTTCCAACAAGGCGGTGCTGGATGTGCTCCAGCCGGGTGAGCACGGTTCGACCTTTGGCGGCAATCCCCTGGCCTGTGCCATCGCCCGCACGGCCATGCGCGTGCTCACGGAAGAAAAGATGATTGAAAACGCCGCCGAAATGGGGGATTATTTCCTTGCCGGCCTCAAACAGATTCAGAGCCCGTCCATCAAGGAAGTGCGCGGTCGCGGCCTGATGATCGCCATGGAGCTGGTTCCCGAAGCCGGCGGTGCCCGAGCGTTCTGTTATCGGCTGGCCGACAAGGGCATGCTGTGCAAAGAGACCCATGAGAACACCATCCGGTTCGCCCCGCCGCTGGTCATCACCAAGGATGAGGTGACCTGGGCATTGGAACAGATTGATGCGGTGATGCGCGGCTAAAAAAGCTTGTTTAAAAACCCTGTCTAAGGCCCGCTACCGGTGTTGGAAAACGGCTCAAAATGCTCACATACGCGGTGTATGCTCCGCTTTCGAGCCGTTTTCCGCCTTGTTATCAGGCCTGATCCAGGGTTTTCAAGCAAGCTTTAAATGGGCCTAAATTTGATGAAGAAGGAGATTTGCCCCGTGAAACGTGATTTTCTGCATATTACCGATTTCAGCGCCGATGAGATTCACGCCACCTTCGCCCTGGCCAAGGAGGTCAAGGCACGTTTCAAGCGGCGTGAAGACTACAAGCCCTTCAAGGATCACAGCATGGCCATGATCTTTGCCAAACCCTCGGCACGCACGCGCATCTCCTTCGAGACCGGCTTTTTCCGCATGGGCGGCCATGCCCTTTACTTGGGACCGTCGGACATTTCCATCGGCAAGCGCGAGGCGGTCAAGGACATCGCCCGGGTGATCGCCCGCTATAACGACGTGATCATGGCCCGGCTTTTCGACCACGCCCACGTGCTCGAGCTGGCCGAATATTCCGGCGTGCCGGTAATCAACGGCCTGACCGACGACAACCACCCCTGCCAGATCATGGCCGACATGTTCACCATTCTGGAGCACCGGGGCCACCTCGATGACCTCAAGGTGGTCTACGTGGGCGACGGCAACAATATCGTGCACTCCTGGCTGCGGCTGGCCCAGCGCCTGCCCCTGCATTTCGTCTGCGCCTGCCCGGAGGGTTACGCTCCCGACGCCAAAACCGTTGCCGATACCCAGGCGGCCGGCCTGTCTCAGATCGAGATCCGCCACGATCCCAAGGCGGCGGTCAAAAACGCCGACATCGTTTATACCGACGTGTGGGCCTCCATGGGTCAGAAGGATCAGGCCGAGGAGCGCAAGGCGCGCTTTAAAGGCTTTCAGGTGGACAGCGCACTGATGGCCGCCACCGGCAAAGAGAGCCTCTTCATGCACTGCCTGCCGGCCGAACGGGGGGTGGAAACCACCGACGCCGTACTCGAATCCAAGACGTCGATCATCTTCGACGAGGCGGAAAACCGCATGCATGCCCAGAATGCGATTTTGCTGAAAATCTGCGGGAAGGCCTGATGCCCAAAACGATTGCCCGCAAGCCGGTCCTGCTGGTCGCCCTGGGTGGCAACGCCTGATCCGCAAGGGCCAGGGCGGTACCGTGGCGGAGCAATTCGCCAACCTGACGGTTCCCATGGCCCAGATCGCCGGTCTATCAAAGGACTATCGCATCATCATCACCCACGGCAACGGTCCCCAGGTGGGCAACCTGCTTTTGCAGCAGGAGTGCTGCGCGGCGGTTCCCCGCCTGCCCCTGGAGATTCTCGTGGCCCAGACCCAGGGGCAGATCGGCTACATGATCGAATCCACCCTGGACGAGGCCTGATGGCCATGGGCGTCAATGACCATCCGCTGGTCAGCCTGATCAGCTATGTGGTGGTCGACCCAAACGACCCGGCATTCCAGCGGCCGGACAAACCCGTGGGGCCGGCGTTCACCCGCGAAAAGGCCGCCACCCTGCCCTACCCCCACGGTCGAAACGCCCAAGGGCCATCGCCGCGTGGTCGTTTCCCCCAAGCCGGTGACCATCGTCGAGAAGCGCGAGATCCGCACCCTCATCGAGGCCGGCTTCATCGTGATCTGCTGCGGCGGGGGCGGCATTCCGGTGGTGCGTGCCGGCCGTACCTTCGACGGGGTGGATGCGGTGATCGACAAAGACCTGGCCAGTGCCCGCCTGGCCGCCGAAGTGGGCGTGGACCTGTTCGTGATCGCCACCGACGTGGCGGGGGTGGCCCTGAATTTCGGCAAACCCGATCAACGCTTCCTGAAACGCCTGGATTCCGAAACCGCCGCCCGCCACATCGTCGAAGGCCACTTTTCGGCCGGTGCCATGCTGCCCAAGGTGGAGGCGGCGTTGCAATTCCTTGACGCCGGCGGCCGCCGGGCGGTGATCACCCACCTCGAATCGATCACCGAGGCGGTGGCCGGCACGGCCGGTACGGAATTCGTGCGGCCGGCAGCATGATCGATGCTCCGGCTCATCGGAGTCACCTGCCTCCGACGATTCCCCGGATATCAAGAAGAACGGATCATCAGAAACCGATTCCTTTACCCATACCCACCCCCAAAAGGAGCCTGTCATGTCTGCCTTTCCTTTGAATCATATCGTCGAATCCCAGCAGTTTGACCGCCCTTTGCTGGAGACGGTGTTTCGTACCGCCGACCAGATGAAGGCCGATCTGGCCGGTGAACACCGCTTCGCCAAGGCCTTGGACGGCTGCATCATGGCCTCGCTGTTCTATGAGCCCTCCACGCGAACGCGCTTTTCCTTCGAGAGCGCCATGCTGCGTCTGGGCGGGTCGGTGATCACCACCGAAAATGCCCGCGAATTCTCCAGCGCCGCCAAGGGGGAGAGCCTGGCCGATTCCACGCGCATCATGAACGGCTACGCCGACGTGATCGTCATGCGCCATAACGAGGCCGGCAGCGCGGCCCGGGCGGCGGAAATATCGCGCATTCCGGTGATCAACGCCGGTGACGGGGCCGGCCAGCATCCCACCCAGGCGCTTCTGGACCTGTATACCATCGCCGATGCCTTCGCCGGCATCGACGGCCTCAAGATCGCCATGGTCGGCGATCTGCGTTACGGTCGCACGGTGCGCTCCCTTGCCTACCTCTTATCCAAGTATGAAAATGTCGAAATCGTCTTCGTCTCCCCACCGGTCTGCCGGATGGAAGGCGATATCAAGGCCTACCTGGAAAAAAATCAGGTTCCCTGGCGTGAAGAGACCAATCTCGACCGGGTGACCCCCGAAGCGGACTGCATCTACATGACCCGCATCCAAAAGGAACGCTTTCACGATCCCGAGGATTACCAGGCCGCCGCCGGCAGGTATATTCTCACCCCCCAACGGGTGAAAACGATGAAACCCGACGCAATCATCATGCATCCGCTGCCCCGGGTGGACGAAATTCCCAAGGATGTTGACGACGATCCCCGGGCGCGCTATTTCGAGCAGGCCCAGAACGGTCTTTATATCCGCATGGCCCTGCTCTACCTGCTATTATCCAAATAATCACCGGTTCCCGGCGGCCCCATAACCCGATGGGCGGGGCCGCCGAAAGGCGCTCAAGGCCCGCCCACTTTCGATCTTCGATTAAATTGAATTTCCACCACATATAGTGGACAAACCCATCCTTATCCACGCCCAATTGTGCTTTTTTCTTTACAACCCCCGACCCTGATGGTATCTACTGATTCAACTATACCCCATATATAGGGGTAGACAGACACGACCACCCATGAAATTAAAAAAACTCGACATCGTCGGCTTCAAATCCTTTTGTGAAAAGGCCACCATCAACTTCCCGGCGGGCATCTGCGCGGTGGTCGGGCCCAATGGCTGTGGCAAGAGCAACGTGGTCGATGCCCTACGCTGGGTCATGGGCGAGCAAAGCATCAAGCAACTGCGTGGCAAGGACAGGGAGGATATCATCTTTTCCGGCGCCAATGGTCGTCCGCCGCTGAACCTGGCCGAGGTATCCCTGACCCTGGTCAACGACAACGGCGGCATGCCCGAGGAGTACCGTGATTTCAGTGAGGTCATGGTCACGCGCCGGCTTTACCGCAGCGGAGAGACGGCCTACCTGATCAACAAACAACCCTGCCGGCTCAAGGATATCCACAACATCTTCATGGGCAGCGGTGCCGGTGCGCGCACTTACGCGGTCATCCAGCAGGGCAACATCGGCGCCATCACCGACGCCGGACCGGATGAACGCCGGGTGTTCATCGAGGAGGCGGCCGGCGTCACGCGCTATAAAATGCGCAAGACCGAAGCCCTGCGCAAGGTGGAGGCCACCAACCAAAACCTCTTGCGCGTCAAGGACATCATCACCGAAATCGACCGTCAGATGGCCGGCCTGAAACGCCAGGCCCAGAAAGCCGAACGGTTCAAAACGCTCAAGGCCGAAGCCCGCCAGATCGACGTCCGGCTCCTGCGCTACCAGGACGACGACCTGCGCCGCCAAATGAACGACACGGCTTCGATGCTCACCGTCCTGCGAGACGAAGCGCTGGGTCAGAACACCCAGTTGAAAAAAATCGACGCGGCCATCGAAGCGATCAAGTTGCGTCGTTTTGAAAAAGATCGCGATATCGCTTCCCAGAAATCCCGCAAGTTCGAGATCCAGCGCAAGATCGACCGCATGGAGCCGACCTGGCCCATTTGAAGAGCGATCGTGAACGGCTGGAGCGCGAAGTGACCGAACTGGAAGCGGCGCGCACCGACCTTGCCGCCAAAAACGGCACCATGGTGGGCGAAATCGACCAGGTGCAGCAGCAACACGCCGCCCTCAACATCCAAACCGCCGAGTTGCGCGAGGCGATTGCCCGCGAAAACGCCGATTCGGCCGCCCTGCGCGGAACCGTCGACAGCCTGAACCAGGCCATGGAGACCGCCAAGAGCGAGCTGATGAGAATGGTCGCCGAAGAGGCGCGCGTGAAAAACAGCCAGCAGAATGCGGCCAACAATCGCGAATCCCTCAAGCGCCGCCTGCGCCGCATCGACGAGGAGACCGCCCTGGCAGAAAAGGCCGTCCGCGAGGCCGGCACCCGCCGCGAGACCGCCGATGCCGAACTGCAGCAGGTCAAAAACGACATCCGCGACCTGGAGGATCGGATCGGGACCTTGAAAACCGAATTAAATGGCGCCATCGCCGATCTCTCCGCCCAGGTCAAGACCACCCAGACCCTGGAGATGGAACGAAACAAGGCCCGCAGCAGCCTGGTGGCCCTGAAGAAAATGGAAACCAACCTGGACTGGTACAAGGACGGCGTCAAAGCGGTGCTCAAGGCCGCCCGCGAAGCAGCCCCTGACCCTGGGACCGGGACCGGGACCGGCCAGGCTTCCCTGGGCGGCATCGTCGGGCTCCTGGCCGATGTCATCGAGCCGGCACCCGGTTGGGAAACCGCCGTGGAAGCAGCCCTGGGCGAATCCCTGCAGTACATCCTGGTACAGGATCAACCCGCCGGCGCGGCAGCCATCGACCATCTGCAGCAAACCCAGGCCGGCCGTTGCGGTTTCATTCCCGTGGGTGCTGTTCGCGGTCTGAACGACCGCCCGGAGAAACGCCCCGACCCCGATCAGCGATTGTTGAATCACGTCACCGTCAAGGAAGGCTTTGCTCCGGTGGCCGGCGCCCTGTTGGACCATGTGGCCGTGGCCGACAGCCTGGCCAGCTCCCGCGAGATCCACAATCGCAACGGCCGGGTGCAGACCGTGGTTACCCAAAACGGTGACCTGCTCTCTCCTCAGGGGGTCATGATCGGCGGCAGCCCGGAGAAGCTTTCCGGTATCCTGGCCAAGAAACAGGAAATCCGCGCCCTGGCGCTGACCTGCGAGCAGTTGGACCACCAAGCCGAGGAGGCCCACCGAACCCAGGCGGAGATGGAGGCGCGGGTCCGAGACCTTGAAAAACGGCACCAGGAGACCATCGCCGAAAAAAGCCAGGCCGCCCAAGAGGCCATGGAGGCCGAAAAGGCCCTTTACCGTGCCGACGAAGACCTGAAGAACGCCCGGCGCCATCTGGATATCGTCCGCCTTGAGCAGGAACAGCTCATGGGGGAGGAGATGGACCTGGACGATGAGATTCAGCGCACCAACACCCTGTTGGAAACCATCGCCGGCGATGTCGAGGCGGCGCAAACGCGTGTGTCCCAAAGCTCGGCGCGCATCGATGATACCGCCCGGCAGCTGGAGGCCTATAATCAGCGGATCGTGGACCTGAAACTCAAACTCACCTCGGCCAGCGCCAATCTGGACAATTGCGCCAGTACCCTGAGGCGGCTCAAGGATTTTCAGGCCGACGGCATCCGCCGGATGGAGCAGCTGAGCACGGATATTGCCGCTAAAACCGAGAAGATCGACGGCTCCGGCAAACGCAACGAAATTCTCACCCGCGATCTGGCGGCCCACTACACGGCCCTGGCGGAGTTGGACAGCCGGCTGAGCGAAGACGAGAAAACCTTCAGCGACATCGATGCGCGCCTCAAAGCCAGCGACGCCCAGATCAGCGAGATCCAGAATCGACGCGAGGAAGTTCAACAAAAGATCCGTACCCTGGAGATGGACCTGGCCGAAAAACGGATCAAGCGGGAGAACTTGGAAAACCGCTGCCAGGAGTATTACCACTGCGCGATTGCCGAGCTGGAGCATCCCGGTTCCGACGAACCGGACGGCCATGCGCCCGACGCCGCCGAATGGGAGAAGCGCCTGGCCGACATCCGGCAAAAGCTTGCCACCATCGGCGATGTCAACCTTGAAGCCATCCGCGAATACGAGGAACAGAAGGAACGCTTCGATTTTCTCTGCGAGCAACGCGACGATCTGGTCAAGGCCATCGACGGCCTGCATCGGGTGATCCGCAAAATTAACCGCATCACCCAGGAGCGCTTCATGGAGACCTTCAATCAGATCAATGAAAAATTACAAGAGGTCTTCCCGCGCCTGTTCCAGGGTGGCAGCGCGCGTCTGGAACTGACCCAGCCCGACAATCCCCTGGAGACCGGCGTGGAGTTCATGGTTTCGCCGCCCGGAAAGAAGCTGACCCGCATGAGCCTTCTCTCCGGTGGAGAAAAGGCCCTGTCGGCAATCAGCTTCATCTTCTCCATTTTTCTACTCAAGCCGGCCTCCTTCTGTCTCATGGACGAAATCGACGCCCCCCTGGACGAGGCCAATGTCCTGCGTTTCAACAACCTGATGAAGATCATCGGCGAGAAGTCGCAGATCATCATGATCACCCACAATAAGAGCAGCATGGAATTCGCCGATACCCTGTTCGGTATCACCATGGAACAAAAAGGCCTTTCCAAGGTGGTGTCGGTCAACCTGGATCGCAAAGACGACTCCCGGTCCCTGACCGCCGCATAACCTCGCCGCGTATCTCATTGATAAAAAATTGTGATCAGGCTTGCAATAAACGGCCCATACGGCGTAGTAAGAGCACAAATCAATGGACTGCCGACGAATTCGTCTTGAAGGAACGCCATGGCACTGAATTGGTTCAAGAAAAAAAAGGATACCATCGAAGCTGCCGATCCATCGGCGGCCGGCACGCCACCGGAAACGGACAAACCGGCGGAAGCCGCATCCGCAACGATCGCCGAGGACGATCGGACCGACGCGGCCCCCCCGGAGACCGATACCGGTGAAGCCACCGCAGCAGCGCTGACGGACGCGGATTCCGGGAAGCCCGCTTCCGGACTCTTTGCCCGTCTTAAATCAGGACTTTCCAAAACCCGCCAGATCCTCACCACCGATATCGACGATCTGTTTCTGGGCAAGAAACTGGTGGACGACGACATGCTCGAGGAGCTGGAAGAGCGGTTGATCACCTCGGACATGGGGGTTCAGACCACCTTGGCGATCATGGAAAAGATCTCCAAGCGACGCGCGCGCATCGCCGGTGCCGACGAGCTGAAAAGCGCCCTCAGGGAAGAAATCCTGGCCTATTTCGAGGCACTGCCCGAGGCGCCGCCGGTGGCCGCCACCCGCCCGCACGTGGTCATGGTGGTGGGCGTCAACGGCGTGGGCAAAACCACCACCATCGGCAAACTGGCCGCCCTTGAGGCGCGCAGGGGCAAAAAAGTCCTCATTGCCGCCGCCGACACATTCCGGGCCGCCGCCATCGAGCAGATTGCCATCTGGGCGGAGCGGGCCGGGGCGGATATCGTCCGCCACAAGGACAACGCCGACCCGGCCGCCGTGGCCTTCGACGGCATCGATGCGGCCATTTCGAGGGGCAGCGACATCGTCTTCGTGGATACCGCCGGCCGTCTGCACACCAAGGTCAACCTCATGGAAGAGATCAAGAAAATCCAGCGCACCATCGCCAAGCGACTGCCTGAAGCACCCCACGAGGTGCTCCTGGTGCTCGACGCCACCACCGGCCAGAACGCCCTTTCCCAGGCCAAGATGTTCGACGAGGCCTTGGGGATTACCGGGATCGCCCTGACCAAGCTGGACGGCACGGCCAAGGGCGGCATCGTGGTCAGCATCTGCAACAGCCTGAATATTCCGCTCCAATATATCGGGGTGGGCGAAAGCGTGGAGGACCTTCAGGAATTCGAACCCCAGCGGTTCGTCGACGCGCTGTTTTAGCGTACCATGTTTTAGCGTACCAGGATTGATGAACTCGTAAAAAGTCGTATTTTCGACGGATTCGTAAAAAGCCCGAGATCAAGGCTTGCGAATCCGGAGGAATGAGGCGTACTTGGCGTACGCCGCAGTGACGAAGGATGACGCGTAACGCCGATATCGGGCTTTTTACGAATCCGTCAAGATTGCCGGATCGACATCCGCCACCGATGCAGTCCCGGTCAGCACCATGCACTGCTCCAGCTCAAGCATGATCTTGTCCAGGTACTGCTCTACCCCGGTTTTCAGGCCGCCCACCGCCGCCACTGAAAACGGCCGGCCGATCATCACCGCGTCGGCACCGAGCG
>NZ_BBCC01000102.1 GCF_001311845.1 Desulfosarcina cetonica JCM 12296 | reverse complement strand
TTTTTTTTGATCCGGGACAAGGACACATCGGTGATTCCAAGGTAGCTGGCAAGATGGTAGGCTGGTATTCGTTCGGCAAGTTGGGGATTATCCTTTAAAAAGGTCTGGTAGCGTTCCGCCGCCGAGTTGATCAGAAACTCGTATTCCCGGAGGAACTTCTCGCCGGCAAGTTTCTCCGCATAGGGCAGGGCGAATTTCTCCCAAACCCCATGAGCCTTCAACCATCCATAAAAACGGTCAAACCCGCAAAAGAAGAAAATCGTGTCTTCCATGGCGGCAATGCTGAAAAGACTCTCTTTTTCTCGGGCATAATGGGCCACCGGCCAAACCAGCTCGCCCTCCTGGTAGAACCCCTTGTTGAACTCTCGGCCCTTGAGGTCGGTGTAAAAGAGCCGTATGAGGCCCTTGTGGATGAAATAGATCCGGCTCCACTTTTCACCGGCGTGGACCAATATCTCTTTTCGGGAGCAGTGCTTTTGGACAAAGAGACGCGACAGTTCGGCCAGCGCATCGCCCGGGGTGAGGCTGTTTGGGAAGACTTTTTCCCTCAAGATCCTGTCGAGGAATTCTGTTGGCGCAAGTTTCAACGCATTTTTTCCTGTGTCAGGTTGCCGGCAACCTTAAGCCTTATTCCGCCGCGATCCGCCATGGTCACGCCCTGGGGTCACCAGGAAGATAGCGCCGGTGATTTTCCGGTAGGCTTCAGATGTCCGCTCGCCGGGGATACCGTCCTCTTTCACAAAGATTCCCGGAAAGGTGTTAAGCCAACGTTGGAGGTCTTTTACCCGCGCCACGACCCATGCGTCATCGGATTTTTGCATTGCGTAGTCGACAATGAGCGGCCCTTCATCCGGCCGGGGAGAGGGTTGATCGATAAACGTAATCTCCCCGATTTCCGCCAAACGTCGCAGCAGCACGGCGGCACCGCATTGCTTGGAGATGGCATTGTCGGACCACGTACCATCGGCGATGTACTTTCCACTTCTGTAATGATGAGAAAAACTCCAGAGATAGGGCGATAACACATGTTGATGATACAGACGATACCCCCATCCATTATAGCGTTCCAATTGGTAAAGGGTTCCGGCCAGGCTCCAATCGGTCTTTGATCCAAGGCCTTTCAACGTAAGCGCATCCCGCGCGCTTTCCTCCCAAGTGAAGGGGGGCGCACCTTTCTTTGGTCTGCCTTCGGGTACTTGCACGGTCCGGTGGGTGAGTGGATCGCCGTTGTGCAAATGCTTCGCAAAATTGAGACTCGCTTCCATGTTATGGATCACGGAGACAAATCCCCATGGAATGCCCAGGGGGTCGCCGACGTTTTGATAGCGCGTTTTATTTGCCTGCAGTTTTTCGACAAGTCCATGGACCATCTGCATGCGTTCCGGCCGGATGGAACACGTATTGAAGAGGTTTTCATATTCACGCCGCAGGGTATGGGTAAATTGAACACTTGGCATGTTTCACCTCCTTGATATGACCACGAAAAGATGGCTGTCCCTATTTTTCCCTAATCCTGAATTCCTTGAGCGGCACTTGGCTCTCCCATTGCGGTAAACGGGCCGCGGGCCCTTCAATCCGTACGAGTGAGGGTCGGCGGTCCGCAAGTGAGTTGATCTTGGCCCACAGGGTCGTATCTCCCCAAAATTGCGGGGGTGTGTCGGCTGCGGCCACCGACGCAAAGATTTTTCCCGGTGTTTGGCAACCGGCACGGATCGCGGCAAGAATGAGGGTCTCGAGCCGCCCCAAACCGGTTGCCGGGTCGGGCTGTTCCTGCAGCCATCGGGTTATCGCCGCCGAAACCCATGGCAAGGGCGCGTCGGCCTTTTTCGACAGTTCGCTGAGCAGAGTGATGTCTTGCGTGGCGAAGGCCTTGTCCACGATGGCGGCGAAGCTGAATTGTTCGTCGGTGACCGCATGCCGGCCAGGATAGAGGGCGGCAAATTGTTCCGGCCGCAGTTGCCCGAGCCCGTGGAAGGGGTCGATTCCGGGAAATGTATCCACACAAAGAAGATCCACGTTTCGGATCTCTTTGAGGGATAGGCACGAGAGAATATGCACGAGCATGGACTGATCAAAAAGACAGGCATCGAACCACAGGACGATACGCTCAAAAGTGGCGGCTTCAACCAGTTTGTCATACTGGTGATGCAGGGTTTTCAGAACGGAATCCCACGTCAAACCGCCCGCGGTGAAGGTCTCCAGAAACAGCGCACGATCGTTGAGCGTCTTCTCCGTCGGCCAGCCTGGCTGCCGTGGGCCGTCATAGAGAATGTCATGCCAGACGAATACTTCCCCGGGAAGCCGGCCTGTTCCAAACGTCCACCGGCGATGTCACCGCTGGTGATGTGTAGCACATTGCCCATCTGTTTTCTCCTGTCGATTGACCGGAATCAGGGGTGGATCATACGCGGATTGCGTCAATGGACGGCGATCCAACCTTCGAGCCGGCAACATTCCGGATTCTCAGTCCGTCATTCCGTAAAGCCCCGTTTGGCCATGGCATCTTTGTTCAGGAAAGACGCCATGCCTGTTTTCATCCTTTTGAAGCCGTGTTTTTCATAAAACCCTTCCTTGCCGGGACTCGCATAAAGGATGACATGGCAATTGGATACGCGTGATAAAATTTCTTGAATAATGCGTTTTCCCAAACCCTGTCCCTGGTACTTTTCAAGTATGGCGACATCATACACGGCGGCTTGATAGGCGCCATCCGAGATGGCCCTGCCAAAACCAATCAAGTCTTCACCATCATACAAAAAGACGGTGCAAAAACTGGCTTCGAAGGCTTGCCGATGTTTCTCGGGGCTGTAGTGCGCCATTCCAACGGATTCTAAAATTTCCGAGACCTTTTCCCAATTTATGTTCGTGCATTCTGTTTTTATTTCAATGTTCATTTGAACGCTCTTTTTTTTTGCTATTCTAAAGCCGAATTGGATCCTGTCGTCAGATCTTCAGAATCTACCGTTCTGTTTGGCCTTTTCATACCAATCCTGACCGGCATACATCGCATCCATGCATTCCGGGCACAACCCATGACTGAAACTTGCATCCGTATGAAGACTGATATAGGTTTCTATCTGGCTCCAGTAACCTTTATCGTCCCTGATTTTTTTACATTTGGCGCAAATGGGCAAGAGACCGCTCAGCGTCTTTACTTCCTCAACGGCTTCTTTCAACTCTGAAATCAGCTTTTCACGTTCTTGTTGGGTTTGTTTCGTATGGGTAATATCCCGGATGGTCTCGATGGCACCGATGACATTTTCCTGTGCGTCATACAGTCGGCCGACGGTGGCGGCAAAGTATCGTCCGTCGTCCCCCATCAATGGATGGTAAGACTCGCTTTCCATTACGACGCCATTATTATCTTTCAACGTCAAAAACGTTGACTCCCATTTTTTGTCGCGCTTCAATACCAAATCGATCAGCATCGGTCGGCGTTTACCATAAAAGGGAACCGCATATGCGTAATCCCCTTTTCCGATCATATTCTTCTTCTCAATGCCTGAGACCCGTTCCATCGCCAAATTCCAGGCAATCACGCGACCTTTGGTATCGATGACCCAAGTGGGGTCGGGGAGGAACTCAATAATGTCGGCAAGTCGTCTTTCCGAATCGGCCAGCGCCCGCTCGGCGATTTTTTGTTTGGTAACGTCCCGAATGTATTCCACGATGCCGGTCACGTTTTCTTCATCATCAAACATCGGAAATGCATAAACCTCCAAGTCACCGGTTTGTCGGCCTTCCTGTAACAAGGGGAGTGTCTGCATTTCAAGCCGTTGGTTGGTAATGGCCTGAATGGCAGGGCAATTCACGCAAGGCTGTTTCAGGCCGCGATAAATCTCGAAACAGGTCTTGCCCTGCAAGGGCAAATGTTCGGCATACCATTCTATCATGGCCTTATTGGTATGAACGATCTTCAACTCCGGGGTGAGCACGCTGATGCCGTCTTGAATGGAATCGAATACAGATGCCAGGAATCGTTCTTTTTCCCGCAATAGGTTTTCTGCTTTGATACGCCGGTCGATTTCTTTTTCAAGGGTCCATGTCTTTTCCTGGATTTTTTTTTCAAGCTCATCCGTGTGAAGTAAAATTTTACCTGCCAGCGGTTTCATGACGAACCAAAAACCAAAGAGTGTCAACAGATACATCAAAAAAAAGAGGATACCGATACGGCTCATCTTCCTGTACAACGGAAAATACAACTCCTTTTGGTCTTGCGTAATGATAAGCCCCCACTTGGTTTCCATTACCGGCGTGTAGGCCAACAATGTATCGGAAAGGGTATCAATTCCGGTTTGTCCGGCGATTGCTTTTTTAAAAACCTTTGTGATCGTATTTAAAGCATCCGGCTTGGCCAGCCCATCAACATCGATCGGTTTTGAGGGGAAAAGGCGCGTAACGGCGTCATCGGATGGGTAGCCGACGATGATCCTGCTGGTGTTTCCGATGGGTTTGGAATCGGCGATAATGGCATGCAATCCTTCCGTGCCAAACAGTACGATATCCGTACCTTGGCGCTCACCCTGGCGGCCTACGATGGGGGCACTGACAACAATGTACGTTCTCCCTTTAAGGTGAAGGGGTTCTAGGGTAACGATATCACGGATAAGGGTGCCTTGGGCAAACGTCATCATCATCGATAAGATTGAGCCCTTTCCACACGCGGCAACGATCTGCATCCTACGATCCAACCGCAGGATGCAGAGGATGTCTTTGGACATATCCATGGCATCCTGTAATTTTGGCTGGGTAAACGCGTTCACTTCTTTTAACGAGATAAGCCCCTGGTTATATTTTTCAAGCGCCTGCCGAATTTGGGTGCGGCTGGTGATTTGCCACGCCACCGCTTTTGTTCTTCGACACCACTCGCCGATTGTCATCGCCCGCGTTTGAGCGGCATGGAGAATGTTTTTATCCTCTGCCGTTTTCAAATAACCAAACAGCGCGAACGAAATCGTTAATGCTAAAGAAATCACCAACAACAAAAGCGCCGCCGCCAAGTAGAAAAACAAGGCTTTTCTTAGCTTGGCCGAAGACACGATGGGGTTATCATTGGGTCCCATGCAGTTGCCCTTTGGTAGACAAGTTTATGACATCCAAATTTCAATACCGTATTTCATCAACGCATGCCAACCAACAGATTCATTCAAACGCATATTTTCATGCCGCCAATCCGCACCACCCGGAAATCCGCCACGCCGTTGTCGGAAATTTCAACGGGCGCGCCTTCTCGACGGTTGCTTGCCTTCATGGATCGTTCTCCCGTGTCGGTCGCCATGGACAAATTGCGCTCATTGCGCCTGTTGCGCGACAGGGGGTCGGGCATCCCGGATCAGGCCAGATACGTATTCCGCAGTTGTTTTTTTGCAACCAAGCGCCCAGGGCCCCGGCTGGTATCCATGCCGGGAAGCGGAGGTCTACAAGAATTTCAAGCGAAAACAGGACAGAAACGAATCAAAGGAAACGGTAATGAGAAAACCTTGTTAGCAATCCTGATCGTGACATCCCTGGCGACGGCCTGTGCCGTGGTGCCCGCAGATCGGTACGGTGGCCTTCCGGGGGTGGTAATCGCTCCTATTTTGCCACGGCTCGTTATCTTCGACGATGAGCCGTACTATTTCCAAAACGGTTTTCACTATCATTATTTAAACGACCCGTGGTATTACGCTCGATCGAGAAGAGGGCCATGGGCCTTATTGCCGCGGGACCGCTCTCCCCACGAGGTCCGGTTCAAACACCACGATCGGGACCGGGATGATCGGAACGACCGCGACCACCACCATGATCATCGGGATCGCGATGACTGGAACCGAAGATAAAATCAACTTAACCAACGCAACCTGAATTCTATCCGGGTCCAATTTTGTGCATGTCCAATAGAGAGAACAACCAAACGCTTTAATTGGGGATAATAAGAGATATGAAAGATTACCTTACGCATGTCTATTCGGATCTGATCGTCGAAGTGGACAGTTCGTTGCTATGGGTGACGCTGAACCGACCTCAGTACTCTAATGCATTTTCGGACCAGATGATTATAGACCTTTGCCGTCTGCTCCGGGAAGCGGACTGGGATGATGACGTGCGCGTCATCATCCTGACCGGAGCGGGTAAGCATTTCTGTGCCGGCGGCGACGTGAAGGCCATGGAAGAAAAGACAGGCATGTTTGCCGGTGATCCGGAGGAACTCATGCGTAGATACACAAAGGGTATCCAGCAGATTCCCATAACGATCGAGTCCCTTCACACCCCGATCCTCGCAATGGTCAACGGGGCTGCGATCGGGGCCGGATGCGACCTGGCCTGCATGTGTGACATGCGGATCGGCTGCCGGCATTCCAGGTTCGGCGAAACCTTTGCCAAGCTGGCCCTGGTGCCCGGGGACGGGGGCGCGTTTTTCCTACAGCGAGTGGTCGGATATGCCAAGGCCATGGAACTTTCCCTTACCGGGCGGGTTGTAACGGCAGAAGAGGCCCTTGCCCTCGGCCTCCTGAATACCCTTGTCGAAGAAGCTTCTCTGAAAGAAGAAACTGAAAAAATCGCCCAAACGATTTCCGGCAATAGCCTGTCGCAGTATCTATGATCAAAAAAGCGATCCGTCAGGCTCGGACTGCGGAAATCAGCGGACATCTGGATTTGGTTGCCGCCTTCCAGGGTATTACCCAGCGAACGGCCGATCACTTTGAGGGGGTCAGGGCGCTTAAGGAAAAAAGAAAGCCTCACTTCAAGGGCCAGTAGACCACATATTATGGGGACTTTGGCAAATATACGTGAACGATGGTTCCTTTTCCCATTTCCGATTCAACATGAATCCAGCCATGATGACGATTGATGATACCTGATGCTGCGGCCATGCTCAGCCCTCTACCGATAAATTTGGTGGAATAAAAGGGCTCGAACAGCCGCCTTAACGTATTGCCGTCCATGCCAGAACCGTTGTCTTCAAATGATAGACAAACATAGTCGCCGGGGACAAGTTCGCCTTTTATATTTTCTGGGATAGCGTTCCAGAATAACAGACGGCTGCTGATTCGAATGCTCCCTGAATCAACGATGGCCTCATTCGCATTGGTAATAATTGCTGTCATGACTGTCTGAATCTGAATCAAATCAACATCAACCGTCACGGATTCATCGGCCAAATCCACGCTCAGTTTCACAGTCTCTTTAATGGAATTGTTGATTGACGGTAAACTATCGATCAGTAGCGACTTTACGGAAACAACTTGGTTGGCGATGTATGTCCCCTCGCGTGCATATGATGTCAACTGGCCGGTTAAATTCGACATCTGTTCGATTATGGGGCGGGTGCGCGCGAGGTACTTCAGGATTTCAGGACTGTCCTCGGCAATCATGGAGGTGAGATCAATACTACCCATTAAAACCTGTAGCGCATTATTGAACTGATGGGCCACACCGCTGGCCAACGCAGCGACGGTTTCCATATTTTGGGCCTGCAATAGCTGTTTTTCATAGTGCACCAGTTGGCGAGTTTTTTGTTCCACCTCTTTTTCTAACCCCAGCTTCTGTTCTCGTATCATCGACGAATAGATCAGACTTTCGATGCCATTGGATGCATTACGGAGGATGATAGACAAAATCTCAAAAGAAGTATCGGGGTATTTTGATGTTTGAGAGGGAAAAATCCCGACAAACAGTCCTCTTATCCGCGAATACGTGGCCATTACATGGAGCAAAAGCTTACGACTGCCGTCTTTTGAGTTCAATGTGATCCAACGCCGTTCACGGATTGCCCAGGCAACGAATCCATTATCGATCATAAAAGACATCTCGTCTTCGAGTGACACCCTTGCGTTGTCGGGTAAACAGACGGAAATATGCAAATCGGAGGTCTGCTCATCCACAAGATAGATACCACAAGAATCGAATTGCATGATACGCGCGATGCGTTTAACCGTTTCCTGAGCAACGTCTTCAGGCGTGCATTCACCGTTAACTTCCTTTTGGAAGTCGCCTAAAGTTAACGCATATTCTAGGGCATTTTGAATAAAACGAATCCGGTCGGCACCAAGATCTTCTTCTATCATTGTTTTTTCGTTTACATCCATCAACGTTACTTTGATATATCACTAAAAATGGCGTCCATTGGACTGAATTGATGAATAATCTGACTGAAAACGGTTTTTATTCTGTCGATTGAATTCGTCATATTATCTAGGATATGATAGTCAAAATGGGGAATTGATCGCTCGCCGCTGCTTCCTATTCCCAGCCCGTGCGAAATCATGTCTGCCAAGTGGACAATGCCTGCTTTTTGTGGGTCGTGTGCTTTACTGGGTGCATGGTGACATACAATGTCAGACGTCAACTCGCTGGGTAGATTCCATTTTGTCAGCAATAACTTTGCAATTTGTGGATGCGCCAGTCCAAATATCTTTTTTTCAGCCTCGAAGATAGATGCGTTGGAAACAAACCCAGATTCCAAACAGACTTTCGCATGCTCCGGATAATACTTGCACACGACCAGTTTACCGATATCGTGCAATAACCCCGCAACAAACAATTGCTCGGTCTGCGCCAGGTTGTTCTGGGCAGCCAGTATTCGCGATACCATGCCGCAAGAGAGACTGTGCCGCAAAAAAGCATCCATGTTAAGGATATCCTTGGGAATGTCTTTAAACGCCTGCATTACACAGATACCGAGCGCCAAGCCACTGATTTCTTTCGTCCCAATAATGGTCACAGCGCGGGATATACGGTCGATTTTGGACGGAAAACCATAATACGCGGAATTGACGATCTTCAAAAGTATGGCGGTGAGGCTGGGGCTCTTAGTAACAACTTGGGCAACATCGTTTGAGGTGGCAAGGGGATCATCAATGACTTGGTTGAGTTCTTTTATTATCGTTGGCGCGTCGGGCAGTTTAATGTCGCTTTGATCAATACGGTTTTTGAGTTTCTCCGGCTTGCTCGGGATTGGGTTCTCCGTGCAGGCATGACAATTTAGCGTCGGACTATTCCCAAATGCACCTTTTAACCGATGAATCAGCGAATTCTTATATACTTCTCTTATCAAGGGATTTTTCAGATCGGCATTCTTGAAGACAAGATTGATGGCTTTTTTTATCCGCTCTAAATTTTTATCATCGATTGGCGGAACGTCTTCATCCTTCTCGTTTGCGCTTCCGACGATACTAACCCCCGATATGCCCCATATCTTTAATATCCGAATGTGATTCGGAGCAATTTTTTGCCCTTTGGACAGCAGCAGACGCGTGTTCACGTCATGAACATCCGCATCCAAGACCATCCCTTGTTTCAAATTGTCCACTGCGATATAGGCCATCGTTTTTAACCCAAGAAGTCTTCACCAATATGTTTTGCAAATTGGCGTAGATAAAATTCGTCCTCACTTCCAGTATCGTCTAAATATGAAAATAACTTAACACATTTAACAGATGACCAATAGTTAGACAGACTTGATATAAAAACAGGGACTTACGGTTAGTCCGCAAGCCCCTGTTTTTATTATGGTGGAGATGAGGGGGATCGAACCCCTGGCCTCAGCGTTGCGAACGCTGCGCTCTCCCAGCTGAGCTACATCCCCATAAATTAATTCGAATGGCGATTTTGTTTGTTTAGGCCTTTTTTCGAACGGAGTCAAGAGATTCGGTTTCCGTCGGTCGATTGACCAGCTTGGCCTTTTCACGGAGGGCATTCATCACCAATAGCGTGCGCTCATTAACCACTTTTTTGAACTTGGCCATCAGCGATGGTCTGAGCGGCGTAACCCGGGTTTTTTGAGGTTGTTGGGATTAACCGGGGTGCCCTTGATGCGGACTTCATAATGCACATGGGGACCGGTGGCGAGGCCGGTTTGCCCCACCCGGGCGACAACCTGTCCCTGCTCAACAAGTTGCCCGGGTTTTTTGAGCAACCGGCTGCAATGGCCGTAGTAGGTCTCATAACCGTTGGGATGGCGGACAATCAGCAGTTTGCCATAGCCGTTTTTCCATCCAGCAAACGTCACCTTGCCATTGGCCGTGGCAAGAATCGGCGTGCCGGTCGGCGAACCGTAATCGATACCGGTATGCGCCTTGTACCGCTTGCAGATCGGGTGAAACCGCCGGATCGAGTAGCCGGAGGTCATTTTGCCGAATTTCAGGGGTGATCGTAAAAACATGTTTTTCAGCGGTTGGCCGTTCTCATCGAAATAGTTGTCGAAATGACCGTCGTTGAACAGAAAGGCGGAATAATCCTTTTGATCCGTTTCATATCTTGCGGCAAGGATCTTCCCATACCGAACAAAGTGTCCGTTGCGGGAAAATCGTTCATAAACCACCGCTATCCGATCGCCTTTACGCGGGGCGGTGTAGAAATCGATATCCCAAGCAAAAATGTCTGCTATCATCCCGCGATCCGCTGGGATTCGCCAAAATCCGCGACCGCCTGATAAAGCGAAGAGTTGATGGTGAAGACCTTGGAGATGACCGTCTTGTCCAGGGCGATTTCCCGCTTTTGGACCGTGTAGCTTCCATCCTTTTTCTTGATGGCCTCGTATTCATCCGTCAAACTGGTTTTGTAAACGAATTTTTGAATTTCATTCTGGTCATTCAGGCTGACCCGGTAAATGTCCTTGGGTTTGGCACACCGGAAATCAAAAACCGGCCTGAAAGACCGGGAAAGCGAGAGCACCTCGGAGGGCGGAATCTCACAGGACGTCAGGGCTTCATACAAAGTGCGGTGGCTCAGGACGCCCTCCTTGATATTATACACCGCCGGCGCTACTTGGAGATGCGCTTTGGGCCGCAAGTGTTTGGTGGCGGGGGGTGTTTTCTGGGGTAGGGAGGAAAATTGGAGATTGGATGTGGCCGCCGGCTCCGGGATGAAAAAAAACATGGCGCCTATCAACGCGACACCACACAGACCTGCAAGCAAATTCAGTTTCCAGTGCATTATCAGCTCTTTCCTTTCGAACGGTTGGCGATCTACAAGGTCTATCGGGCATTCCAGCAGCAACTTTAGCTTGCACATCGGCCATTTAACAAAACCACTATCGGCAATCAACCGCTTTTTCTGGGGTTCATCCGACCATCGGCGTGAAAACACCTGGTGGGCGCGGCAAAAGCGGGACGGAACGGTTTTAAACAGGCCCTGATCGGGGAAATGACTGTCGGCTGTCCCGAAAGGCTTTCCCGTCAACGGATTTGAAAGGCCTGGTGCCAGCGGTCGGCGCCCTCGGAGAGCAGAACGTCGTCCCGATTGATCTGTACAACAACGATATTATCCACCGACCCGCCTTCTTTGATCAAACGGTTGTTGATCACCACAAACCGATCGGAGGCCTCAGGCGCCCACACCAAGGCCTGAAGATCGATACGCGGATCGTTTCTGGTAATGGTGCCGTCCTTGGGTGCCGGTTGTGGCGAAGCGTCACGGTTAACTGGCGCGGGTGCCGGTGGGCTTGTTTGTCCGCTAGAGGCGGTCATCGGCAAGGGTGCGCCAGCAGGGGGTGCCATCGGTCGAGGCGCCACCGCTTCAATCTGCGGCAATTGGAGCGGTGCAGGAGGCGTGGAAGCAGCCGGCGTCCTTGGCTGGATCGCGGGTGGCATGCTTTTGGGTTGAATACGACCCGCAGGACCTGGCGCTGGCGAAGGTTGTGCGGTCGCCTGTGGCGGTAGGGCCCGCAGCGGTTCGGCATCATCTTGATCCGAGGCGGCAACCCCTACGGGGGATTGGGCGCTTTGGGTGGATGGGATTTTTACGGTGACAACCGGTCCGCTTGACACTGGGCGGTGAAGCCAACTGTAAACGACCACAGCCGCCATCAAGGCGATTACGGTACCGATGGCCCGCCACCACCACTTCTTCCTTGTGGAAGATGCCGGCGGTAGCGAAGGCGCAGGCCAGGGCATTTTAGGATCCTCGTTCATGCACGATTCCTGCTCGGCTTTTTTCAATGCATCCAGAATCGAACTCACGGGCCACCGCTCCTGTTCATAGCGCTTCTTTTCGTTTTAACGGTCATTGTCATCGATGGTTGTCATCCCGGTGGAAGATTCCGCAGATGAGGAATCTTCAGGGATGGATCTTCGTTGTAGAGCACGATCTTCGTCAGGGGGCCCACCTTACCATCGACCACCAATCCATTGCGCGCCTGGATCGTCTCAACAGCCGTACGGGTGGCGGCATCATAGGTCGGGGTCATCTCCGCCACGGGGAAGCCCCTGGTCTTAAGATACATCTTGAGCGCCAAAACGGATTCCCCGGATGTGCCACTGGGAATGGTCCCATCGAAATGATGATAGTTTTTCCAGAAAACATAGGCCACCCCGTTCCATATCCCGGACAGTTCCGTCGGTTTAAACGTCTCGACGTTCACACCACTTGCGAGTTGGATGGCTTCGGCATCCAGGGTCACAACCGCCATGTAGCGGGTCGCCTGACCATCGCCGGGAATCAGTCCCACAATCGCCGGCAGGTTCAGTTTGGCAATTAAACCGAAATCATAATCGATGCGCAAGACCTCAAAGCCATTGAAGCCCGCGGCCGTGCGAAAAAATATTTCAACGTCGGCATCGGCCAAGTCCGGAATCCAAGGGGCGCGCCGCATTCCAACGGTTCAGGACCGCCGTCAATGCCCCGATCCGCGAGGCGACGGGTTCCATGGCCGCAAGCCGGGCGGATAACCCCGGCCCCGCGTCGGGCGGGCTGGGCAGGGGCAATGAGGGGCGCTGATGTGCCCTGCTTGTTCACCGGTGCGGTGGGCCGTGGTTGAGCTGGTGCCGGGGTCAACGTTGATTCGGCTGCCGGAGGGACCGGCATTTTATGATGGATGGCAGGTGGTGGAAACCCAAGTTGCGTCGGGTTGAGAAGGATCTGGCTGGTCATCAGGCCGCCAACCAACACAATCAGCACCACGAGCAATCCGATGATCAACCCCTCGCGGTGAAAACGCGGGCGCAGGGACCGTTTGCGACCGCCATCCAGCTCGCGGATCGCCTGCCGGACAATGCCGTTGGTGACACGCGTCCTGCCCAAGGAGAAAGCGGTCAACAGCGCCCGATCGCAGGCGATATTGATCAGGCGGGGCACCCCCCCGGTATATTTGAAAATCGAGCGGTACGCCGCACGCGTAAATTCCAGCACCGTTTTCTGCGAAGCGATGTGAAGGCGGTGCTGGATATATGCCCGGGTTTCAGCCGATGTCAGCGGAATGAGATGACAACTCAAGGTGATGCGCTGGCTCAACTGGCGCAGGGCATCGGATTCCAGCAAGGCGCCCAGCTCCGGCTGTCCCACCAGGATAATCTGCAACAGCTTGCTGGTGGTGGTCTCCAGGTTGGAAAGCAGTCGCAATTGTTCGAGCACATCGGCACTCAGGTTTTGGGCTTCATCAATCAGCAGGATGACCCGTGTGCCTTGGGCCATTTTATCCAGCAGAAACGCGTTGAGGCGGTCGATCAGGGTTTTCAGCGAATCGGTGTCGGCTGTGGGAATACCGAACTCGTCGTTGATGGCTTTGAGCAGTTGCAGGGCGTCCAGCTTGGGATTGAAAATGTAGGCCGCCTCCGTGTCCTCGCCCAGGTTTTCCAGGAACATGCGGCACAGGGTGGTCTTTCCGGTGCCCACTTCGCCGGTGATTTCGACAAACCCCTCCCCGTACTTCACCGCGTAGTTGAGGTGCGCCAGCACCTCCTCGTGAATACGGGAAAGAAAGAGGTACGCCGGGTTGGGTACCAGCTTGAAGGGTCTCTCTTTTAAGCCGAAAAAGCGATTGTACATGGCTATGGATGGACACGTTAAAAGTTGTGTTCCGGCAAGACCTGACGCGCCGATCGTCCAGGCAGACAACCGTTAACCGGCGAACGGACCCACGGCCGCCTGCGCCCGGCAGCCTCGGGTGGCCAACCTCCCGTCGGGGGAATGGGGATTGGCTGGCGGCGGGAACGGTGATGGCTTTATTGAGCGATTTTGCTGTTCCGATTCTGAATATAGGCGTTGCGAAACGCCGTATAAGGATCCAGGGCAGCGTTTTTCAGGGCTTCGTAATCCCCGATGTGAAAAGAGGTATCGTTGACCCGTTTGAGCCCGTAAAGCGAATAACTGGTCTCTTTTCGGTCAAGACACCGGCTTCCACCTGTGTCAGCTGCATAAAATTGAGCGGATTCAACGCCCAATCGCCGATGGTTCCCACCGTGTCGCGCAGGGTGGACGGCCCCAGAACAGGCCAGACGATATAGAACCCATTGCCCATGTGATAGTGGCCCAGGTTTGGCCAAAATCCTCCTCCGGCGGCGGGTTCAGACCGGGATAGTTTTTGGCTGGATCGAACAATCCCGCCACCCCATAGGTGGAGTTGACCAGAAAACGGCCAAATTCGGCTTCAGCTGACTCTTTTTTTCCCTGCAACAGGCAGTTGACCAAACGCACCGGCATCAGCAGGTTGTGCAAGAAGTTCTTTACCCCCACACGCACCGGAGAAGGAAGCACTGTCCGGTAACCCATCGCAACCGGTTTCAATAACCAGAAATACAACTTGTCATTGAAGGTGAACATGACGCGGTTGAACCGGAGATGGGATCGGCCACGGCTTGGATGGTCGCCTCCTGATCGGATGCGGGTCCATCCTCGGTGTCAAAGGGATCAAACGGCACCCCTTCCGTCTCGACGGGGGCTGGATGGACGGTTGTCTCTGAACCCGCCGCCCAGACAATCGCGTTTATCGGGAGGGTAAACACCAGAACAAGGATCAACATTTTGATTTTATTTGTCATTCTCTGCCCCTGCAACAGAATTGTTAACCGTTGGCCGATAGGCGATTGTTTTGCTCGGTCAATTTCGCGTTGAGCATCTCGATCAGCGTCGCCGGTTTATCTTTCTGCAGGATACTGGCGAATTGGGTTCGATAATTCTTGACCAGACTGACACCTTCCACGATGATGTCATAGACCTTCCATTGGCCGGCATTGTTCTTCAGCAGGCGATAGTTGACCGGAACCTGGACCGTTTTCCTCAGGATCTGCGTCTTTACCTCCGCATATCGGTCCGAAAACAAATCCTGACCCAGGTAGACGACCTTTTCATTGTGGTATTCGCCCTGGATCTTGTCAATGTATGTGTTACCCAGAAACCGGGAGAAGACGTCGGTGAAGGCAGCTTTCTCGGATTCGCTGAAATCAATCCAGTTTCGTGCCACTGTGCGTTTTGAAATCTCAACAAAATCAAACATGGGCTCCACCATCTTCCAGATCTCTTCCCGCTGAACGGCCTTGGTTCCCGGCACCTTGTACTTAGGGTCGTTAAGAATGGCGATCAAGGCATCGATGGGCTTCCGGATGGTTTCCATGGGATCCGGGGATGTGGCCACCGACGGTGCCGCAACCAATAGAACGAGTACCAGCATGCTGGCGATGGTTCTGGCAAACATTTGAAGTCTCCTCCACAAGCGTTGGTTTCCCAGACCTTCGGCATCCCTCAACGTATCTTTAGGGTTCGCGCCGAATTTTTTACGAATCCGTCAAGGTGCATTGCGGCAATGTTATTTACCGGCACTGCCGAAAACATATTTACTCACCAACGCCTCGATGTCCAAGGGTGGCTCGGTTTCAATGATCATGTCGCCGGACTTGAGCACTCGATCCGAACCGCCCGGCGTCAAGCTAATGTATTTGTCGCCGATCAGGCCGGAGGTTTTCACCGATGCGATGACATCATCGGTAAGGGTGACCTCTTTTTTTATTTTCATGCGCACGGCGGCCATCTGTCGTTTGTTGTCGAGCCAAATATCGGTCACCTGGCCGACGTCCACACCCGCAAGATCCACCTGGGCACCGGTCTTTAGTCCCGATATCGACGTGAACCGGGCGTTCAGAAAATAGTAGTCGTCACCGAACCATTCCATTTTACCGAGCTTGATGGCCATGTAGGCCACACAAATCAGCCCGATGAACACAAACACCCCAACTGACGTCTCAACTGATACTTTTTTCATCTGTCCTCCGGCGACCGTTTTAAACCTGTACGGCGCCCTTCCTGCGAAGCTGCTATAGTTCGCCGAGAGCGTTTTGCATGTCTTCCGGAACCTGCCCCCGGATGAACTGGCGAATCACCGGCAGGGGGCTTTCCTGGATCTCTTCAGGCCGTCCCTGAAATATAATCCGTCCCTGATCCAGCATGGCAATCCGCTGGGAAATGTAAAATACGTCGGGAATTTCATGGCTGACCATCACGCCGGTAAAGCCATAGGTTTTCTGGTATTGGAGAATCATGGCGTGGGCCGCATTCTTACGGATGGGGTCGAGTCCGGTGGTCGGCTCGTCAAAAAGCACAATTTCCGGATCGGTCACCAGGCGCGCGCCATGGCCACACGCTTTTTCATGCCGCCGGAAAGCTGGGACGGATAAAGGTCTTCGATGCCGGTCAGGTCCAGCTGGGTCAGTTTTTCACGCACGCGCGCCTGGATGTCATGAACGGGGAGCTGGTTTTTCTCCTTCAGCGGCAGGGCGACATTTTCGTAAACGGTCATGGAATCGAAAAGCGCATTCCCCTGAAACATGTAACTGAATTTCATCTTCACGGCCCTGCGCTCGGCGGCATCCATGGCTTGGACCGCCCGGCCGGCGAACAAAATCTCGCCTTCATCCGGTTCCAACAGGCCGATGATATGTTTGAGCAAGACGCTTTTGCCGATACCACTTTTGCCAATGATGGTGGTCACCTCTCCACGGTAGATCGACAGGTCGACCCCCTTGAGGACGGCATTGTCGCCGAAGCGCTTGAATACATTTTTGAATTCGATCAACGGTTCGGTCATGGGCCACTCATAGCAGAAACGAGGTCAGCACATAGTCGAAAACCAGAATCAACACGCAGGAGGTCACCACCGCCGAGGTCGTGGAAAGACTGACCCCTTTGGCACCAAAACCCTCCTTGCGCAGGTGGGTGGTGTATCCCTGGTAGCAGCAGATGGTCACCACGATGGCGGCAAAGCAGAACGCCTTGATGAACCCGCCATTGATATCCTGTACCAAGACGCTGGATTCGACACGTCCGAAATAGACCCCCGAATTGATCCCCAACAGCACCGACCCGGTCAGGTAGCCACCAAGGATCCCCACCACATCGAACATCGCCGTCAGAAAGGGAAAACTGATCAAGGCGGCGCCCAGACGGGGGCTGAACAGGAAGCGCACCGGTTGATATCCATGGTTTCCAAGGCATCGATCTGCTCGGAAATGCGCATGATGCCGATTTCGGCGGCCATTGCCGATCCGGCACGGGCCACCACCATGATGGCGCTTAATACAGGCCCCATCTCACGAATCAGGCTCAAGGCCACGGCAGCGCCGAGCATGCCCTCCGAGCCGAATTTGACCAGGGTGTAGTATCCTTGAAGCCCCAGGACCATTCCGGTAAACGCGCCGGTAAGGCAAACGACGAAAATCGATTTCGAACCGATGAAATAGATCTGATCGACGATTTTTTCTGCCTGAATGGGAACGGAAAAAAGATGCAGGAGACCTTGGAGGAAAAAAATCGTCGTCCGACCCAGTTCCTGAATCGGCGCGATGACCATACGGCCCAACCCGGCCAAAACGTTTTCGATTGTATGATATTGAAGCATTGACTCACCACCGCTCCAGGTTCGCCAATTATGACGGATTCGTGTACAACGGAAAAAAGGATTAGCCGAATTAGCGGGTAATGTAAAGTCAAGAAGCCGATGTCCGTGCAAGGGCGACGCCATCACCAAACGGTTTGACGAACCGTCAGGATTGGGTTAATGCATAGCGATGCTGGTCACTTGTCGAGCAAGGAGCGCTGCCCATGCCGGATCTACTCGCCGCTCTCCAAGGGGAACCGGGAACCTATGCGCTGGTTTTCCATTGTGACGCGCCAGTCAGCACCCGAGTGGGCCGTCTGGGGTTGATCCGACTGCCTGTCGGGTATTGGGTGTATGTGGGCAGCGCCTTCGGCCCCGGTGGGTTGCGCGCCCGGCTGGGCCACCACCTGAAACCATCGGCTCGCCCGCATTGGCATGTGGACTATATCAAGGGCGCCATGATCCCCGTGGCCGTGTGGACCACGGTTGATCCACTTAAACGCGAGCACGCCTGGGCTGCCGTGCTGTCCGGCATCCGCGGCGCACGCTGCCCCGTCGCCGGTTTCGGGGCGTCCGATTGCGACTGTCCGGCACACCTGGTCCATCTTTCCCACTGTCCGAGCCTGTCCGGCTTTCGGGCCCGCATCCGCCGCATGGACCGTTCCCATGCCCCCATTCGGGGTTTCGCATTAAGGTGATCACGGATCGCCATGCTCGATGATGCTCCGTCGATTTGATTTTGAGATAATGTTCGTGATTATTGACTTCCCGCAAGGCGTTCTCTAAAGTGGTGCCCGATTTCTCCCCATTTACCGTTTCTCTAAAATCCGACAAAAGGAGAGTGTCATGACCCTGCCCGTCAACACCATCGATGACCTGGATCAACCGCAAACCGCCCGTCTGATCATGGATGTGATGCATCGGACCATCATCCATTACGCCCTCTGGTTCACCGAAATCCGCCATCAGATGGGTATGGAAAAGGCCCTTGAATGCCTTTCCGAGGCCTCGTCGAGAAGTCTTGGCATCCAGCTCAAGCGGCTGGGCAAAATCCTGGGCTTCGAGCTGCAGGACGGTATTCCCGTTCCCCTGCTGAATATGGATAAAAAAGAACTGGCCGCTTTGCTGGATGGCGCCTCGATCAACTGGCTGGCCAACGATGGGGTATGGTTCCAGTCTGTGGAATTCACCAACGGCATGAACGATGCCAAACGCTGTAACGACTCCTGCTGGGCGCACTTTTCCCCCTTTGAAGCCTGGGCCATCCGGCGGTTTCTTGACCTCGGCGACCAGCCCGGCCTGGATGGCCTGAAAAAAGCGCTCAGCTTTCGTATCTATGCCCGCATCAATGTCCAATCCTTCGAGGACGACGGTCCCGACGCCTTTATTTTCCGGATGAACGACTGCCGCGTCCAAGCGGCCCGCAAGGCCAAGAATCTTGATGACTACCCCTGCAAATCCGGCGGCTTGGTTGAGTATACCTATTTTGCCCGCGCCATTGATCCTCGTATCCAAACCGAATGCATCGGCTGTCCTCCGGATGACCATCCGGATGCATGGTATTGCGCCTGGCGATTTTCCCTAAAACCGTAATCCGGTCAAGGATTCCTTTCCCTACCGGGGAAGGCGGGCCGTCACCGGCCTTCCCCGCAAACCCGCTTTCACACACTCTCTTTCTCTGAAAAACCGAAAATCGGTCCATCTGCGAGTTCCCTGCCGTATCGGCATCCCCGTATTGACTTTTTCAATGCTTTTATTTAATCATAAATTTGATCAAATATTCGTCACCGATGACGGATCGGGGCTTCCCGGTAGCCCCGGCGATGCACTTTCTCAATTGCACAGGAAAGGACGCCATGACCCCCTCTGCAACCTCAACGACGTCGAATGCCGGCCACACGCGCAAGGCCTATCAGGGCATTCGGCAAATGCTTTTCCACAACGAAATCGCGCCAGGACAGAAAATCGCCTACCGGGATCTGGCCGAACGTTTGGGCATGAGTCAGACACCGGTCATCCAGGCGCTGAAATGGCTTGAATTTCAGGGACTCGTTCGCCATGAACGTCATCGCGGCTATTATACCGAGCCCATCAGCACCCAGGAAGTGGAGGAAATTTACGAATTTCGGGAACAAATCGAGCTGGCTTTGCTCACCCAGACCATGCGCCGCCTTGACCCGGCGGCGATCAAGCGACTGAAAACCGCCTTGGATGCCCACCTCAAAGCATCCCGGGAAGTCTATCTGCATGACCGACTGCTCAAGGACATGGAATATCACCTCACCCTGGCCGCGCTTTCCGGCAATCAGGTCCAGCAGCAGACCCTGCGCCTTCTGTTTGATCGGCTCTACCTCAAATACGGCGGCAACATTCTGTTTTCCACCTCCATGGACACGGCCGACACGGCCCATAAGGAACTGTTCAACCATATCCGCGACGGCAATCTGGCGGGCGCCAAAAGCGTCTTTCGAAGCATATCAAACACGTCAAGCGGCACGTCCTGGACGGGCTGGAGCAATTGATGAAGGAAAAGGGGCGCACCGGTTTCTGATAAAGCCATTCGGAACCGTCGGCGCGCATTGACATTCCGGGTTTAACCGGATTAACATAACCATCGAAATCATTCCGAACGATCCTGAACAGGCCATCCGTGCCTGTTTGCGCCATCCGCCGACAGCACGCGATGGCCTTCCCTTGCCAACAAGACCATCATCCGGCCCGTAAACCCGTATGTACGATCCTGCATCCATCAACGGCTTCCATGGACCATCGGAGATCCGGCCAACCCAGCCGGGGTCTCCATCCCAGACCGTTTCCATGGGCGTATGCCTGGGCGCCTCCACCGTTTCGGTCGCCTGCATCGGCAAGACGACCGACGACAACGACGCCCCAAAAACCGACATCCGGATTCTGCGCCATGGCAGCTATCCCCACGAAGGCGATCCGCGACAGACCCTGCTGAAGACCTTGGCGGATTTCGATCCATGGTCCTGCGACCGCCTCGTGATCACCGGTCGTCAGCTACGCGACAGCGTCAATCTCACCGCCATTTCCGAACCCGAGGCGGTGAGTCTGGCCTACCGCCTCCTGAAGCCCGAAGGCGTCGATTGTCCGGCCATCATTTCTGCCGGTGGCGAAACTTTCATGGCCTACATCCTCGACGCAACCGGCAACATCGCCAATGTGGTCACCGGCAACAAATGCGCATCCGGAACCGGGGCGTTTTTCCTGCAGCAATTGCGCCGCATGGACGTCACCCTGGACGAGGCGTCCCAATGGTCCCTGCAGGAGGCGCCCTATCCCCTGTCGGCACGCTGTTCGGTGTTCTGCAAGTCCGACTGCACCCACGCCACCAACAAGGGGATCCCCCGTTCACGGATCGCCGCCGGCCTCTGCCGGATGATGGCCCAAAAAATCCTCGATCTGCTGAGAAAAGTACCGCGGCGCCGGATCATGCTGGTCGGCGGCGTGGCGCGCAACCAAATGCTGGTGGCGCACCTGCGCGAACAGATCGAGGAGCTGATCGTGCCGGCCGAAGCCCCTACTTCGAAGCCCTGGGCGCCGCCATGTGGGCCCTGGACCACCCCACGCGCCCATTCACCGGTGCCGAAGCCCTCTTCCGGCGCCAGGCCGTGCGCTTCGAACAATTACCGCCGCTGAGCCGCTTTATCGGCCAGGTGACCTTCAAACAAATGACCCGGGCCACCGCCAAGGCCGGCGACACGGCCATTGTGGGCCTCGATGTGGGCTCCACCACCACCAAGCAGTCCTCTTGCGCCAGGCGGACAAGGCCATGCTGGCCTCGGTTTACCTGCGCACCAACGGTGATCCGGTGGCCGCCGCCCGGAGGTGTTATGCGGATCTGCTGGACCAGGTCCGCCGGACGACCGACCCGGAGACCCTTGCGATCGTCGGTCTAGGCGTCTGCGGCAGCGGCCGGCAGATTGCCGGGCTGCATGCCGGCACCGACGCGGTGATCAACGAGATCGTCGCCCACTGCACGGCGGCGGTGCACTTCGATCCATCCGTGGATACCCTTTTCGAGATCGGCGGCCAGGATGCCAAGTACACGCACATCACCGCCGGCGTGGCCTCGGACTATGCCATGAACGAGCCTGCTCGGCCGGAACGGGCAGCTTTCTGGAGGAGTCGGCCCGGGAAACCTTGGGCATCGCATTGACCGATATTGCCGATCTGGCCTTGCGCGGCAGCGCCCCGCCCAATTTCAACGATCAGTGCGCCGCGTTCATCGCCTCCGATATCAAAAACGCCATCCACGAAGGTATCGGCCGTGAGGAGATCGTCGCCGGGCTGGTCTATTCGATTTGTATGAACTATGCCAACCGCGTCAAAGGTCACCGGCCGGTGGGCCGGCGCATCTTCATGCAGGGCGGGGTCTGTTACAACCGCGCCGTTCCGGTGGCCATGGCGGCCCTGGTGGGTGAACCCATCGTGGTGCCGCCCGAGCCGGGCCTGATGGGGGCCTTCGGCGTGG
>NZ_BBCC01000101.1 GCF_001311845.1 Desulfosarcina cetonica JCM 12296 | reverse complement strand
GTCCGGCCGGGGGCGTTCGCGGCGTTCCCGCGCACCCGGTCGCCAGGGCCATCAAAATCAGGATTGCCAGCCGGCCGGCAATCCCCATGGCCGCCAGCCGGTGTCTTTCATCAGATCGCCGTTGGGTTTTCCTTGACTTTGTCATCGCGTTTCAGATTCCGTTTCTTGTTGACGACCCGTGCATAGCACAGATCCGGTTCCACGCTGACCACCTCAAGCCGTCCCACCATCTTGGGGCGTCCCTTGAGAACCCGGCCTTTGTACTCGATGGGCGCGCTCTCTTCGATCACATCCAGCACGGTGCCCTCGACCATGCCCTGATTGCTTCCCAGGTTGATCATGGCCTGATCGCCGGCCATCTGGACCACAAACCCCTTGAGGGGGTAACTGGCCACGATGGCGGTCAGCAGGTCACGGTTCAGCTGGAGCAGGGATTGGTTCCAATTCGATTCGGGCCCCAACTCGCGGGTCAGCGTTTTGGCGATTGCCGAGGTTTCCGTATCCACGAGCCGCAGATTGATCAGTGTATCGCCGGGCATGATGAACAGGCTGCCCGTGCCCATGAGGCGCGCGGCCATGACCCGTCCCAGGCGCAGGGCTGTCTCGGGGTCGGCCAGTTCCGAGGATCCCAGGTTGAGTTCGGCAAGCAGCTGATTCAGAATCACGCGATCCACCACCTTGACCCGGCCGGAGGCAGTCAGCTGGTCGGCCAGTTGATCGGTGAGGATCGTGGAGATGCCGTCCCGTTCGGCCAGCCCGCCCTTTTCGGCAAAGTCGATAAACGAGAAGACCAGCGGCCGGGAGGTCCATTCATCGCGCGCCTTGGCCGGGTTCAGCTTTTGGTTGCGATAGCGTTCGGCCAGCTCCCTGACCAGTTTGTCGATCTGCCGGCGTTTATCGGCATCCTTTTGCAGGGCGACCATCTCCTCGGCCTTGCGCGCCAGCAGCGTGGCAATGCTGTCCGCGGCGTCGGTGCTGGCGTCGGATGCCTGCCGGTAAGCTGCCAGGGCCTTATCCCACTGGCCTTCACGCTGGTAGGTCATCCCTTTGTTGGCCGTGGCTTCCACGAAGTACGGGTCCACCGCCACGGCCTGGTCGTACAGCTTACGGGCCTGGTCGGTTTTTCCCTCGCTGGCCAGGAAACGCCCGTAAAGGTTCAAGGCCGCGGCTTTTTGACGCGGCGACTCGGCCGTCGCAACGGTGGCCGATTTCAGTTCCGCTTCGGCGGCGGCCTTGTTGTTCTGGCGGTAGAGGACATCGGCCTTGACCAGATGGGCGGCACTGCGCTGGGGTGCCTTTTGGGTCACCTGATCGGCCAGGGCCAGGGCCTTGGCGTCCTCGCCTTTCTGCACGTAAACGGCACTGAGTCCCTCCTTGCCAATCACTTCCCCGTCACCGGGAGCGGCGGCCACCTCCTTGAAGAGGGTTTCGGCTTTGGCCAGATTACCGGATTTGATCTCCGCATAGCCCTTGACCGCCTTGGCGGCAATGTTTTTGGGGTTCTTGGCAATGACCGTGTCACTGATGGCCTTGGCCACCTCGGTTTGCTTGCGGCTCAAGGTCCGTTCCGCCAGGCGTACCAAAAGGACCTCCGTGCTTTTACCACCGCCCTGGAAAACATCCATTACCTGCCGATCCGGGCCGATGACGCAAACGAAGGCAGAATCGTTCGGGCGCCATACAAGTCGCTGACCGTTCCGCCATCGAGCAGCACCGGGAAGGCCGGTGTGGTTTGCTTGACATAGCGCGTCACCTTATCGGCCGGACTCATGGTCACCGCCCAGACGACCAGATTGCTGTCGAAATACTTCTTTTTCAGGTTGTTCAGGTAGGTCAATCCCTCCTGGCTGGGACGCGAGCCCGCGTTGAAAAAATAGAGCACGGCCATCTGGTGGTTTTTCAACGCCGAAAGGACGAAGGGGGTTCCCTGGGCATCCTTCAGGGTGAAGTCAGGAGCCGTCTGGCCGGCGGTGATCGGCGCACCGGCCATCAGCGGTGGGGAGCAGAAGAGGATCGCGGCCAGTATGCCCGCCCACCAGACGATCTTTTTTTTGCGCATGCGTTTTCCTCCTGTGTCGGGGGGCTCGGCCGCCGGAGGGTGGCGACGGCGGTGCGTTTGAAGGGCCCGTAGGCTCCGGCCGGCCGTTTCCCGGTTTAGCTTCCGATGTTGTCCTTTAAAAACAAAAGGATGGTTTCCATGGGCGTCAGGAATCCGATGGTGGCGGTTCCGCGGTAGCGTCCCTTGACCATGGCCACCAGGCGGCCCTGAACGTCGAATACCGGGCTGCCGCTACTGCCCGGATAGGTCGGCATGTCAACCTGCCATAAGGGCAGGTCACCCATCCGTCGTGGCGGGCTGTTGATGATACCCACCGAGAGCGTGCCGCCCCGGTTGTTGGGGCAACCGATGGAAAAGACGCGTTCCCCCATGCCGAGCAGAGCGCGGCCGTTCGAGATCGGCACGAAAAACAGATTGCTGGCCGCGCAACTGACCAGGGCCAGGTCGCGATGCGGATCCCGCCGGGTGATGGTTCCCGGCCGCTCGGTGCCGTCGTGAAACGTTACCATGACCTGCTGGTGGTCTTTCAGGTGATGGGCCGTGCAAAGCACCAGCCCGTCCGGATCGACCACCACGCCGGAAAACTGAACCGCTTCCTGCGTGGAGCGGGTCCGAATACAGACCACCGCTTCGAATTTTTCCAATACGGGCGTGGGGATATGCTGCGGCTGGCGGTATGGCGGTGGCAAAAAGGCCGATAGCGGATTCCGCAGATACCCTTCAACGTATTCCCGCAGCTCCTGGCAGGCCGCCACGCTGGGTCGAGGTCCATCATATACCACTGTCACCGTGGATGCCAGAGCGGATTGGGGATGGATGGTCACGTACCAGTGCTCGCGCGGCCGGTCGGCCGACAGGTGGAAATGACCGATGGCCGGAGAATCCCGATGCACCGTGAGGCCCTGGCGTTCCAACCAATCGGTGATGACCTGGGCCATTTCACTGGCCGGTGCGGGAAATCGGATGCCCGGGTCCGGCCCGGCGGCGTCTCCGCGGGCCGGGACGCGCGTCAGCGCGGTCAAAAACACTGCCAGACACAAGATGAAAACGCATTGGATCATCCGCTGGCACACCCATGGGGTGCGGTGCGCGTTACCTTTCATTCGGCCATCCATTTTGCGGAGCGTCAAAATGCGGGTTCCACTGGTGCCAACAGCGCTTGCAAAGACTGCGCGCGTGGTGCTCTATCCTTTTTCTGTCTACCTGCAATGGTAAACGAAATCAAATGAAAATAAAAGTTTCGGGTTGATTCCGCAGCCGATCCGGCCAGGGGCACGAGGGTGATTTGATTCCTTGCCCGGATGTAGATTGTGCTTCTCAGGGTCATTTAAAATTGATAAATAGGGGCCATCCAGAAGTGGTCAAATGGCCTGTCTCTGGACGGACACGATGGTGTGCGCAACCCGCGTACGATCCTGGAAACGCTGATGGCTGAAACGGATATCCATGGGCCCGACACGCCGATCACGCCGAAGCCGATCCTGCCGAAAGCGGCCTGATGAACCGAACCATACTGATCGTCGAGGATGAACCGGCCATTGCGGAGAATATCCGCTTTGCCCTGGAGACCGAAGGCTTTGCCACCCGTTGGCATGCCCTGGGTGCGGCGGTGCTGCCGCTTTTGGCCAGCGAGCCGATCGATCTGGTTGTTCTGGACGTGGGCCTGCCCGACATCAATGGGTTCGAGCTGTGCAAGGCGATCCGGCGCCAGTATCCCGTCCCGGTGATTTTTCTCACCGCCCGGTCCGATGAAATCGACCGCGTCGTCGGGCTCGAGATCGGTGCCGATGATTACATGGTCAAACCCTTTTCTCCACGGGAGCTGGCCGCCCGCGTACGGGCCGTGCTGCGTCGCAGCCAGCCGTCGATCGATACCTCGGTGCCGCCCGGCCAGGCGGGCTTCCGGGTGGATGCGTCCCGACGGCAGATCGCCTTCTATGGCCAGCCCCTCGTCCTGTCGCGCATCGAATACGAGATGCTGGCCTTGATGATCAGCGGCCGGGTCGGGTATTTTCCCGCGAGAGCCTCATGGCCCGGGTATGGGACCAGCCGGAGATGAGCACGGATCGTACCGTCGACGCGCATATCAAGAATCTGCGCAAGAAGCTCAAAGCCGTGCGACCGGATCTCGATCCCATCGAGACCTTCCGCGGGGTCGGCTATGCATTGAAAGCGGAACAATGCGGCTCGGTATAAAGATCCTGCTGGGTTATCTGCTGATTTTCGGCGTCGGTTTTTACTTTCTCACCTACGGTTTCCTGGGCAATATCCGCACCCGCTATCTGGAGGGCGTGGAGGAGGTACTGGTGGACCAATCCCGGCTCCTGGCCGGGTTTGTGGCTGCCGAAATCGCCGACGGACGCCGGTCCGCCGAAAAGTTGCAGGCGGTTTTCGACGAGGTTTACGACAAGGCCTTTTCGGCCCGGATTTACCAGTTGGAGAAGACCACCACGGATCTTTGCGTCTATGTGACCGATGCCCACGGCATCGTGGTGTTCGATTCACGCAATCCCGGCCTTAAAGGCGCCGACTACTCCGCCTGGCGCGATGTCTACCTGACCCTGCGGGGCCAGTACGGGGCCCGCACCAGCCATGAGGATGCGGACCAGCGATACCTCTCCACCCTGTATGTGGCCGCGCCGGTGATGGTTGGGGGCCAGATCGCCGGCGTGCTGACCGTTGGCAAGCCCACGGCCAACATCAACCGGTTCCTGGAGATTGCCCGCCGGCAGGTCATGCGCAAGGCCGTTGCCGCGGGCATCTGTGTGGTGGCCATCAGCACCGTTTTCATGTTTTTCGTTTTCCGACCCATCAAGCGCCTCACCGATTACGCCAATGCCGTGCGCCTGGGGCACAAGGCGACCCTTCCCCGCCTGGGCAGCGGTGAAATCGGCGAGATGGGGCGCGCTTTTGAGAAGATGCGCCGGGCACTGGAAGGGCGGGCTTACGTGGAGCGCTACGTCCAGGCACTCACCCATGAAATCAAAAGCCCGGTGGCGGCCATTGCCGGCGCGGCCGAACTGCTCGAGGAGGAGATGCCGCCGGCCCAGCGGCTGCGCTTTCTGGACAATATCCGCAAGGAGGCCGAGCGTATCCGCCGCCTGGTGGAGCGGCTGCTGGCCCTGTCGGCCATCGAGGGCATGCAGGCCCTCAAACAGACGTCCCGGGTGAATCCGGCCGAAACGGTACGGCAGGTGATCGATGAAATCCGGCCCATGCTGGCCAACACGCGGATCCACGTGAAACTCGATCTCGATGCCAGTGCACCGATTTTCGCCGATCCGTTTCTCCTGCGCCAGGCGATCTTCAATCTCTTCCAGAACGCCATCGATTTCAGCCCGGTCGAGGGAACCCTGCGCGTGAGCCTTATCCAAGGCCGGAACGATCTGACCGTGAGCATCGAAGACGAGGGGCCCGGCATCCCGGCCTTTGCCGGCGACCGGGTGTTTGAGAAATTCTATTCCCTGGGCCGGCCCGGCAGCGGCGAGAAAAGCACCGGCCTGGGCCTCAATCTCGTCAGGGAGATCGCCGTTTTGCACGGCGGCGATATCCGCCTGGAAAACCGCCGCCCCACCGGCGCACGTGCCCTTTTGACCCTTCCCCTGGCCGGCTGATCGTCTTTCCGCTTTCTCTTTTCATTCCTTTTTCACACAGTCTTCATTCCCCTTTCACGCCCCCGCGATAGGCTTTGCCCATGATAACCCCTCATGAAAGGAAACGCCATGAACCTGAATGAAACCCTGCGCAGCGCCACCTTCCGGATCGGCCGGTCGGTGACATTCAAACTTCTCACCATCTGCGTGCTGATTCTGATTCTGCTCATCCCCGTCTCCATGGTCCGGTCCCTGATTCGTGAGCGTGATTGGCGACAGGAGAAGGTCGTTAACGAAATCAACGCCAAATGGGGTGCCGCCCAGACCCTCAGCGGGCCGATTCTCTCGGTACCTTACCATAAGGTGATTCTCGATGAGAAAGGCAAGCAGATTCGCGTCACCCGTTACCTGCACCTTCTGCCCGATGCCCTGACCGTCACCGGCGAGGTCACCCCGCATGTCCGTTACCGGGGGATCTATCAAGCCGTGCTCTACCAGAGCCGCCTGGTCATCGAGGGACGCTTTCCGCAGTCCCTGGCCAACGACAACCGTATCCCGGATGGGGAACTTTTATGGGAAGATGCCTTCCTGGCCATCGGTATCAGCGACATGCGCGGCATTCGCGAGCGTATCGAAGGCACTTTTGGCGGACGTTCCTTGTCCATGGAGCCGGGCATGGCCACGCGGGATGTGCTTAAATCCGGTGTCAGCGCCGCGGTGGATCTGAGCGCCACGCCATCGCAAAACGGCTTCCGGTTTGTGCTCAATCTCAACGGCAGCGAGCGGCTGGATTTCATTCCCGTCGGACGCACCAACCAGGTCAGCCTACACTCCGCCTGGCCCGATCCCAGCTTCAGCGGCGCCTTCCTGCCGGTGGAACGTGACGTCACCACCAGCGGGTTCACCGCCCAGTGGAACGTTTTGCATTTGAACCGCAATTATCCCCAGAGTTGGACCGGCGGGGGGCAAAATCTGGCGGAATCGGCCTTTGGCGTGAGCCTCTTCACACCGGTCGACATTTACCAGAAAACCATGCGGACGGCCAAGTACGCCCTGATGTTCATCGTTTTCGCTTTCATGGCCTTTTTTCTGGCCGAGGTGATGCACCGCCAGCGGGTCCATCCGATCCAGTATTTATTGGTCGGCCTGGCAATCATTATTTTTTATGCCCTTTTACTCTCCATCAGCGAACAAACCACCTTCGGCCTGGCCTATTTGATCGCCTCGGTCGCCGTCATCGGCTGATCACCGCGTACGCCCGCACGATTCTGCAGCGCACGGGCATGGCAGTCATGGTCGGGGGCATCCTGACGGTCCTCTACGGATATCTGTACATCCTCTTGCAGTTGACCGATTATGCCCTCTTGATGGGCAGCCTCGGCCTCTTCGTGCTCCTGGCCCTGGTCATGTTCCTGACCCGGCGGGTGGACTGGTATGCCATGCGCGCCACCGATAGCGTCCTTGATGCAGCTTCGACTTCGGAAGGCGTGGCGTCATGATCCGTCGGCTTGGATGGGTGTTGCTCCTCATGGTTACGGCGGCGCTGGTTGCCGGCCGGATGGGTGAGTGGAGCATGCCGGATGGCCGGTCGGCCGCTGCCTGTCATCCGGTTCTCGCCGGGGCCCGGTTGGAGCTGCAAAAACGGACCCGTTACAACCGCCGGATGCTGGATGTGTACTTCCCGCCGGTATACCGTGACGGCCGGCGGCAGCCCCATGCGGTCTATCCCAACGGGGATGTCCGCCCGGACCAGGGGATCTGCGCCGATCTGGTGGTGCGCGCCCTGCGCCATGCCGGGGTGGATCTGCAGGCGGCGGTTTACCGGGATATCCGCGATCATCCCGGCGCCTATGATCGGCATCCGCCCGATCGCTTCATCGATCATCGCCGGGTATGGATCCTCTTACGCTATTTCAGGCGTCACTTTCGCCAACTGTCCGTGGATGCTCACCGGCCGTATGGCGGATGGCAAGCGGGAGACATCGTTGTCTGGCGCACCCGTTCGACAAGCCATCTTCACATCGGCGTCATCTCCGATCGCAAGGTCTCTTTTTCCGGGCGTCCCTTGGTCATCCACAACGCACCGCGGGTCCCCCTGGTCTTCCCCGGCCATACCACGGAACAGGATGTTCTCACCGGCATCGTCAGGCTGGGTATTCGCGTCCATCGCTGGACCATTATCGGCCATTTTCGCCTGCCACAGGCGGCCTGACACCATGGATGCCCGTCCATGGGGCTTTGATGCGCCCAATCTCTGAATTGACTTTCCGCCCGCCATTGGCTATCTGAGAAAAGATATGTACCGGCCATCCCAGGCGCGTGTCCCTCTATCGGATGCCATTGTCGATGGATATCCGTAGGGCGGCACGGTCTACCCCGCCATACCGGCCGTGATCAGCGATGCCGAAAAATCCCGTGCGTGGAAACCGGTTCCTATTTTCTAAGGGGCCAGGAAAGGCCATTATGGACCGTATCAAGCAGGCAGGGCAGGGGATGTGTATTCCGCTGCTGGTGGCAGTTTTTGCAATCCTTTGGTGGGGACTGCCAATTCCGGGCCCGTGTGCCCATGCGGAAACCGAGGGTCTGGCGGATGTTGTCCTCGTGATCGACAATTCCGGCAGCATGCGCAAGAACGACCCGGCATTTCTCATGCCCAAGACGGTTTCGACCTTCTTGGCGCAGTTGCCTGCCAGCGCCCGGGTGGCCATGGTGCGCTTCGACCAGCAGGCCCGTTTGCTGGAGCCCCTGTCGTCCCTGTCCGACCCAAAGACGCGCCAGGCATTGACCGAAAGCCTGAACCAAATCGACTACCGGGGGAGATTCACCGACAGCGCCGCCGGTCTGGAGCGGGCCGTGTACGAACTCAAAACCGCCGGTCGGCCCGATGCCCGGCAGAGCATCATCTTTTTGACCGACGGCATCGTGGACACGGGGAGCCCGAAAAAGGACGCGGAGCTAACCCGTTGGCTGAAAACCGACCTGGTCGATGACTGCACGGCATCGGGGATTCACATCCTGGGCATCGCCTTTACCGAAAAGGCCGACTTTCCGCTGATCCAGACCCTGGCCTCGCGCACCGACGGCGTTTATTTCCGGGCCACGCGCGCCGAGGATATCGCCGGTGTTCTGGATCAAATCCAGGCCCACCTGCTGCCTTCCGTGGAAGAGACGGCACCGGTGGCGATAGTGGCGCCATCGCCCGCGCCGGTGGTGCCACCGGTCCCTCCCGCTGTCACCCAGACCGCACCGCCGCCTTCCCCGACGGAAACACCGCCGGCACCGGCCCCGCCCGAAACCCCGGATGGGTTCGGAACCATTTCCCTGCCCATGCTGCTGATCATTGCCCTTCTCATCGTGCTCGTGGCTTTTTTGGTGTTCAAGGTATTCAACCGACCGCCTGCGGTGGCGCCGCCCAAAGCCAGCCCGATATCTGTTCCCCTCATGGAAGCGCCATTTCCGCCGAATTGGGAACTCCAGCCCCTGGATGACAGTGACACCGCCGTTCACCGTTATGACCAGGCCCGTTTGACCATCGGGCGCGACAGTCGCAACGATCTGGTACTGGCCGCGCCCACGGTTTCCAACCTGCATGCCACCATCGTGTATCGTGACCGCACTTTCTTCCTGGAAGACCAGCGCAGCACCAACGGCACCCGCCTGAATGGCCAGCGGGTGACCGCCCACACGCCCGCCAAGCTGAAAAGTGGAGACCTTATCCAGTTCGCCGACCGGGTGTTCAAGTTCATCCGCTTGGATCAGTTGATCAGTGGGGACACCGTGATGCTGGACATCACGGCTTTGGGCGCCGCGATGGGTGAGCCGCCGAGTATCCATTCCGCGGTGGCCGAGCCGGAGAAGCGTTTTCAGGACTGTCTGGTGCAGCACCTGGAACAAATCCGCCGGCTCGGCGGGAAATACAATCAATTCGTGGAAACCTATTTTTCCGAAGCCATGGTATCGGCCATCGCCGTCCAGGCATGGGAAAACATGCAACAGGTACGCACGGACCCGGACCAAGGGTGCTCTTCCATGATCAAGGGCAGCGCGTTTTATGTGATCTGCGCCTTGCCGGTACCGGCTGCCGAGGCTGCCGGATGGTTCGGCAAACGCTATGGCGGCTTTACCCGGTTCATCTCCCGGTGGATCAAGTCCGATGGTTACGATGTGACCGCCTGCGACCTGTTTTGCATGATTACCTCCGGCATGCGCCAGGACCAGCCCTGGGTCAGCTTGACGGTGGTGCCCACCCATGACGAACCGGATCCGGTGGAAATCATGTCGGTCAAGTTTCTCTCAGATGATGAAAAGAAGGATCTGGGGCTGGAATTTGACAACCATGGCCGGGTCCTGTGATGATTGCCGGCCGGGATTAACCTGTTGACCCCCCTTTCACTGATTGTTATTGATGAAGAGCAAGATTTTTCATGCGGATCATTTGGATCTAATCTCAGGATGAGACTGCGAACATGGGAGAAACGGATCAATCACCTTTCGTTCTGGGAGAGGCAAACCTCAAAGCCGATACCACCGGCAGCAATTTTCCGGATCGTTACGCGGTCAAGGAGGTGGGGCCGGACAGGGTGCTGACCTGCCTGGAGGCGCCCAACCTGCAGGTGATCGTCAAGGCCGGCATGACTGTCGCGACATCGGCCGTGCGCAAAGCGGCTCCGGGGACCATCTATCTGGACGGAGTGGCCCAGGCCGAACCCTTTCTCGACCACGAACGCAAGGTCTACAACCTGGATCACCATGAAGGCTGCGTGCGGGCATTCACCCTCTCCACCTGTGAGCAGGCCCTGATCATGTGCGTCAAGGGGCTGGACCTGCGGGATCGGGAGTGGAAGATCTTCGCCAACGAACCCGATCTGGATACGGTCCTGGCGATCTGGATCATCCTCAACCATCAGCGGGTCAACAATCGGGAGGCGATCAACCGACGGGCGCTTTTCGCTTTGGTCCGCTTGGAAGGCGTCATCGATTCCCTCGGCCTGGAGCTGCGTGAACTTACCGCCCTGCCCGCGGAACTCATGCAAAAGCTGATGCGGGTCATCGATCGTCTGCGCGCCGATGAATTGGATCTGAAGAAGGCCGGAGAGTGGACCAAGACCGATTTTATCGGGTACACCATGAGTGTGCTGCGCAAGCTGGATCAATTTCTCATCAAGGTCGGCGAACTGGATGATTTCAAGGGCGTTGAGGAATTGGCCCGCGTCGAGCTGACCAACAACCGCATCGCCGTGGTGGTCGCTTCGGATTTGGGCATCTACGAGTTGGAGCCCCACCTGACCAAACTTTACGGCAACCGCCTGGGGTGGGTGGCCCTGCGCAAGGATGAGAAAACCTACACGTTGCGACAGATGGACCTGTTCATGCCGGTCAACCTGGAAGACGTCTACCAGCGGCTGAACTACATGGATCCGGCGGTCAAGGGCCGAATGGGCATCAGCCGCTGGGGAGGGTCCGGTGATATCGGCGGTTCTCCGCGTGATCAGGGGACCAAACTGACCCCGGCCGAGATCGCTTCGGCCTGTCGTGACGTGATCGAGAAACGCAGTGACATTCGTCATATCAAACGATTTCTGGTCAGCGCCGGCTATTGCCTGCTGATCCTGCTGGCCGCCATCGCCACGGCGCAGAACTGGCTGCCGATGCGCTGGTTCGGTCTGACGCAGCTCAGTGCACCCATCCGCAGCCATGCATTCGGTTTTTACGCGGCCCTTTTGGTGGTCACGGCTTTGACGTTGTTCATCCTGGCCTTCCGGCGACCCTGGCAGTTCGGGCTCATGCTGCCGGCCGGCAAAGACTGGTGGCGACTGCTGCCCCTGGCCGTCGTTTGCGGGTTGACCGGTGGAATGCTCGCGCCGGACAAGGCCCTGTTTGCCGCCGACCGTTATCTGAGCTGGGCATTTGCCCTGATTCTGATTCCACTTTCCCTGGAGTTGCTCTTCCGGGGGCTCATCCACGGCATGATGGCCCAACTGGCCAGTATCCAGGATTCCGAAAGCCGTTGGTTCTTCTCGGGTCCGACGATTGGTGCCGCTTTGTTATACGCCCTGGCCATCGGCATTCAAGGCGTTCTGCTTTCGCCCACCCCCATGGCAACCCTGACCAGTTACCGCTTGCTCAAACACATCGCCGTGGCCGGATTCTTCGGTATCGGTGCCGGCATGATCCGGGAGCGTTCCCACAGCATATTGATCGCCTGGTTGTTTCACGCCCTTGCCGTGGCGACCATGCTTTTGGTTTACGGGGTGGTGTGACCGCCAGACGATCCAACGCGACAGACGGCATGCGCCAGAACCCAGTCGTTGCGGCGGTGTTGAACACGCTGACCCCGGATACCCCGGACCGGCGGGCCAACCCGCAAGCCAAGGGAGACTTGAACGTTGAGTGACGAAAAAGCCGCATCCGGCGCCATTGCCATTAACGAAGCCCAGTTGATCCTGGCCGAGAAGCGCACCTCGCTGGCCGTGATGCGTACCGGCATCGCCGTGCTGGCCCTGCCGCTGTCGGTGACCAGCCTTTTGATCGCCACATCCAAATACTACGATGTGCTGCACGTGTTGCACTTTCTGGTTCCCCTACTGATCATCAACACGGCCTTGGTGGTCCTTGGCACCTACCTCGTCGGCCGGTCGATCGTGCGCATGCGGCGTTACGACCGGCTGATCGTCGAGATCAAGGCCCGGCACAGTATTCTGCGGGAATTCATCGACTGAAGGACGGATTCGTATCCCGCCCCCTATGGATGGACGCCTATTGTTTTTCGTTGCGCCCATAAGGATGCCAAGCTAAACGAAAATGTGCCGGCTGCGGCAAGCAGCAGTCCCCATTCCACCCAATGGTCACCCATCGCGTCAGCAACCCGCAATCCCAGGCTCGCGCTGACGGGTCTGATGTGAATATCCACTTTCCCCTGATGGATATGTGCGGTCACGTAGTGGTGAAAAAAGTGCTTCCGGTCGGCCCTGGCCTGCAGCTCACCCCCACCGCCACCCGTAATCGTGTAGGGCACGCCTTGCCGGATGCCCGAGAAGTAACCATGGATATGCCCGGCAAAAAGATGGGTGACATGGTAGCGCTGGAACAGATTCATCAGGTCCGCACCGTCCTGGAGGTTTTTGTGAAAGCGCCCGCCCCGCGGATCAAACGGGGGAACATGCATGAAAACGAAACGGTTATCCATGAATTGCGCATTTTCCAGGACGGCCGCCAGCCATTCGCGATCCTTTTGACCCACGCCGCTTTGTGTGGGGGCATTCAGGATGATGAATTCATTTCTGCCGATGGCAAAGTGATCGTTGGGAGTGCCGAAGATGGCCCGGTAATTTGCATCGGACTCATCTTGTTGAAGATCGTGGTTGCCGATGACGGTAACCAGGGGAATGGCCAAATCATCATCCAGTTCGCCGATGAAATGACGATAATTGCTTTTGCTGCCACCGTTGACAAAGTCGCCCACAGCGACGGCAAAAGATGACTCCTTTTTGTGATCAATGTCTTTCAACAGCGCGTCAAAGAGAGCATAGCCATCCTTGTTGTCGCCGAATACGGCAAAGGTGAAATCGGAAGGATCTTGCGTTTGGATGGCGGCGATGGCGTCATGGTTCCCATTGGAGACGCCCACCGGAGCATAGGTATCCCATGCCAGGAAAACGAGATACACAGCGCCGCACGCGGCCATGATGCCCAAGCTGAAGCGATAGCGCCACAGCATTTGTTTCAATTCCGACCATCGATTCATTTCATTACGCCTTTCCGAATGTTTGATTCCCATGGAAGTTGAATTTTTACCCGTCCATCAAGCTTAATCCCTTCCCGATGAAGAAACCATGAACGCCGTGAATTGACCGGCCGAAGCGTTAAGGCGCGTCTTCACGGATCCTTCATGTTGCCCTGGTATACGCATTTCCATGAATGTTGCCCAATATACTGGACGGCTACCGGACGGCGGCCGCAACGCAAATCGCGTCCTGGCCCTTTTGGGCGTGTTGTACCTCTTGGTCTACATCCTGCCATTGAGCCACCGGCCACTGCTGCTGCCGGATGAAACCCGCTACTTCGAGATTCCGCGGGAAATGATCGCCACCGGCGACTGGGTGGTGCCCCGCCTGGACGGCCTGGTCTATTTTGAGAAACCCGTGATGGGCTATTGGGCCAACGCCTTGGCCATGCTCGTGGTGGGTCAAAACGCCTTTGCCGTGCGCCTTCCCGGTGCCATGGCCATGGGTGTCGTGGCCCTGGCATTGTTTTTCGGCTTTCGGCGGACGGGGGATGAAGAGCCGCCGGCCTGGTTGGCGCCTTTGATCTTTCTGACCAGCGCCGAGACATTCGCCATCGGCACCTTCGGTGTCCTGGACAGCCTCTTCAGCATGTTTCTCACGCTGGCCATGTTCGCCTTTTTTCAAGGGTACCAGACCCGGCGAGGCGGACACCGCCGTGGATGGTTGCTTTTGGCCGGCGCCTTGATCGGCGCTGCTTTTCTCACCAAGGGATTCATCGCCTTCGTCGTTCCGGGGCTGATTCTTGCTGCCTTTGCTTTCTGGGAAGGCCGCCTGGCCACCTTGCTGCGCACCAGCTGGCTGCCGGTTTTGTCCGCGCTGGCCGTGATCCTGCCCTGGGGAGTGGCGATTTATCGGCGCGAAGGTGATTTCTGGCCCTATTTCATCTGGGTGGAGCATATTCAGCGTTTCCTTCACCCCGGCAGGGGCCAGCATCCCGAAGCCTTCTGGTTTTTCGTCCCCGTTTTTGTCGCCGGCATGCTGCCCTGGTCGGTGGTCGCGCCGGCGGCGGTCCTGGGGTTGCGTAACCGCTGGGGGGATTCACGGATCCGTTTCCTGACCTGTTGGCTCATCGGTACCTTTCTCTTTTTCTCGGCTTCATCGGGGAAGCTGGTGACTTACATCCTACCGTGCTTTCCCCCGGCGGCCGCATTGATGGCCATGGGGCTATGGCGCTACCAGGGCCAAGGCGGATGGCGCGCGTTCCGCCGGGGGACCGGCATTTGGGGCGGTGTGCTCATTCTGGTGGCCGTGGGCCTGGCGGTAGATCAACTGACCGGTATGCTGGGTGCCCGGCCCTATGGCCCACAGGAGGCTTGGAAATGGGCCTTGGCCTGTGCCGGCCTGGTGGTCTGGGGGGGCGGAAGCCTGTGGAGCCGCCATGCATCGGGATCTTCGCGAAAGCTCGTCGGATTCGCCCTGGCGGGAGTGCTCTTTTTTTCCCTGGCCGCCTTCATTTTTCCCGAATCGATATACGCCAGAAAAGCGCCCGGGCTTCTGCTGGCGCGGCATCGGCAACAGATCCCTGACGATGCGTGATCGTTGCCGACGGGTATCTGGTGCGGGCCGTCTGTGCCGCCTTCCAGCGACAGGATGTCCGGTTGTTCATCACACCGGACGAGCTTGCCTATGGCCTTCGGCGCGCACCGGCACAACGGCGGCTGTCGGACGCAAACGCCCTGGCCCGATTGATCGCCGCCCAGCGAAAAGCCTTGCACCCGGTGATCGTTGTCCTGCGCCGTGATCATATGAAACGCTACCGGGGTGTGTTGCCCGAACCCAATGGAATGGATATTTATGGCAACTTTGTGTTATTATCCTTTTAATCCACCGTTCATCCGCCTGTGATTTCCGAACCTGCCCCCGACGGAAGGGATGCGGTGGCCAGCAAGACGACGAATCGCCGGAACACAATCATGAAAATTCTTATTGTTGATGATTCACCCGATCTGCTTGCCCAGGTATGCCAGGCCCTTGGCCGGGAACGCTATGATCTGGAGACCGCGGAAGATGGCGAGGCGGCCCTGGACAAGTTGTTCGACAATCCCTTTGATCTGGTGCTCCTGGACATCATGCTGCCCAAACAGGATGGGCTTGCCGTCCTGAAGGAGATGCGCGCCGCCGATATCAAGACGCCGGTCCTGATGCTGACGGCCAAGGGCGACGTGGAGGACCGCATCCGGGGGCTTGATTTGGGTGCCGATGACTACCTGGCCAAGCCTTTTTCCATGGGCGAGCTCCTGGCCCGGGTGCGGGCGCTTTTCAGACGTTTCAGCGATCACCGCCAACCACTTCTGATGGCCGGCCCCATCAGCCTCGACACGGTCACCCGGGAGGTCCGTAACGATAGGCAGCACATCGACCTGACGCCCAAGGAGTTCTCCATTCTCGAGTTTCTGCTCTATAATATGGATCGCGCCATCTCCCGCTTCAGTCTGGCCGAGCATGTCTGGGGCGACGCATTCGATCCCTTCACCATGTCCAACAGCATCGATGTGCATATCAAGAATCTACGCCGCAAGCTGGGGGATGACGGCGGCCGGTTGATTCAGACCATCCGGGGCGTGGGGTATATCGTCAGGAGTGAATCCGCATGACCATCCGCAGCCGGATCATGCTGTGGATCATCGGTGCCGGCGGATTGACCAGTCTGCTGTTTTCCATCGCGATTTTTTTCGAAATGCGAGAACAGCCATACGACATCCTCGATGCGGAGCTGGAACAGAAGGCGCGCATGCTGATCCGGCAGCTGAACGAGGAGCCGGATGCCCTGCGGACCGAAAGGAACGAATGGGTTCGGGTTTACGACCCGCAGGGCAAGTTGGTTTTTGCCTCGCCGTTTGCCCAATCGATTGATTTGCAAATCATTCCCGGCGATGACAAACAGACCCTGCGCCAGTGGATCCCAGAAGCCGAGGCACATGCGTTTTCCCTTGACCATGGGGATGGAGAAGACCCGGATGCCAAAATCCCCTTCCGGGTAAGGCTGCTTGACGTTCAAGACGGTGACGTCCGGTATCGGATCCAGATTGCCAAACCCATGGTCAAGCTGGATGCGGAGATCCGTGAACTTGTCTGGATCGTTGCCCTGGGGCTGGCGGCGTCGATTCTTCTGCTTTTCGGCTTGAGCCACTTCGTGGCCCGGCAGATCCTGAAGCCGATCGGTCGGATCAACCATCTGGCACGGGAAATCAATGAGAAAACCCTGAGCAAACGAATCCCTTTGGGAAACAGCCGGGACGAGCTCTATGAACTCAGTATTTCCCTGAACCAGATGTTCGATCGTCTGCAATTCTCGTTCAACCAGCAGAAACAGTTTTTGGCCAGTGCGTCCCACGAGCTGAAAAGCCCGATTGCCATATTGCGGCTCTTCATGGATCATGCCATTGACAGCGATGACGTGCCGGTGGCACTCAAACGGCAGTTGACCGACCAGAACCGCATTCTGCTGCAGATGGACCGCTTGATCAAGACCCTGCTGACCCTTTCGGCGCTGGAGTTGAACACGACCCTGAAAGAGGACGCCTTTGACTTGGGCGACCTTATTGAATCGGTGTTGAAGGATTTTGATCTGGCGATCCAGGATAAGCGTATCACGTTGCGGAGCGACATCCCGCAATCCGTGCCGTTTGCCGGCGATGGGGAAAAGTTGCGGCAGGTCATGGTCAACTTGGTGGACAATGCCATTAAATATGGCCGGGAAGACGGAGAAATTCATATCACCGTCCAAAGAACCCCAGCGGACGTCCGGCTGATCGTTTTCAATACCGGCGACGGCATTCCCACCACCGAGCTGGAGCGGGTTTGCGAGCCGTTCTACAGGGTTGAAAAATCCCGCAGTCAGCGATATGGCGGAACCGGGCTGGGCTTGAGCATCGTCCAGCAGATTATTCGTCTGCATGGCGGCAGGATCCGTCTGGAAAGCGAGCCCGGCGCGTGGACCCGTGTGCGGATCACATTGCCCATAAAAACCATTGAACCCTTTTCTACGAATTGAGGTTGCCAACAGATGCGCGATACTTTTTTGCCCTTTTCCCGGCCCGCCATCAGCGAAGCAGAGATCGCCGACGTGGCCGACGTGCTGCGGTCCGGCTGGATTACCACCGGCCCGAAGAACGCCGAGCTGGAAGCCCGCTTCTGCGACTTCGCCGGCTGTCAATCGGCGGTCTGCGTTTCCTCGGCCACCGCCGGCATGCACATTACCCTAAAGGCGCTGGGCATCGGACCCGGCGATGAGGTGATCACGCCCGCCATGACCTGGGTCTCCACAGTCAACCTGATCGTGTTGGCCGGTGCCCGGCCGGTGTTCGCCGATGTGGATCGGGAAACCCTCATGGTCACCCCCGACACCATTGCCGAGAAGATCACGCCGCGCACGCGCCTGATCATTCCGGTCCATTTTGCCGGTGCCCCGGCGGACATGCGGCCCATCCGCGAGCTGGCCGCCGGGCACGGCGATATTCCCCTGGTCGAGGATGCGGCCCATGCCGTCGGCACGGCCTATGATGGCGAACCGGTGGGTCGTCGGGGAACGGCGATCTTCTCATTCCATCCCATCAAGAACATCACCACTGGCGAGGGCGGCATGGTCTGCACCGACGACCCGGACCTGGCCGTGCGTCTGCGGCGGCTGAAATTCCACGGCCTGGGCGTGGACGCCTTCGACCGTCAGACCCAGGGCCGCGCCCCCCAGGCGGAGGTGCTCGAACCGGGCTACAAATACAACCTGCCCGATATCCTGGCCGTGCTGGGCCTGGGGCAGCTGGCGCGCCTCACGGAGATGAATGCCCGGCGGACGATGCTGGCCGAATACTATGGCCAGCGGCTGGAAGCCTTTCCCGAAATCCGGCCGCTGGGCATTCCCGACTACCCCCATGAAACATGCCTGGCACCTTTACATCATCCGTCTGGTCACGGACCGGCCGGGTTTGGATCGGGATCGTTTCATGGCCGAACTCAAGGCGCGCAATATCGGAACCGGCCTGCATTTCCGGGCCGCCCACCTGCAGAAGTACTACCGTGAGACCTTCCCTGAAACCGTGGGCGCCTTGCCGAATACGGAGTGGAATTCCCAGCGCATTTGCTCCCTGCCGCTGTTCCCGGAGATGACCCGCGAAGATGTGGACGATGTGATCAACGCCATAGAAGAGGTCCTTGCCTGATGAGCGAACCCTGCAAACTGTCGGTGGTGATTCCCGTTTTCAACGAGGAAGCCAATCTTGATGAACTGATTCGCCGGTGCCTGGCCGCCTGCCGGAGTGCCGGTCGGCCCTTTGAGATGATCCTGGTGGATGATGGCAGCCGCGACCGTTCGGCCGAAATGCTCGAAGCCGCGGCAGCGGCGCATCCGGAAGCGATCAAGGCCGTTTTTCTCAACCGCAACTACGGCCAGCACGCCGCCATCATGGCCGGCTTCGAGCAGGTATCCGGCGAGATCGTGGTTACCCTGGATGCGGACTTGCAGAACCCGCCCGAGGAGATTCCACGCCTGGCGACCACCATGGATGAGGGCTTCGATGTGGTGGGCACGGTGCGCGCCAACCGCCAGGACAGCCTGTTCCGCCGTTTGGCCTCGGCCCTGATCAATCGGGCCGTGCAGAAGGCACCGGCGTGATGATGCATGATTACGGATGCATGCTGCGGGCCTATCGCGCCACTATCGTGCGGGCCATGCTGATGTGCCACGAGCGCAGTACCTTCATTCCTGTGCTGGGCAACAGCTTCGCCCGGCGCACCACCGAGATCGAGGTCGGCCACGACGCCCGCAAGCAGGGTGACTCCAAATACAGTTTTTCACGCCTGATCTCGCTGATGTTCGACCTGGTTACCTCCATGACCACCTATCCCCTGCGGCTGCTCAGCATCATGGGGCTCATCGTATCGGCCCTGGGGATCGGTTTCGGTTTTTTCCTTTTGTTCATGCGTTTGATCTTCGGTACGGCGTGGGCCGCCGAGGGGGTTTTTACGCTTTTTGCGATTCTGTTTATCTTTGTCGGTGCGCAGTTCATCGGTATGGGACTTTTGGGAGAATATCTCGGCCGTGTTTACAATGACGTCCGGGCAAGGCCGCGCTACTTTATCCAGCGGGTCATTTGTGGCAATCAATGTGAGGAGAAAATGCGATGAAAGCGGTTGTACTGGCCTATCACAACATCGGCTGCGCGGGCATCCGCGCCTTGCTGGAAAACGGATTCGACATCGCGGCCGTGTTTACGCATCGCGACGACCCGACCGAAGCGGTCTGGTTCGATTCGGTGGCCGAGTTGGCGTCCGGTTTGGGAATTCCGGTATTTGCCCCGGACGACATCAACCATCCCCTGTGGGTGGAACGGATTCGCAAACTGGCGCCGGACATTATTTTCTCGTTCTATTTCCGTGATATGGTGAAGGCGGAAATCCTGGACATACCGCCCGCCGGCTGCCTCAACCTGCACGGATCGCTGTTGCCCCGGTATCGCGGCCGCTGCCCGATCAACTGGGTGCTGCTGAACGGGGAGACCGAGACCGGCGTGACCCTGCACCACATGACCCCCCGGCCCGATGATGGGGATATCGTGGGCCAGCGGCGTATTCCCATCGACGACGCGGACACCGCCCTGAGCCTGCACCACAAGGTGGCGACCGCTGCCGGTGAACTCCTGGACAAGGTATTGCCGCGGATCATCGACGGCAGCGCCCCGCGGACGCCCCAGGACCGATCCCTGGCCTCCTATTTCGGTGGCCGGCGGCCGGCGGACGGCGAGATGGATTGGCGTCAGCCGGCATCGGCGGTGAGAAATCTCGTGCGTGCCGTCACCCGACCTTATCCCGGCGCCTTCAGCCACATCGGCAACCGCCAATGCTTCTTCTGGTCCGTTCGTGAGACAGAGGCCGCATCCGGCAGCCCGGGGGAAGTTCTCTCGGTTGCGCCCCTGGTGATCCGCTGCGGTCAGGGGGCCGTCGAAGTGGTGACCGGGCAGGGCAATGGCAGCATCACCCTGAGCGGCGCCCAACTGGCCGAAGAGTTGGGGCTGGCGGAGGGCATGCGCTTCGGCGGGCGGCCGGAGATCCGGATCCGCAAAGCCCGCAAGCAAAGCGTGCTGATTCTGGGGGTCAACGGCTTCATCGGTAACCACCTCAGCGAACGCCTGCTGGACAGCGGGGCCTACGAAGTCCACGGCATGGACCTTTACACGGATGCGTTGGAACGGCTCATGGGCCATCCGGACTTTCACTTTTTCGAGGGCGATATCGCCATTCACCGGGAGTGGATCGAGTACCATGTGCGCAAATGCGATATCGTCCTGCCCCTGGTGGCCATCGCCACGCCCATCGAATACGTGCGCAATCCCTTGCGCGTTTTCGAGTTGGATTTCGAGGAGAACCTGCGCGTGGTGCGCTATTGCGCCAAATACGGCAAGCGGATCATTTTTCCCTCCACCTCGGAGGTGTACGGTATGTGCACGGACGAGCGTTTTGACGAAGACCGGTCGCGTCTGGTGCTGGGGCCGATCAACAAGCAGCGCTGGATCTACTCGTGCAGCAAGCAACTGCTCGACCGGGTGATCTGGGCCTACGGCGCCACCCGATCGTTGCCCTTTACGCTTTTCCGCCCCTTCAACTGGATCGGCCCCCGCCTGGACAGCCTGGAGTCGGCGCGGATCGGCAGCTCGCGGGCCATCACCCAGCTGATTCTCAACCTGGCCGAGGGCACGCCGATCAAGCTGGTGGACGGCGGCCGGCAGATGCGCTGCTTCACCGATGTCAAGGACGGCGTGGAGTGCCTCTTCCGGATCATCGAAAATCCGGGCAACGCCTGTAACGGACGGATCTTCAACATCGGCAACCCGGACAACGAAGCCTCCATCGAAGATCTTGCCGGCATGCTCATCGATCAGTTCGAAAAGCACCCCTTGCGAAACCGCTTCCCGCCGCTGGCCGGCGTCCGCAGGGTGGAGAGCCATGCCTACTACGGGTCGGGCTACGAGGATGTCCAGCACCGCAAGCCGAGTATCGAAAACGCCCGCCGGACATTGGGCTGGACCCCGCAGATTCCCCTGGAGCAATCGGTGGCCGAAACTGGATTTTTTTCTGCGGGATGCCACCGGCGTCGATGATGCCTCGTCGCCGTCGCCCGGATCGGCAGCGTCGACAGCCCACCGGCGACCCTTTGTGGAGAATATCGCGTGATCGACCTCGGCCTGCGCGTGGATGTGGATACCCTGACCGGTACCCGGCAGGGCGTGCCGACGCTCTGCCGGCTCCTGCGGCGGCACGGCATCCGGGCATCCTTTTTCTTCTCCGTGGGGCCGGACAACATGGGGCGGCATGTCTGGCGCCTGTTGCGGCCGGTCTTTCTCGTCAAGATGCTGCGTTCACGGGCCGCCAGCCTCTACGGGTGGGATATATTACTGCGTGGCACCTTCTGGCCCGGCCCGCAGATCGGCGTCAAAGCTGCGGTGATGATCCGCGAAGCGGTTCTGGAGGGGCATGAGATCGGTCTGCATGCCTGGGATCATCACGCCTGGCAGGCCCATGTGGACCACATGCGCCGGCGGCCATCGACCGGATCTTGCGGCGTGGTTTCGACCGGCTCACGGAAATCACCGGCCTGCCGCCGGTTTGTTCAGCGGTGCCGGGCTGGCGCTGTACCTCCGCGGCCCTGACCGCCAAACAGGCCTTTCCCTTTGTCTACAACAGCGACTGCCGCGGCCGGCGTATTTTCTATCCGCTGGTGGCGGGTCGGCCGCTCTCCCAGCCGCAGATTCCCGTGACCCTGCCCACCTATGACGAGGTGATCGGCCGGAACGGGATCAACGATGCAAATTACAACGACCATCTGCTCGGCCTGATCCGACCCGACCGGCTCAATGTGCTGACGATCCACGCCGAGGTGGAAGGCGGCGTTCGCAGCGCCATGTTTGCCGATTTTCTCCATGCGGCGTTGAACCGGGGGATCCGACCGGTCCCCCTGAGAGACCTGTTGTCAGAGGCCGCCATTGAACCGGGCGAGATGATCCGCGGATCCATTCCCGGCCGTGAGGGCTGGCTGGCCTGCCAAGGGGAGGAAATCCATGGGTAATTCGCTGCATTCACGAATGACCTGGCTGTTGCTGTTGGGCTTTGTGCTGGTCTATCTTTGCCCCATCGGTTTTCGGCCCATGATCGTTCCCGACGAGGTGCGCTACGCCGAAATTCCCCGCGAGATGATCGCCACCGGCGACTGGATCGTGCCGCGGCTCAACGGTTTACCCTACTTTGAAAAACCGGTTCTGGGATACTGGCTCACCGGGCTGTCCATGCTGGCTTTTGGCCAAACGCCTTTGCCGTGCGTTTCCCCCCGGCGCTGGCCGCAGGGCTTTCCGCCTTCGTGGTGGCCCTGATCCTGCGGCGCAGCGGGCAG
>NZ_BBCC01000100.1 GCF_001311845.1 Desulfosarcina cetonica JCM 12296 | reverse complement strand
TCCTTGGCCTCGGAACCGATCCGGGCGTCGGCCGACAACACCGTGATCCGGTTGCCCTCCTTGAGCGGACGCGGTACGGTGACGCTTTCACCGGTCGGAGACGCTTCCCCACTTACGGCCGAGGCCGCTCTCCAGTTTCCCGGTGCAAGCTTGACGGGTCAGGGCCTTTCCGCTGAACTGGCGTCCCTGAATCTGTCGGCCCATCTTTTCCACAAGCCTGGCGCGGCACCCCATATCGATGGCCGCCTGCGCGTGGCCGACGGCCGGTTGATCCATCGTGCCAGCGGCCTGCAACTGTCCCGCTTGCGCCTGGACCTCCCCTTGGGCCTCAATACGGCGCAGAAAGCAACGCCGGGAAGTATTTCCATCGGGCGTATTGCCCACCAGAAAACGCTTTTAGGGCGTCTCAAGGGACGCATTACGCCCGGTGAGGAGGCCTATGCGGTCGATGCGGCATTTTCCGCGGACCCTTTTCCCGGAATGAAAATCCATCTCAACGGTCGCGTTGCCGCCGCAGCCCATGGCTTCGGCGATGCCGTGCTCCATGTGGAATTGCCCGCCTACGCCCTGCCGGCCGGTACCGATCTGGGGCGTTGGGTGCCGGCTGGTGCCGGACTGATTCTCACCGGCCGGTTATCGGCCAAGGCCAAAATGGCCCTTGCGGCGACCGGCTGACCGGCAGCCTGAACATGGCCGTGGCGGACGGCGGCATTTCCATGGAAGCGCGCAAGATCGCGGTGACCGGGATCGAGGCCGCCATCCAGTTTCCGGACCTGCCGCGTATCCGCACGGCTCCGGCCCAGAACGTCCGTTTCGCCCGTGCCGCCATGGGGGCCATTGAAATGACGGATGGCCGCTTCGATCTCCAGCTGGAATCGGCGGATACCCTGTTGGTCGAGAAGGGACAGCTGGCCTGGTGCGGCGGAAAGGTGGATACCGGGTTCCTGCGCCTTGCCGCCGGCCGTGAGGATTATTCGGTCAGCCTTTACTGCCAGCAACTCGGGCTGTCGCGGTTGCTCGAGCAGCTGGGCGCCGTCCGGGCCAAGGGCACGGGGACCCTCAACGGCCGGATCCCCATCGCCTATCAGCAAGGAAAAATCCATGTTGACGATGGATTTCTCTTCTCCACGCCGGGCGAAGGTGGTCATCTTCAGATCACCGGCACGGAGGTGCTGACCCGGGGAATTCCCGCAGGAACGCCCCAGTTCGCCCAAGTCGAGCTGGCCCGGGAGGCGCTCAAGGATTACACTTACAAATGGGCCAAACTGGGCCTGGCCTCCGAGGGCGATGATTTTGTCATGCGCTTGCAGTTCGACGGCAAGCCGGCCAAGCCTCTGCCGTTTGTCTATAAAAAGGAATTTGGCGGATTTGTCCGCATGGAGGCCGGCGGGCCGGGATCGGTGTTTCAGGGCATCGGCCTGGACATCAACCTGCGGCTTCCCCTGAACCAGCTTTTACAGTATAAAAATATCGTCAACAGGATCCAGTAACCAAGGAGCGCGATTATGCATAAACCCCTGTTACCGCCGCTGACGGCCATGGTGCTTGCCCTCTGGAGCCTGGGCGCTGCGCCACCCACCATGAGGTGGAGGTCAAGCCGGTGGAAATCAAACCGATCCATATCACCATCGACGTCAACGTCAAAGTGGACCGGGCGCTGGACGATTTCTTCGGCGACATCGACAAGACCGCCCAGGCAATCAAAAAGACCGAATAGAAAATCGTGAGCGGGAGAAAAACGGATAAGGAAAGGATGATGACCATGAGACGGACACGCACGTGGTGTTTGGCGGCGGGGATTGCCGCCTTGGTAGGGCTGGTCGCGGTATCGGCGTTCGGTGATGAGATCCAGGACCGCATGATCAGCCGCCTGCCGAAAATCATCGAACTCAAGGCCGCCGGCATCATCGGCGAGACCAACCAGGGGTTCCTGGCCTTCGTGGGCGGCCAGCAGAAGGAAAAGGCCCTGGTCGACGCGGAGAATCAGGATCGTTTGGCGGCCTACCAGCGGATTGCCAGAGCAAAGGGCACAACCGCCCAGCTGGTCGGTCAGCGCCGGGCCCTGCAAATTGCCGATATGGCCAAACCCGGTGAATGGCTTCAGAACAAGAGCGGCAAGTGGTACCGCAAGTAGCGCGGCAGCGCCGCTTCGATATCCATCTGACGGATGGGGGCGGGCGACTGGAAGCCGCCTGGGTAGGACCTCCCCCCGAGGAAAGCCCCACGCTGGTCCTGCTTCACGAGGGCCTGGGCTGTGTGGATCTGTGGCGGGACGTTCCCCAGCGGATGGCTGCGGCCACAGGCTATGGGGTGTTGGTTTACAGCCGGTTGGGCTACGGACGCTCCGATCCCTGCGCGTTGCCGCGGCCCATTCGTTTCATGCATGATGAAGGGCTAATCGTGCTGCCGTTGGTGCTCCGCGCAGCCGGCATCCGTGAGCACATTCTGGTGGGCCACTCCGATGGCGGTTCCATCGCCTTGATCCATGCCGGCCGTGTTCCCGGCCCTGGCCTGAAGGGCGTGGTGACCCTGGCGGCGCACGTTTTTGCGAGGACCTCACCTGCCGTTCCATCGAGGATGCCCGCCAGCGGTATCTCGAGGGGGATCTCAAATCGCGCCTGGCCGTCTATCACGGCGACAACACCGATTGTGCTTTCTGGGGTTGGAATGACGTCTGGCTGCATCCGGAGTTCAAGCGCTGGAATATCGAGGAATTCCTGCCGACCATCACCGTGCCGGTGTTGGCCATCCAGGGCGAGGCGGACCCTTACGGCACAACGGCCCAGGTCGATGCGATCCGCCGGCAAACGGGCGGCCCGGTGACCGTGGCCATGGTGCCCGACTGCGGGCACGCCCCGCATTTGGAAAAAAGGCGCTCGTGACGGCCGCGGTGGCCGATTTTGTCGCCACCTTGCACGCTGTCCGCGGTTCGTTGGCTTCCCGGTAACGCCTCATCTTAAAATCAGCTGAATTCACTTACGGTTTATGGACACGATAGAAAAATTGCTGCGACAATTCTGGCAGTTGGCTCTGGAGGCCTGGGACAAGGGGCAACTGGGAACCGGCCTGGGGCGTATTTTGGTTGCTCTGGGGATCATCCTGGTGGCCGTTTTGGTGCGCAAGCTGTTTGTCCGGATTGTCATCGGCCGGTTGAGAAAACTGGCCGCCAGGACGCGGACGCAACTGGACGACAAGGCGCTGAGCGTATTGGAACGGCCCATGGCGTTCATCCCCGTGGTCGCCGGTATCTATTTTGCCGTCGATGCACTGGCGCTCACCGGTGCCCTCAATCTTTTTGCCGACCGTCTGGTGCGGTCATTGGTCGTCTGGGCAATCTTCTGGGCTTTCCGGAACCTGGTGCCGCCTGTTTCACGATCCCTGCGCCAGCTCGAGAAACACTTCACGGTGTCCATGGTGGATTGGCTGATCAAGGCCATCAACGTGGCCTTGGTTCTTATCGGGGGGGCGACGATCCTGGAGATCTGGGGCATTCGCATCGGCCCCATCATTGCCGGTCTGGGCTTGTTCGGGGTGGCCGTGGCGTTGGGCGCCCAGGATCTTTTCAAAAACCTGATTGCCGGCATGCTGATCATTGCCGAAAAGCGCTTCAATCCCGGCGACTGGATCAAGGTCGCCGACGAGGTCGAAGGCACCGTCGAAACCATCGGTTTCCGATCCACCCTGATCCGGCAGTTTGACAAGGCACCGGTATACGTGCCCAACGCCAGGCTTTCGGACAACTCGCTGGTGAATTACAGCCGAATGAGCCATCGGCGAATCTATTGGCTGATCGGCGTGGAATACCGTACCACGATTGCCCAATTGCGGGCCATCCGGGATCGCATCGCGGACTACCTGCACCAAAACGATGCGTTTGACACCACCCCGGCGGTCCCCACCTTCGTGCATATCGACCGGTTCGGCGAATCGTCCATCGATATCATGGTTTATTGCTTTACCCGCACCACCGCATGGGGCGAGTGGCTGGCCATCAAGGAGACCTTGGCCTGTGAGATCAAGCGCATCGTTGAAACGGCGGGTACCGCCTTTGCCTTCCCCAGCCGGTCGCTCTACATGGAGGCCTGGCCGCCGGGTGCGCCCGAGGTGTTCATGCCGTCTCAGGCGACATCGGGCAGTCGCTCCAGGACCTTGCCATCCTCATCCAACACGAAGATCACAAACCCGCCATCGATGGCGTGACGGGCCAGGTCTTCGTAAATCATGGCCTGAAGCTCGTATTTGTGCTTTCTCTCCAGATGCAGGTGAAGCATGGCCTGCTGGGCCGTCTCCTTGTTATAAAACGCGGGGATGAAGGCGATTTTGCTCTCGGCATCGGTTTGGCCGACGATCTGATCTTCGCGGCCGACTTTCTGGATGACGACGTACAGCCAGGTATTCGCGTTAACGGTCATGTCCAATGCTCCTTAAAAGCCCATCTCTTCGTTAATCAAAACGATCTTGATGCGCTGCTTGGGAAAGCTTTTTTCGGTGATCGTCCAGGTATTGCAAATGCGGTCGGGGCTGCTGCAGTTTTCGCAACGGCCGGTCTTGCCGCAGGGACTTTTTTTTCTCCAGGCGCATGACGTTTACCGGCGCGGCGTAGCCCTTGATGCGTGCCATGGCGGCTTCGCGGTCGGGAACCAGTTTGTTGCGGCCGATGAACAACAGCACGTGGCGGGGGCCGAAGGTCAGGGCGGCCACCCGGTTGCCGATCATATCCAGATTGACCAGCTGACCGTTTTCGGTGACCGCGTTGGTGCCGGTAATGAAAAGATCCACCAAAAGGGATTCCCGGCGACGCTGCATGCTTGCTTCCGGTGAAAGGCTTTTGTCGTAAGTGTCCAGCACCGTGTAACGGGGGTCGTTGCGCAAGGCTTCGTAAAGCCGCGTGCCGACGAAAGTCATGGAACCGCCCCAGGAGATGGTTTTGGGCGCCATGGTCGGGATGATGGTCTCGTAAGCCAGTTTTTTGGCCATATCCTTGTTGTCGGCGATATAAACGTCGAAGTTGTTGGCTTCCAGCGCCTTTTGGGTCCGCTGCAGCCGAATGGTCCAATATTCGTGAATGGGATTTTCCATGACGGTCTCTCCTCTGGCGGTTTCGTTGCAGGTCCGCCGCCCAACGGCGATGCCGGTTTGTATCCCCCGACGACGGCCCTGTCAAGACACAGCCGGCAGGGATGCAGGGTAACCGCCTATCGGTGTTATGCGTCTCCTGCGTCACTGCGGCCTATGTCAGGCCGGCTGCCTAGGGCACCCGCCATAACGGAATACTTAGGCTTCGCAAGCCTTGATCCCGGGCGGTTTACGTGTTCATCAACGGGTGACCTGCCGTTGCATCCGGTCCAGATAGTCGTCCAGTTCGTTCATGCTGGAGAAGACTTGCTGGGCCGGCAGGGCCTTGATGATGTCGAACACCTTCTGGATCTGCGGTTGAAGGTTGAGCAGAACCACCTTGCCATAGTAAGGTTTCATGGCTTTTTGCGCCTTGGCGATGACCCGGACGCCCATACTGGAGATGTAGTTGAGCTGTTCCATGTCGAACACGAGGGTGTGGGGCTTTTCATGCAATATGAGGTCGACGCGTTCTTCCATGGCCGGATAGGTGTTTGTATCCAACCGACCGACCGGGGTGATAATGTAAACCCCATCCATCTTTTGTTGGGATGTGATCGCTAACTTCAACGGCTTCTCCTTTTAATCGGTATGAGGCATCCGCCTTGTGGCGACCTAACGGTAGCGCTTTTCCATTCGTAAAATGTTTTTCCCCCGATCACGGCGGTAGTCCATCCGATCGACCAGGTTTTTGGCCAGGATGATGCCCATGCCCCCCTGGTCGCGTTCCTCCAAGGGCTTTTCCTTGGGGCCGATTTGAACATTCAGTGGATTGAAGGGGATGCCCTCATCCTGCAGCGTCATAATCAGGCTCCGGCTTCAACGGCCATTTGAAAGATGATCGTATGTTCCAACTCGTCGCCAAAGCCGTAGAACACGATATTGGAAAAGATTTCCTCCAGGGCCAGGGCAATATCCTGCGCCACCACCGTCGGGCAACCCACCGAACCGGAAATTTCCTCGACGGTTTCGTTGAGACGGCTGATCTCATTGAGATCGTTTTTCAAATAAACGGTTCTTAAATCGTCCTCGACCCGATCGGGGGAAAAGTAAGTCAGGGCCACCAGCGTAAGATCATCATCCAGCGGACGATTTCCGGTGAATTCGCGAACCCGTGAAAGAACGGCACTGATCCGGTCCTTGGGCGAGAGTGCGGCGGTCATGGAAACGGCATTCATCAGGGCCTCCTGGGTGAATAAGCGCTCCCGATGATCCTGAGCCTCGATGACGCCATCGGTATAAAGGAGCAATCCCTCCCGATGGTTGAGTTGGATGCTGGCCTGGTGGTATTGAAAGGTTTCGTCAAGGCCAAGGGCCGGGCACTGGGCCTCGCCCAAAAGAACCGAATTGCCTTTTTCCCCGATGAGGAGCGGTGGATTGTGGCCGGCGGAGGCGTAGGTCAGGGTCCCCCGACGCAGATCCAGGACGCCGATAAAAACGGTAACAAAGGTGAGGGAAGGGTTATTGCGGGAGATTTCCCGGTTGACATCGGCGAGAATATATTCCGGCTCCACCAACAGTCGCGCCGAGGATTTGAGCATGGTTTTGCTCATGGCCATGAACAGGGCCGCCGGTACCCCCTTGCCGGATACATCGCCGATGATCAGGCAGAATGAATTTCGATCGATGAAGAAATAATCATAGAAATCACCGCCCACCTCGCGGGCCGGTTCCAAGGTGGCGTAAATATCGAATTCTTTCCGTCGCAACGTGCCATGCGGGGACTGGGGAACCAGCTGAAGCTGAATCTCCCGGGCGACGGTCAACTCACTTTCGATTTTCTCTTTGGCCGCAATGGTGGCCTTCAGCGCCTCGGTCTGGCGTTTGATCTGTCGTCTGAGAATAATGTTGCCGAGGACGACCAGTGCCATGATCCCGATAATCCCCATCAGTACCCATAGGGGTTTGATCCACAAGGGGAACGAGACCTTGCGGACCCCTTGGGTCCATTGGTCCAGGGATTGATAGAAAAGCGAGTTGGGATTGGCTTTGAGCTGCTCTAATTGGCGGTCCAAAACAGCCATGACCTCCATATTGCGTCCCTTGGCCACGGCGAAGTGAAGATCGGTGGGCTTGAAGCTGATGGGGCTGCGAACCACCCGGAAGTGTTTTTCGTAATAAGCCCCATACAGCCTTGGGACGACGCCGGCTGCCACCTTGTTCCTCTGAACCATGGAAAGCACGCTGCCATAATCCTCCACCTTGACGAACTGGGGGTGGATATCGAACTTGTCTAAAAGGGTTTTAAGATATTGATAGTAGATGTCGGCTTCCACAACGGCGATCGCCTTGCCGTTGAAGGCAAGAATATCGGAAAACGAGGTGCCGGGGCGTACGTAGAGTTGTCCCCAATTGACCACGATGGTGTCATTGCAGTAGTCGAAAAACGCCTCCCATGGCACGCTCTTGGCGATTCCCGGTATCAGGTCAATGGTTCCGTTTTCCAATCGCTGATTACACTGCGTCAGCGTACCGGGAAGGTAGTAGAGTTTCCAACCTTCCCGGTCGGCAATATAGGAGAGAAGATCGGCGACGATGCCCTTGACCTGACCATCCGTATCGGTAAATATCAAAGGGGCGTTTTGGGGGAAGCCCACGACAACCCGCCGCTCGGCGGCCGATGCGGCCGCTGACGACGGTAGTACCAGGGATAGCAGAATGAGATAGGCGATGGGTCGCATGAGGCTGTGTCTTCTCAGGCAAAATGGTCAGCATGCCGACCCGCTTGCTCCATCCCCGGCATGCGATGATGCTTTTGTCCGTATGTATATCCAAATCGAGGGCAAGGTCAACCGGAGGGCGGTGTGGCGGGAATTACTTTGCGCAAACCGGGGTGCCCATGGCGGTGCTGGCCGTCTATGCCACGGTGCCGCACGGGCGGCCCAGGTCTGATAAATTTAAGGATGATGATTTTATTTTTTGTCAGAAATTGACAACCGTATGCGTCATCTGATCGAAAGACTTCATCGGCTTTCCGCATTTCGGGCAGAAGAGGGTCGCCACATTGTGCTCGTCCAATACGGCCTCACCGGGCAGATCAATGAAAAAAAGGCCTTTTTCATTCCCACAGGATTCGCTCTGGCAATAGTAGCGGTGGTTGTCGGCCTTTTGCCGGGTGTCGGCCGGAAGCGCACGCATGGGTCTGCCGCAACGCGGACAAAAAATGGTGGCCAGGTTGTTGCCATCCATGATCAACTCCTGAGCCAGTTCAACGACAAATGGGCCTTTAACCGCATGTGCGCAACTTTCGCTGGTACAATAAAATCGGGTAGACATATCCAAAACTCCTTGTAGATAAACAAATCCGTCGAAACGGTGACTTTTGACGAGACCCTTAAAATGAGCAACACTATTGCCGATGCGTGTTAGCAAAACATTAAGTCGTTTCTTTTTTTATCGGCTTCCCTACAATGCGACTGCCGAACAAGAATGTCAAAAGACAGCACTGCTTGCGGGCACAAACAGACAGACCTATGGCTCAGGACAAGAAGTCGAGAAGTTCCTGACGGCTGAAGGATTTCAGCAGGCCCGGGTCGTCTTCCCGAACAATATCGGCCATCAGTTGCCGTTTTTTTTCGATGATGGCTGAAATTTTTTCCTCGAGGGTGCCAAGGGTTACCAGCTTGAAGACCTGGACACCCCGTCGTTGGCCGATACGATGCACGCGGTCGGTGGCCTGATCCTCTTTGGCGGCGTTCCACCAACGGTCATAGTGGATGACCACCGAAGCGGCCACCAGGTCGATGCCGGTGCCGCCGGCCTTGAGACTGCCCACGAAAACCCGGCAGGCCGGATCGGTGTTGAAGCGGTCGATCAATCGGCCACGGTTTCGGCTGGCGCCGGTCAGGATGACATGGTCGATGGCGTTTCGATCCAAATATTCAGCGATAATGGCGATCATTTCGGTGAATTGGCTGTAGACCACCACCTTCTGATCCGAGGCCAGGCTTTCCGCCAAAAGTTCCTTGAACAGTTCCCACTTGCCCGATGCAACGGCAGTGGTATCCACGGGCGCCTTATTCACCAAGGCGGGATGGTTGCAGATCTGCTTGAGCAGCGTGAGCAGGGCAAAGATATGGATGTAGGGAATCTGTTGGTCTTCATCCGTCAAGGCCCCGATGATGCCTTGGGCCCGAGATTCAACGGCGTCGCGGTAGAGCTTGACCTGCTTTTCGGTCAGCTCGCAGGTTCGGATATCCTCGATTTTTTCTGGAAGTTCCGCCAATACGCGGCTTTTCAGGCGGCGTAGGGTGAAGGGGTAGATCAGCCGGCGCAATTGGGCGCGGCTTTGGGCGGTATCATCGTCCGTCGCCGGCGGATGGGCGTCAGGCCGTGCGAACAGGGTCGCCGAATCCAGATAACCGGGAACCACCACATCCATCAAGGCTTTGAGTTCAAGCACGGCGTTCTCGATGGGCGTGCCGGTCAACCCCAATTTGACAGCGGCGTTGATCTGGATGGCCGCCTGATAGGTCTTGGTATCGGCGTTTTGATCTGCTGCATTTCGTCAAAAACGGCCAGGCAGAAGTCGATGGCCCCCAGGCGGTCGATATCGCGTAGCAGCAAGCCATAGGAGGTAATCAGGACGTCGGCCTCGCTCAGGGTCGTGGACAGGTCCCGATTGCCGCCATAGTAAGCCATGGCCGAAAGCGCCGGGGCGTATTGGCTGATTTTGGCGGTCCAGTGGCTGAGCACCGTGGTCGGGCAGACCACCAGGCAGGGGCGCCGATCTGCTGTCTGCCGGCGGATGCCGGTCATTAGGGCCATGATCTGGTGGGTCTTGCCCAGGCCCATGTCGTCACACAAAAGACCGCCGAGGCGGTTTTCCCACAGCCACCAGAGCCATCGCAACCCGACTTTCTGATAATCGCGCAAGGTGGTCCGCAGTCCCGGATCGTTCGGCGGGTCGGTGGGCGCCAATGTCAAAAGGCGGGAGAAGGCCATGGCGGTGTCATCACTGCCGGTGACCGTGGGCGGGGTGATATCCATGGCGCTGAGTTGGAACAATTCCTGGCGCGAGAGTTTGAGGGGCTGGCCGTCGGTGCCCAGACGTTCGGGCGGCAACCGATCGGCAAATGTCGCGGAGAGCCGCTCCAATTCCGTCGACCGGGTATCCACCCAGCCGGATGCCGTGGCAATGTAACGGTTGCCCTCCCGGCGGGCCTTGAGAATGTCGGCCAGGGAAACCGAGGCGTCGCCGAAACCGTAGACGATGGAAAGATAGCACCAATCCCGGTCGATGGCGGCGGGGGAGAGGGTGACGGTGTCCCAGCGGCGCAGGAGCTGCAGACCCTTGACCGCCGGGTCGACGATAAAACCGTCGCCGCTCAGTTCGTCACCGACGGCTTCGAGAAACGTGGGAATCTGATATTTCTTGAAGGTCATCCGCCGGGGCGTGTTGAACTGGCGGGGTTTGCCCGGTTTTTCCAATTCGGCAAGAATCTTCAGCTCCGGAATATAGACCAGGTCGCCGTAGGTAAACCGTTCCAGCCCCTCCCGGGAATAAAACCGGTCTTCTCCCTCGGCCTGGATCAGCTGGATGACGGGGAGCACATCCAGATCCGTTTTCGTCTTTTGACTGACGCGGAAGAGACTTTTGAGGGGAATGGGGTGGATGGGCAGATCATGCTGGTTGGGCAGGTGGCTGCCCAGGCAATCCAAAAGGGCCCGTACTCGCTGGCGGGCGATCCGGGCATGGAAAATTGCCTCCCCGGCCGGGTCGCGGGCCGTGACGACGAAAGCGCCGCTTTTCTCGTCCACTGACGGTTGCAGGCGGCATTCCTCCGTGTCGAAACGCATGAATAGATGGTAGCCCAGGCGGTACCAGAGGCTCTTTTCAAGTGCCTGGCGCCGTGATTGCATCTTGAGGTCATGCAGTTGCCGTTCCCCATCGGTCATGGTCAGGCGTTGCAGGCGTCGCAGCACCTCGGCGCGGTCGGGGATGCCATCGGCATCAGGGATCCCGAAACATCCCAGCCGTTCTGCCAGGCGATGCCGGTCCGCATCCGTGGAGGCATAGGTGACCACGCCGGTCCCATTGGCATCCTTGATTTCCAGCGTGGTCCGCGTTTCGTTTTTGACGAAATGAATCCGGGCGGTTTCCGGTGTCAACGGATCGCCCCGGCTGAGGGTGGTGGCCAGGGCATGCCAAATGCTGCGTTGGAAACGCTCGTCCAGATCCGTTGGTTTGCCCACCGCTCCGTCGGCGACCAGGGCTTGGGACAGGGCCTTCAAATGGGGGCAGGTTTGCTTGCCTTTTTGATGACAGGTGCAGAAGCGCTGAACGGGCTTGCCGTAGACAAGGAAGGCAATTCCCGGATGGCGATCCTCGGGGGAGGGCATCCAGGCGACGGCATGGCGATGAAATTCAAGATGGGGATCGATGGGCATTTCGGTTTTCCGGTACGGTTCGATGAAAAAATGCATTCTTAAAAGCCTTGAATATCGGCGTCAACCCATTTGATCCCCGATGGCAGCGTGTGCCACCCGTTTTCCCCTTGTCTTGCCGGGTGCCAGATGGTACCCGTTGTTGCCGAACGATGGACCACGGTTGAAAGACGGATGACGATTTCATGGCCTATTTTCGAACCCAGGACGGCTGCAGTCTTTATTACGAGATGATCGGATTCGATCTTGCCCGGCCGGTGGTGGTGTTCTTGAATGGAACGTTGCAGACCACCATGTACTGGAAGGTGATCGCCGCATCTTTGCAGCCCCGGTTCCGTTCCGTGCTTTACGATGCCAGGGGGCAGGGGGAGAGTGAATTGGGTTCGTTGCCGCTTTCACTGGATTTGCATATGGATGACCTCTGGGCGTTGATGCGCCACCTGGCCCTCGGGCCGGTTTCACTGGTGGGATTGAGCCATGGGGCCCTGCTCGGCTACGCCATGGCCCGGCGCAGACCCAAGGCCATTCGCCGACTGGTGTTGTGTTCGGTGGGGGTGCGCGCGCCATGCGTGCTCGGCTGATCGTGCGTACGTGGCCCGAAATTCTTGACGCGGCCGGCCTTGAGGTCCTGGTCAGCGCCGTCTTGCCGCAGGTTTTCGGCGAAGCCTTTCTGATGCGGAACCGCAAGCATATCGACCGAATCGCCAAGGCCATCGTGCGCCGCAACCCTCAGGATGCCTTGGCCGCTCACCTGTTGGCGATGAAGGATTATCCCCGGTTGCGATCCATGCTGGCCAAGCTGGAGATGCCCAGCCTGGTGATCAGTGGATCGGATGACCCCCTGGTCAGCGTCGATGGCGCGGAAGAGGTGGCCGAAAAGAGCGGTGGCCGCCATCTGGTGGCCAAAGGGGTTGGGCATTCCATTGCTGCCGAGGCGCCGGAATGGTTTCTGGAGACGGTTTCGCGGTTTCTGGCCGACCGCTGGACGGATATGCCCGAGGGCCTATGAGCGGACTTCCCGGGCAAGCGCTCCCGGCGTTGATCGAACCATAAAACCCCTTGACAACGCAACCATGCCACCTTTATGGGATGAATGTGGCCGGCCGGCCGGCGGCGTTGTGACAACCCTCCCGTGAGCGGTGTTCGCGGGGATGACAACCGAGAAGAGGAGTCATTTTCAGATGGTTAGCGTAGGTATCGTTGGATGGCGCGGCATGGTGGGGTCGGTTCTGATGGACCGCATGGTGGTAGAAAACGATTTCGCCGGATTCGATCCGCACTTTTTTCCACCACCCAGGCCGGCAAGCCCGGACCGGATGTCGGCGGCGGCACCCAGCCGGTCCAGGATGCCAACGCCGTGGACCAACTGGCCGAAATGGATGTGATCGTGTCATGCCAGGGCGGCGGCTACACGGAGAAGATGCATCCGGCCCTTAGAACACGCGGCTGGGATGGCTACTGGATCGATGCAGCATCCACCTGCGGATGGCGTCGGACAGCGTGATCGTCCTCGACCCGGTCAATCGACCGGTCATCGACCGGGCCCTGGAAAGCGGCATCAAAGACTATATCGGCGGCAATTGCACCGTTTCATTGATGCTGATGGCCATGGGTGGGTTGTTCGAAAAGAACTGGGTCGAGTGGATGACCGCCATGACCTACCAGAGTGCCTCGGGGGCCGGGGCCAACAACATGCGCGAACTGGTCATGCAGATGGGCCTTTTGGGCGAAGGGGCCAAATCATTGATGGCCGATCCGGCGGCATCGATTCTGGCTATCGATCGCCAGGTTTCCGCCACCCTGGCCGGCGCTGATTTCCCCACGTCGTTCTTCGGCGCTCCCCTGGCGGCCAGTCTGATTCCCTGGATCGACCGGGCCATGGAAAATGGCCAGACACGCGAGGAGTGGAAGGGGTTCGCCGAGACCAACAAGATTCTGGGCCGCTCCCAAAGTCCCGTTGCCATCGACGGCCTGTGCGTCCGCGTGGGCGCCATGCGGTGTCACAGTCAGGCCCTGACCATCAAGCTGACCGAGGACCTTCCGCTGGAGGCGATCGAGGCGGCCATCGCATCGGCCAATGATTGGGTGAAGCTCGTTCCCAACGAAAAGGCCGCAACACTTGCCCAACTCAGTCCGGCTGCGGTTTCCGGAACCCTGACCGTGCCTGTGGGGCGGTTGCGTAAACTGAATCTGGGACCTGCTATCTGGCGGCCTTTACGGTTGGCGACCAATTGCTTTGGGGAGCAGCCGAACCCCTGAGACGGGTTTTGCGGATTATTTTGGCCTACATGGGCAGGGCCGCCTGAGGGTCCGGCTGACCGCCGCCTGGAAAATCGTTGGGTTTGTTAGGATATGACGTCACCATCGTGACCGGTTCACCCATGACTACGGATTTTACTAACGTAGATAATACTTGTTTTTTGAGGGTTGCAAAATAATATCCACCATGTAACTATCCGCGTATGGGTGCGCTTTACGGATTAGGCTCCCCGAATCCAATGGGTTCGGGGGGCTTTTTTTTTATCCTCAGATGGTTTCGGATTGCAAAAGGGGCTGGCACAGGTGGGCGGCAATTTCCACCGCGGCCTTTTCAAGGGGCGCATTGGCAATGCCGTGGGTGAGGCATTCACTCAAGTACTGTTCCAGAAACGGCGTAATACCGCCCAGTTGCTCGTATTGGGCCGTATGGGCCATTTCGTGAATCAATAGGCAGCGGTCCTTTAACTGGTCGGTCTTGATAAAAATACCGTACCGGAAGCGATGCCGAGGGTATGTTCCGAAATCAGGTGGGTGAGATCCATGGTCGCCTTGAGAATCGGATGCTTGGGAAATGGAATCTGTGCGACGGCGAATATCCGAATTCTGTCAGGATGTTGAACGCCCGCCGCGACGGCGTCGGCGATCTGGACCGATGTCAGCGGATCGCCATTTTCCATGGCGACCTGCTCTTTGGCCGCCACCCAGGCGGCCGCTGTCGGAATGATTTGCTGCAGGTTTTCCGTTGAGATGGTGATCATGGCTGGCTCAACCGTATGGCTTGAAGAATCGTTCAGGGAACATTTGCATACCCTGTGATGACGCCGGATGATGATTCAATCTAAATCCAAGTCCCGGGTCTTGTCAACGGTCGGCGCTTTCCATGTCGCTGCCGATACCGGTGGTATCGTCCGCGCTGCGTTCCCGATTCGCGGCCGTTGGCCAGCTTGACTTGTTCGGACCGGTGAATTAAAGTGGCGCCGATTCACTACCGCCGCCGAAGGGAAAGGTGTCGGCGGATACATGCAGTATCGCCTTTCCGGCAGCGATCGCCGGCATCGATGACCAACAAGAATTGAACGGGCAGACGGTTGATGGATACCGAAAACATACAGAAGGATATCGCCACGGCGGGTGAGGACCTGTTCCAGTTTGCCATTCATCGCGGCGATATGAACGCAATTCTTGAACGACTGCCATTTGACATGGCTGAAAGACGGGTTGCCCTGGAATACGAAATTCAGCTTCTGCGGATCATCGCCGTGGGGTGGGCAATTGCCTTCTTTCTATCGGATAGTGCCCTCAAAGCACCGCTGGGCAACTATTTCTGGGAACAGATTCGTTCTTTTGCCACGACACTCTCCACCTCCGCCTCTTTGAGCGTGGGCACGGACATCGACTACTTCAGCATTCTCAAAGAGCGTCTATCCTATTACGTCAAGGCCTTGGATGCCGCCGGAGACGTCCAGCAGCCGGCGACGGCCATCGGCCCGGCCTTTGCCGGGATGTGTGGCGATCGGGAAGATGCCTGTGCCATTCTGGCCGGCAGCAAAATGTTTGTTCACACCATCGAGGCCGTCCGCGAATACCTGGGACCCGCGGTTTCCGCTGAGGATTGAGCTCGCTATGCGTTTGGGAAAAGAAGGGGGGCGGCCCTGATCAGCGGCCTGTTGCTGACGGCGGCATTTCCAAAAATCAGTATGCCCATCCTGGCTTGGTTTGCCCTGGTTCCGCTACTGGTCGCACTCCGGGAACGTTCCGCCGGGGACGCGTTTAAAACGGGGTTTATCGCCGGGTTGGTTCACTATCTCACCCTGTTGTATTGGGTGGTGTTCACCATGCGGGTGTATGGTTATCTGCCCTGGTGGCAGAGTGTTTCGCTCTTGTTCCTGTTGGCTGCCTATCTGGCCCTCTACCCCGGGATCTTCGCGCTTGCCGTGGTTCGCACCTGCCGAAATCCGATTCACTTGATATGGCTGGCCCCGTTTTTTTGGGTGGCCCTCGAATATGTGCGCACGTTTTTGCTCACCGGTTTTCCCTGGGGGCTTGTTGGATATTCCCAGTTTAATCGGTTGCATATCATCCAGATCTCGGATATGTTCGGCGTGTATGGGGTCTCGTTTCTGGTGGTCCTGGTCAACACGGCCATTTATGTGTTGTTGTTGGCGGCCGCCGGGAAACCCTGGCGTGGGGTCACGGTTTCGCGCCAACAGGCATTTAAAACCACCGCGTTTGCATTGGCGCTGATCACCCTGACGATTGTCTACGGCCGCTATCGTATCGCCGCCATGGACGCGGCCATGGATAAGGCGGCGAAAACGCGCGTGGCCCTGATTCAGGGCAACATCGACCAGGCCAGGAAGTGGGATCCGGCATTTCAGATCAGCACCACCAAAAAATATGTGGATCTGACTCTTTCGGCGGTCGACCGCCAACCGGATCTGGTGGTGTGGCCGGAAACGGCGACGCCGTTTTATTTCGAAGCCAGCCCCAAGCTGACCCAATTGGTTACCGATGCCATCCGGAAGGCGGGTGTCTACCTTTTGGTCGGCAGCCCCAGCGTCCAGGCCGTGGGCGATCAGGCGGCTTACTACAACAGTGCTTACCTGGTGGCGCCCGACGGTTCGATCGCAGGGCGATATGACAAGGTGCACCTGGTGCCCTTCGGTGAGTATGTACCCCTCAAGCAACTGCTTTCCTTTGTGGGCAAGATGGTTGCTCAGGTGGGCGATTTCTCTCCGGGGAAAAAGGGGCATACGCTTGCTTGGGGGCCGGACCGACCGAAATTGGGCGTTCAGATCTGTTTTGAAATCATTTTTCCCGATTTGTGCCGGTCCCTGGTGAAAAACGGTGCCGGATTGTTGGTCAACCTGACCAACGATGCCTGGTTCGACCGCAGCAGCGCCGCCGAACAGCATTTCAGCATGGCGGCGTTCAGGGCCATCGAAAACCGACGCAGCTTGGTGCGTTGCGCCAACACGGGAATCAGTGGCGTGGTGGATCCGGTTGGACGAGTGGTCCGGCGAACGGAGCTGTTCAGCGATGCCGTGGTCGTCAAGGCGGTTCCTGCTTTGACGGAACAGGCTTTGTATACCCGCATGGGCGATTTTCTGCCCCAGATCGGTTTGATTATCATGGGGATTTTAATGCTGCTTCCCTCCGGTAAGGGGGTGATTGGGATCAAACGAGGCATCGACCGCAAGGTCGGACGAAGGAGATAATCGATGAGTACAGAAGCCAAACAAACCATCAAAGACCATCGACAGAAGCTGGATCAGCTCAAGGAGTATCTTTGACCTGGCCAGCCAGGAAAAACGACTCCAAGAGATCGAAGCGGAGATCGCCCGGGATGGGTTCTGGAACAATCCGGATGCCACAACGGCCATTTTGAAGGAGCGAACGCTGCTCAGTCAGCGCATCGATACGTTCCATGCCTTGGAAAAGGACCTTGAAGAGGCCGGCCTGCTACTTGAGATGGCCACTGAGGAAGCTGACGCCGAATCCATTGCCGAGGCCTCGGACCAGATTCATGCCCTGGGGCAGCGCATTCACCAGTTCTCCCTGAACACCATGCTCAACGGTGAAGACGACCCCAACAATGCCATCATCTCCATCAACGCCGGTGCCGGCGGCACCGAGGCCCAGGACTGGGCGGAAATGCTTTTTCGCATGTATCTGCGGTGGGTGGAAGGCAAGGGGTTCAAGTCCACGATCATCGATTTTCAGCCTGGCGAAGAGGCGGGAATCAAGAGCGTCACCTTCACTGCGACGGGCCCCTTTGCCTATGGCTTCCTCAAGTCGGAGAGCGGCGTCCATCGTCTGGTGAGAATTTCACCCTTCAATGCCAGCGGCAAGCGGCACACCTCCTTTGCCTCGGTCTTCGTCTATCCGGAGCTGGACAATGAAATCGAAATCGATATCGACGAAAAGGACCTGCGTATCGATGTTTTCCGTGCCAGCGGTGCCGGCGGTCAGCATGTGAACAAGACCAGCAGCGCCGTCCGGATTACCCACTTGCCGAGCGGTATCGTGGTTCAGTGTCAGCAGGAGAAATCCCAGCACCGCAATAAAGACATGGCCATGAAGGTGCTCAAGTCGCGGCTGTACGAAGCGGAAAAACGCAAACAGGATGAACGCCTGCAGGAAATCCACGACGGCAAGGACGACATCGCCTGGGGCAGCCAGATCCGTTCCTATGTGCTGCATCCCTACCAGATGGTCAAGGATCACCGTATCGGCTTGGATGTCGGGAATGTGAACGCTGTGTTGGACGGTGACATTGATGTGTTCATCGAAGGGGTGTTGCTGTCGGGAAAGGCCTGATCGGGGAAATGACAACGGCTACAGTGGATCTCGATCCGGAGGCCATCATCAGTGACTGCTATCCACGGGGGAGTTTCACCTGGGAGCTGTTGATCCACCACGGAGAGCAGGTGGCGGCCAAAGCCCTGGCGGTCATCGATTATGCCACCTGGCTGTCGATCGATCGTGATTTTGTCTGGCAGGCGGCCATGCTCCACGATATCGGCATCGGTCGTGTAAATGCCCCCGGCTGGGCTGCACCGGCGCCTTGCCCTATGTCTGCCACGGCGTCGAGGGCAGGGCGATGCTGGATCGGCGTGGGTTGCCACGCCACGGCTGGGTTTGTGAACGCCATGTGGGGGTGGGCATTACCATCCGGCAGATCGTTCAACGCAAGCTGCCCCTGCCGCTGCGCGAAATGCTGCCGATCTCCACGGAAGAACGGTTGATCTGTTACGCCGACAAGTTTTTTTCGAAAAGTGACAATGGCCGCCACGAAAAACCCGTGGATGCCATTGTCAAGGGCTTGGCGCGCTATGGCGCGGACAATGTGTCGCGGTTCAATGGGCTCCATCGGTTTTTTACCGACCCGCGGCACGCGGTCCCAGCGATGGCGCATAACGGATTTCCATTGTGATGAATACCATGCTCAATTCCGACACGCTTCGTCGTCAACTGCGATTTTATTTCGTCACGGATGATGGTGCCGACGACTTTTGTGCGCTGGACCAGGTCCGCGTGGCCATCGAGGCTGGTGCTACCATGGTTCAATACCGCAATAAAGCATTTGACCTGAACCGTTATGAAGAGGTCGAGACCATCTGCCGGTACTGCAAGACCAAAAAGGTGCCGTTTCTGGTGAACGACCACGTTCTGCTGGCCCGAGCCGTCGGTGCCGACGGCGTCCATGTGGGGCAGGCCGACACAGCGCCGCGGCTGGCCCGGCAGATCATGGGACGCGAGGCCATTGTGGGGGTGTCGGTTTCCACCATGGACGAGCTGGAGCATACGGACCTGGTGCCCTGCGACTATATCGGCACCGGCCCGACATTTGCCACCGGTACCAAGGCTGATGCCAAGGCGGTCCAGGGCCTGGGTGGGTTGCGCGATATCGTCAACCGATCGCCTGTCCCCGTCGTGGCGATCGGAGGGATCGGTCCGGACCGGGTCTCGGAGTGTTTTGCCCATGGTGCCACGGGCGTCGCCGTGATCAGCTGCATCACCCGCGCCGCCAATCCCATTGCCGCGGCCCAGGCCATGGCTGGTGCCTGTGATGTTTCGCCACTGAGCGGCTGGGGCTGACCCGAGATTTCGTCGCGGAACTCAAGATGCCCGCTAAACATGGCCTCGCCCTGGAGGCGAAACTGCCGATGGGCCCCTGCATTCGCCAGACATCACTGGCGCCGTCACCCAACCTTTCCACGTCCAATGGCGGTGCGGTCTCCCTCCAAACGGACCCGCATCGGATCTTCCCATGGGAATCAGAAATCGGTTAATTATTGCGATCGCCATGCTCGTCGGCACCATGCTGCTCGGAAGCACGGGCTATTATTTGCTTTTCGAAGGGAAATCCAGCTACATCGACTGCCTTTACATGACGGTTATCTCCCTTACCACCGTGGGCTACGGCGAGGTGTTGGGCATCACGGGCAATGTCCGCGCCCAGATTTTCACCATGCTGCTGATTGTCTTTGGCATGGGTATTATTTTGTATTGTATCAGTATGTTATCTGCGATGTTCGTCGAGGGTGAGCTGACCGGCATGCTGCGAAGGAGGAAAATGCAGAACAAGATCAACATGCTGTCCGACCACTATATCATTTGTGGCGGCGGTGAAACCGGATTGCCCCTGGCCGCCGAGCTGGCCTTCAGCAAGGTCCGCGTGGTGCTGATCGAGAATGACGCCGCCGCCGTGGAGCGCATCCGACTGATCAAGGGGCTCTTTCATGTCAACGGCGATGCCACCGATGATGCCAATCTGATTGCCGCCGGCATCGAACGCGCCATTGGCGTGGCCATCTGCCTGCCATCGGACAACGACAACCTGTACATCACCATGACGGCACGCATGCTTAATCCGACGGCACGGATTATCAGCCGCATGACCAACAACCGCTTGAAGGACAAGTTGATCAAGGCGGGTGCGACCTCGGTGGTTTCACCCAATACCATTGGCGCCTTGCGCATGGCGTCGGAAATGATCCGGCCGGTGGCCATTGAGTTCCTCGATAACTTTTTGCGTAGCGAAGGGGGTGATCTGCGGATCCATCAGATTCAGGTCAATTCCGTCTCTCCGCTCATCGGCAAAGCATCATGCAGTCGGGCCTGCGCGACCAGTTCAACCTGCTGCTTCTGGGGGTGAAACGCAAGGATGGCAACTTTGCATTCCGTCCCCCCAGTTCATTTGTCTTGGAAGCGGGGATGACGCTGATCGTCATGGGTGACATCGATAACATCAATCTGGCGCGGGAAAAGCTATAGGTCGTGCCCATCCAGAAATGGCCATTTTTCGTATTTCTCCTTTTTTCGTCCGGTTTATGCTTAATATTTTTCGGTGAATGCGGAATAAGAAGTAATGGATCACGTCATTTCCCGTCATGACGTGAGGAAATTTTTTCATCAGCGATGATGTAACCGGAAAAGCAACGTGGTGGAAGTGCTATGACGACCGACGATTGGCAAGAAAAACGAAAAGCGCGGCGATATCCCCTTTCCAAGAAAGATGCGGTTTACTGTGTCGTCATCCGGGCAAAATCGGCGGGAACCACCATTGCCCTGTCCACGGTGGATTTCAGTGAAGCCGGATTTCAGTTCGCCATTATTCCCAATATGAAGGACGATTTTTTTACCGGCGAAAAGCTGTTTCTCAAGGCGATTGTCGGTACGCGCAATCTGACCTTCAATGAGCCCATTGAACTTTCCGTCAGATGGCAACGCTATGACAAGGAAGTCGACGTGGTTCGGATCGGTTGCGAGATTTGTCAGATAGCAACCGAATCGGAGAAACAGTTCATCGATTTCATCACGGCCGAGGTTAAATTCAAGGGGATCCGTCTGCCGGACCCGCCGGCGGCGAGAAAGTCGCCAAGTGCCATCGAAACGGCGATGAAACTGCCAAAACTGGTAACACCGTCGGCCATTAAGGTAATTTCTCTTTTCGGGGGATGTGGTGATACGCGGCGTGCCGTCACCCTTCTCGGCTGGGTGGAAGGTGCGCTGAGATCCCGCGGACACCGGGTTGAGCGAATCGATTTATTCAGCAAGACGATCCATGGTTGCCGCGGTTGCCTGAAATGCCAGCACAACCTCAACGAACCCGGTTGCGTGCAGAGGGACGATGCCACGCCAATTCTCAAGGCCATGCGCGAGAGCGATCTGATTCTCTGCACCTCGCCGGTTTTTCTGACAGGCTTCAGCCTGCCGATGAAAGCCTTGATGGATCGGTGCTTTTCCTTTGTGAGAGGGAATTGTGGCAGCCCGGCGCACACCTCTTTTATCCAAGGCCGGCAATTGGCGCTGATCGCCACTGCGGCGGGTGCTTTTGCCGATGAGGCGGCTCCGGCCCTGGCCGCCTTCCAGCAGCTGCACCGATGTCTCAAGGTGCAATTGGCCGGTGAGTTGTTCGTGGAGTACTGCCGTGATGCCGACGCGCTGGGTGACGATGTCCGATTTCAGGCCAAGAAGTTCGCCCAGCAGTTGGTGGTGCGGGATCGTAACGCCCATGCCGTTCTGATTCCGGGCCACGTCCATGCCTCCTGATCCCCTGGCATGGCCCCGCGGATATCGGTTTTGGGCTACCGGTGGTCGGCCTGGAAGCGCCCGGCCATGCAGACGGCGGCCATGGCGGCCACGGCCTCGATGATTTCAGGAAGCGAGATCTGACGATTGAAGTCGCCCAGATGCGGGCCGCTGACGATCCGAATGTCTTTTTCCGCCCGCTTCACCGCTTTCAACTGCGCTACGGTGAATCCCCGCTGTCTCAGAAACTCTTCGAACTGGGTGTCGCTTATCTCCGCCTGGTCGGCCCGGCGAAACAGCTCATTCATGTAGCGATCCAGGCCCATCTCCTCGATCATGCGCGTCACCAGCCGATTCAGATCGAGCGGTAACCCCGCCGGGGCCGTTCCCGTGAATGCGGTGTGGTAATTTTCGAAGATTTCGCGGATCATGGCCTCCAGCAACGGCGGATCGAACAGGTCCCGGGTGTCCACCGGCGAGCCATTCGGGGCCAGGCCCTTGCGGGATCGGTCACGGCAACGGAAGTGACTGCCGGCCACCAGCAAAAGGCTCAGGAAGTGGCTGCCGATCTGCCGGTACAATGTCCGGCTGTCTCCGCCAAACGGTTCCAGGTGCTCGAAATCCCGCAGGCCGGACAGCCCCAGATTGGGAAAGGCACAGGAATCCAACCATCGATCCAGGCGACCGGCACGAAACCATTGGTAGCGGCCCTGATCGTCCCGACGCATGCGTTGGGTCCGGTTGTGGAACAGGGGGATCGGGGCGTCATGAATGATTCCCCGACCGGCCAGGTGCCCCATGATGTAAGCATTACGGCCCAGAATTTCCCTGGCGGTCTCCCCGTCGATACGGTGGTGGTTGGGATAAACGAAATAGTCCTGATGGGCCAGAAAGGCGATGGCCAGTTTTCGGGGATGCCGGACGACAGCTTCCGGTGGCGCCAGCGGAAGCCGGTTGATGCAAAAGACCGCCTGGTCATCGACCATCAGCGGTGACGGCACGTGGAAACGACGGTGTACGGCGAAGGCCGGTTGCTGCAACCGCTCCATCCAGCGGATTTCCTGCTGCAGATCCTCGATTCGGTCGCCTTTTTGGGCCAGTTTGACCACCAGGAGGCGGTGCGCCCTGTTCAGGGCCATGACCAGGCTGCGTCCCCTGTAGCAGGGTTCGGCCACCGGTTTCAGCCCGTGGGCCGAGAGCAGCGCCTGCCAATCGATGGCTGGCGGCGTTAGCGGGCCGCGTTCAACCCGTGGCGGCGCAAGGATATCCACGG
>NZ_BBCC01000099.1 GCF_001311845.1 Desulfosarcina cetonica JCM 12296 | reverse complement strand
TTCCAGGGCAGGGCCAGCGCCTCGGGCGCCGTGTTCAGGCCGTCGGTGATCAGCACAAAAGAAGGTAGGGCCGGATTTGCTTCGACCACGCCGGCATCGACCAATTGGGGAATCTCCAGGACGCGGATTGCTGCCGATTCAACATCGGCGACGTCCGCTTCGGTAAAGGCCACGATACTGTTGGTGGTTCCCAGGTCGAGCCCGATGATGTAGACCGGATCGCTCATTTCGTTTTTCCTCAAATATGCAATACGCGGGTTCGCGGCATCTGATGTCGATCGCCAAGGTTGGCTTCGTTGTGTGTCATCAATATCGACCCATTGATCTAACACAGACACTGAGGATGTGGCAAGTACAGGGTCGGCCGGTTACAGAGCGATCGTATTTGCGATGTTGTTCCTTCAGGGGTCAGTAGGTCAGAACCATTCCGCCATCGAATAGCAGATCACCGCCGACCAGGTAATTGGCGAAACGCGAAAACCCGAACACGAACAGATTCGCCACCTCGACGGGGCTCATCATCTCTTTTATTCGTGAATGGCCCATCATCACATCGCGCACCACGGCTTCTTCGCTGATGCCGCGCTGGCGAGCCTGGTCGGGAATCTGGCCCAAGGCCAAGGGCGTTTTGACGAATCCGGTGCTAACGGTAAACCCGCGGATCTTTCCCTCGCCTTCGGCCGAGATGGACTGACTCAGGGCGCGCAGACCGAATTTGGCGATGTTGTAGGCCGGCTTGTTCAGTGTGCAGATATGGCCGTGCACTGAAGCCATGTTGCCGATGGCACCCATGCCGTCCGCATTTTTTCGCATATGCGGAATGACCTGTTTGCTGAGCAAAAACGGCGCCCGGACCATGATGCGCTGCATGAGATCGTACTTCTCCATGGGGAAATTCTCGATGGCGTCGATGTGCTGGAGGCCGGCGATGTTGGCCAGGTAGCGGATCGAGCCGTACCCGGCGGCTTCGGCCACGGCGGTTTCGATGTCGCTGTCGCGGGACAGATCGGTTTCAATAAAGATCATCCGGCCGCCCATTTCAGCGGCAAGTGCCTGTGTTTTCTGGCTTTCGGCAACGTTGATGTCCAGGCCGACGGTCGTCAGCCCGTTGGCGGCCGCAGCGATGGCCGTGGCCCGGCCGATACCGGTGGCGCATCCGGTGACGAGGCAGACATGGTTGGGGGGTGAATGCCGGATCCGGCAGATTGAGAATTTCTGTTGGGGTGATGGACGGTTCATTGGTGTCGATGGTCATTGTTATCCTCCCTTCGGGCGAATTGTGCGTGACGCATTGTTGGGTGCGCGTCAGTGGGTGGATTCCACGGCAAATGCAGAAACGGGAACGAACGGTTGCGTGAGGGCTTGACGGGTGCGGTGTTGTTTGATCGCACTATAGATGCGTTTGAACCCTCCTGTAAATGGCGAATCGCGGTATCGGTGATATCGGGCCTGAGGTAACGACGGTCACCAGAGCCAATGCATCCCGCCATATCGGACCAATAGCCCGATGGCAGGTTCGTCAATCCATGGATTAGGATTAACACCCAAAGGCTGCCGGTTTTTTGTACAGCCAGGTGGTGAAGAGGAAGTAGGCGACGGCCGCCGGATACGCGTAGATGGGGTGCCCGGCGGTGAAGACGAGGGTGGTACCGATAACGGAGAAGACACTCAGCGGAAGCGTCTTCAATTCGGCTGCCGGTCGCTGGTCGAGGGTATCGATCAGTGACCCTAAAAGGCCTTTCGCTTGCCGCTGACGGCCGGCTTGATAAAACCATTGCATCACGAAGACGCGCATGAACAGTTCCTCGAAAATGGCCACCAGGATCGCCGAGTTGAACAGGCGCAACCCGAAATAGAGCGTGTTGTGAACATCATCGCCCGTCACCGGTTCACCCAGCGGCATCATTCCGGCCGCCTTGACCAGGAAAAGCGGGCCCAGCCAGGCGCCCAGGGCCAGCGGAAGGGCCAGGATGGAAACACCGACATGCTCGGCCGTCAGCCGGCCGAAGCGGTAGGTCCGCCAGCCGGCCGCCATCAGCGTTGCGGTGGCGAATAGTTTCACGATCTGCGTCGGGGTCGACCCGAGCCATCCGGTGGGGAGCTGGATAAGGCCACGAAGAGGAAATAAGGGCAGAGATAGGGGACCAAAAGTTGCTGGAAGGTCCGGTCTTTTGGGAGTAGCTGCGCCTGCGGCATTTGCTTGAGCATTGATCGCTTCCTGATTTCAGCACGGTAATCGATGGAGGATCACCGGCAGGGCCGGTTACGCGTTCATCGAAAGGATCATTGTTTAGCAGGATTGATGCCTATGATGCTTCGGCTTGCTCAGTACTAAAATAACTATTTGTAATTATAGTTTATATTGTTGACGTCGAACCGATTGTCGCGCTTTTTTGAATCGCCTTGGGGTGGCGGATGGGTAATAAAGGTGAGTTTGACTATGAAACGATTTACATGGTTTCCCCTTACCTATGGCATTGACACGTAATGGGCCTGCGATTATGGTCAACTCTTGAAATTTCGCGATAAATATCCAACCCCTTCGGGAAAACGGGCTGATGAAGGCAGAAATTCTGGCAACCGGCGACGAGATCCGCTCCGGCGCCTGGTGGACAGCAATTCGGCGTTTGTTGCTGACCAATTGGAGGCCAACGGCATCGCGGTGGTGCGTCATACCAGCGTGGGGGATCACCTGGAAACGCTGACGGCCACCCTGATCGAAATCGGACGGCGGGCGGACGTGGCCGTGGTCACCGGCGGACTCGGGCCCACGGTGGACGACCGCTCCGCCGAAGCCGCGGCGCGCGCCGCGGGCGTGGAACCGATGTTCAAATGAAATCGCCTGGAAAAATGTGGAAAGCTTTTTCAAAACCTTTAACCGGCCCATGTCGCCTTCCAACCGCAAGCAGGCCTTGCTGCCTTCCGGCTGCGGGGTTTTGCCCAATGCCGTGGGCACGGCCCCGGGATTTTTCCTCACTATCGAGCGCTGCCGCTTCTTTTTTCTCCCGGGGGTGCCCTATGAGATGAAGCGCATGTTGGTTGAGCAGGTGATTCCCGAGCTGCTCCGGCTGCAGGGGGCCGCGGCCCTGCACAGCCGGGTAAAGACCATCACCACCTTTGGCTTGCCCGAATCATTGGCCGGTGAGAAAATGGAGGGCGTGGAAGCGGCCTTTCCCGGCATCACCCTGGGCCTTCGGGCCAACTTCCCCCAGATTCAGATCAAGCTCTATGGCCGCGACAATGACGCCGCGCGGCTGGACCAACGTCTCCGGGACGCCGGCCGGTGGGCCATCGAGCGTTTGGGCAGCCATGTGATTTCCGACAACGGTGAATCCATGGAGACGGTGGTGGGGCGACGGCTGCAGGCGCAATCGGCCACCCTGGCCCTGGCCGAGAGCTGCACCGGCGGCCTGATTGCCAACTGGCTGACCAACGTGGCCGGCAGTTCCACCTATTTTCTCTTCTCCGGCGTGACTTACAGCAATCAGGCCAAGATCGCCGTTTTGGGTGTCAATCCGGAGACCATCGACCGTTTTGGCGCCGTGAGTGAAGAGACCGCCCAAGAGATGGCCGTCGGTGCCCGCCGGGTGGCCGGTGCCACATACGGGTTAGCCACCTCGGGGATTGCCGGGCCGGATGGCGGCAGCGATGAAAAACCGGTGGGCACCGTGTGTATCGGCTTCGCCGGCCCCAAAGGCGCCTGGGGACGGCGGTTGACCTTTTCCTTCGGCAAGCGGTTGATGAACAAGAAGGTCTTTGCCATGGCGGCCCTGGATTTGTTGCGCAAGGAAATGGGGTAGGTCGATAGGTGCATAGGAATGTAGGCTGTAGGCTGAAGGGAATTCCAAGAACTCAACTTATTTAACCAACAAAACCAAATCAACCCATGGAACTAATCAAACCAACAAACCCGATTCTCCCGGTCATTCTTGCCGGCGGCAGCGGCACCCGGCTCTGGCCCCTCTCGCGGGCCCTGTATCCCAAACAGCTGATCAACCTGGTGGACCAACAGACCATGCTGCAGAACACCCTCGGTCGCCTGGAGGGGCTGCCCGACATGATCGACCCATCGTGATCTGCAATGACGAGTACCGCTTCATGGTGGCCGAACAACTGCGCCAGATCAACGTGCGTGCCGGCGCCATCATCCTCGAACCGGTGGGCCGCAACACCGCACCGGCCTGGCCGTGGCGGCATTGTGGGCCATGCGACAAGGGGACGATCCGGTGCTGCTGGTGCTGCCGGCGGATCACCATATCCAGGCCACCGACAAGTTCCAACAGGCCCTGACCACAGGCTACCGGCAGGCCTTGGCCGGCCGGCTGATCACCTTCGGCATCGTTCCCCGGGCACCGGAGACCGGTTACGGCTACATCAAGATGGGCCCGCCGTTAAGCGACGATGGGGCGGCCGTGGCCATCGATGCTTCGTGGAGAAGCCCGATCTGGAGACAGCCCGCCGCTACGTGGATTCCAAAGCCTATTGCTGGAACAGCGGCATGTTCATGTTTTCCGCCGCCCAGGCCCTTTCCGCCCTTGAAACCTTCGTGCCCGATATTGTCAGCGCCTGCCGCGCGGCCATCGAAAGTGGCACGGCCGACCTGGATTTCTTTCGCCTGGATCGGGCCGCCTTTTCCAAGAGCCCCAGCGACTCCATCGATTACGCGGTGATGGAGCGGACCGATAACGGCGCCATGGTGCCCATGGCCGCCGGCTGGAACGACCTCGGGTCCTGGGAAGCGCTCTGGCAGGTGGGCACGAAGGACGAATCGAAGAATGTGGTCAAGGGCGATGTGGTTCTGCACGACGTGAGCGATTCGTACCTGCATGCCGAGAGCCGCCTGATCGCCGCCGTGGGACTCAAGGATCACATTGTCGTCGAGACCAGCGATGCGGTGATGATTTCGCCGCGTGATCGCGTTCAGGACGTCAAGGGGCTGGTGGACCGCCTGAAGGCCCGAAACCGTGAGGAAACCCGCACCCACAAACGCGTTTACCGACCCTGGGGAACGGTGGACCAGTTGGTTTCGGGAAACCGTTTTCAGGTGAACCGGCTCACGGTCAATCCCAACGGGGCGCTTTCCCTGCAGCGTCACTACAACCGCTCCGAGCATTGGACCGTCGTGCGCGGTACCGCCCTGGTGACCAGCGGTGACGAGCAGTTCGTGCTCAAGGAAGACAGCTCGACGTACATCTCGGCCGGCACTGCCCACCGTCTGGAGAATCCCGGCAAGATTCCCCTGGAAGTGGTCGAGGTGCAGACCGGTGCCTACATCGGCGAGGACGACATCACCCGTCTGGAAGACCTCTATGGGCGGCATCGCCAAGAATCCTGAATCCGGATGGGGGGATGGACATGAGCGCTCCGACCGAGGCGACCAACACCGCCGCCCGCGCCCGGGCCGGCTGGCGGACGACGCTTCACGAGGTGATTTTCGAGGCCGACACGCCGGCGGGCAAGGCCTTTGATGTTCTGTTAATCCTCAGCATCCTGATCAGCGTCGTGGCGGTGATGCTGGACAGTGTCGGTGCCTTGCGCATGGCCCACGGCCGGCTCTTCGGCGGCATTGAATGGTGCTTCACGCTGCTGTTCACGGTCGAGTATCTGCTGCGCCTGACCTGTGTCGAGCGACCCCTGAAGTACGCGGTCAGTTTTTACGGCGTGGTCGATCTTTTGGCGATCGTGCCCACTTATCTGAGCCTGGTTCTGCCGGGCAGCCATTACCTGTTGGTGATCCGCATCCTGCGCATTCTGCGGATCTTCCGGATTCTCAAACTGGTGCCCTACCTCGGCGAGGCCCGACTGCTCATGCGGGCGCTCAAAGCCTCCAGCCGCAAGATCGCCGTTTTTCTCACCACGGTGCTGACCCTGGTGGTGATCTTCGGCTCCCTGATGTATGTGATCGAGGGCGAGGCCAACGGCTTCACCAGTATTCCCCGCAGCATCTACTGGGCCATCGTGACCCTGACCACCGTGGGCTACGGCGACATTGCGCCGCGTACCGGCCTCGGCCAGGCCCTCTCATCCATCGTCATGATTCTCGGTTACGGTATCATTGCCGTGCCCACCGGCATCGTCACCGTGGAAATGGCCCACACCTTCAACCCGCGGGTATCGACCCAGGCCTGCCCGGTGTGCAGCGCCGAAGGCCACGATGCAGACGCACGCCACTGCAAATTCTGCGGGGCGGCCTTGTAAAGACGGTGAATGATTGCGTCCGGGGGGGCGTTTTGAACTCGACTCAGGGCCTTCAGGCCATCTCCATTTTCAGGGCAATCCGCCGGAGGGCTTTGGCAAAGGTGCCATCAGGCGCCTTGGCCACGCTGGGGACCAACTCCTTGGCACTTTGCTGGATGGATTTTTCAAAGGGGACACAGCCGAAGTGGTTCAGCTCCACCGAGAGTATCTTGCCGGAGACCTTGCGCAGCCGTGTGATCAGATCAACGGCCTGGTCCTCCTTCTCGACCATGGTGACCACCACACCCGGCCGGAAATTGTCAAGCAATCCCTTGATGATGCCATGGTAAACCGGTTTTTCCTGGACCAACGCATCCAGCAGGGCGTCGATGCGGTTGCCATTGTCGGCGGTGTTGGTGAAAATGTGATCTTTGATCAACTGGTCCACCAGTCCGTCACGGTGGTTATAGTAGCTTGATTCCGGGCTGAACAGACGGGTGAGCTTGCGATACAGGGATGTCTTGATGAACCCATAGGCATCCAGGTAGGAGGCCGGATCACAGGTGGTCAGCACAAATCCCTGGTCCGCAGAGAGGTAGAAATCGAGAATGTTGTAGGTGGTATCGCCGCCAAGATCCAGGATCACGTAATCGGCGTCGATGGTTTTGATCGCCTTGAGCAGCTTCTGTTTGCGTGAATAATGAATGTTGGCCGCCCCCAATTTGCCGCCCCCGCCGCCGATCAGAAGGGGGCCGTATTTGGTGGGGGTCAGGATGTCGTGGATGTTCTCGACGTTTTTGTCGAGAAAATCGTCGATGCGGGAAGTGAGGCTCCATACGCCCATGTAGAGGTGCAGATTGCTGCCGCCCAGATCCAGGTCCACCAGAACGATGCGCTTGCCCATCTGGGAGAGCAGTACGCCGAGGTTGGCCACAAAAAGGCTTTTTCCGATGCCGCCCTTGGCACCGCCGACGGCGATGATTTTACCGGGGCCGGAAATGGATGCGGGTGTATCTGGTTTTTCCTGAGGCATGGACACTCACTATGGTGTTTTCGCCACCCGGCCGGGGAAAAGACGGTTTTCCGAAACAGGGTGATCGTCATTCAAGGATGCGTATCATATCGGATCACCTGACGAAAACTTTAAGCGAGGTTGCCAATCGGGCAAATTGGCAGTTCAGGGGCGGAGAAAGTCAGCGGCTGTGGACAATCAGGGTCACCGGACCGTCGTTTTCGATGCTGACCTGCATCATGGCGCCGAAGCGGCCGGTTTGGACGTCGATGCCCAGGGTCCGCACCCGGTCGGCGAAGTCGTGGTAGAGCTGGCGGGCCAGGGTCGGTTCGGCGGCATTCACGAAGGACGGGCGGCGACCCTTGCGACAGTCTCCCAACAGGGTGAACTGGGAGACCACCAGCATCTGGCCGCCGGTATCGATCAACGAGCGGTTCATCTTGCCCGCGGCATCCTCGAAGATACGCAGGTTGGCCACCTTGGCCGCCAGGTAGTCGACGTCGGCCGCCGTATCTCCCTGGGCAACCCCCAAGAGCACATTGAGCCCCGGCCCGATGGTGCCCACCACGGCTGCATCCACCTGCACACTGCTTTGGGTGACCCGCTGGACGACGGCGATCATTTATTTCTCCATTCAGCGTTTGCCGGCTTTGCGAAAGGCTTCGGCAAAGGGGTTGTTGAAGGGCTGGGGACCGGCCGGTTTGGTCGCTTGGCCTTTGGGTGGCCGCTTGCCGGCACGGGGTTTGGCCGGGTGTTGACCCTTCGCCGGCTGCGCGGCGGCGGCCGTCTTTTGCCCCGGCTGGCTGCGCATGGACAGGGAGATGCGCTTGCGCGGAAGGTCCACCGCCAGCACGGTGACACGCACCTTCTGTTGGACATTGACCACGTCCGCCGGGTTCTTGACGAACTGGTCGCTCAGCTCGCTGATATGCACCAGACCGTCCTGGTGCACGCCCACATCCACGAAGGCGCCGAAGTTGGTCACGTTGGTGACGATGCCGGGCAGGTTCATTCCCGACTGCAGATCCTGGATGGCGGCGACGCCCGCGTCGAAGGCAAAATGCTCGAAGGGCTCGCGCGGATCGCGACCGGGTTTGGCCAACTCGTCGACAATGTCGGTCAGGGTCGGCAGGCCCACGCTGTCGGTCACGTAGCGCTTGAGGTCGATGCGCCTACGCAGACCGGCTTCCTTGATCAGGTCGGCCACCTGGCATCCCAGGTCATCGGCCATGGCCTGAACCAGGGCGTAGCGCTCCGGATGTACCGCGCTGGCATCCAGCGGGTTCTCGCCGCTTTTAATGCGCAGAAAGCCGGCGCACTGCTCGAAGGCCTTGGGCCCCAGACGTTTGACCGCCTTGAGGGCCTCACGGCTTGAAAAAGCACCGTTCTCGTCCCGGTAGGCCACGATGTTCTTGGCCAGCTGGGGGCCCAGGCCGGATACATAGGTGAGCAACTGGACGCTGGCCTGATTGACCTCCACGCCCACGCCGTTCACGCAGCTGACCACCACGTCGTCCAGGGATTTCTTCAGGGCGAAGGGGTCCACGTCGTGCTGATACTGACCCACGCCGATGGATTTGGGATCGATCTTGACCAGCTCGGAGAGCGGGTCCATCAGACGCCGGCCGATGGAGACGGCCCCGCGCACGGTCAGATCATGGTCGGGGAATTCCTGGCGGGCGATCTCCGAGGCCGAGTAGATCGAGGCCCCGCTTTCGTTGACCATGATGACCGGCAGGTCTTGGCATCGATGCTTTTCTCGACAAAGGTCTGGGTTTCCCGCCCGGCGGTGCCGTTGCCCACGGCCACGGCCTCGATGGCGAACTGGCGGGAGAGGGTCTGGACCGTTTGGGCGGCCGCCTCGGCCTGGTGCTCCGATCCGTGGGGGAAGATCGTTTCATAGTGCAGCAGCTTACCCTGGCGATCCAGGCAGACCAGTTTGCAGCCGGTGCGGTAGCCCGGATCGATGCCCATGACCCGTTTGGCGCCCAGGGGGGATGCCAGAAGCAGCTGACGCAGGTTGTCGGCGAAGACGCGGATGGCCTCGGCGTCGGCGCGTTCCTTGAGGGCCACGCGCACCTCGGTTTCCATGCTGCGGGACAAGAGACGCTTGTAGGCATCGTGAGCCGCCAAACGAACCTGTTCGGCGGCCGCGTTGCCGCCCTTGACGAACAAATCCTCGAGGATGGCGATGGCCGGTTCGGGCGCCGGGGCGATGGATAGGCTGAGAATCTCTTCTTTCTCACCGCGGCGCATGGCCAGTATGCGGTGGGAGGGAGCCGTGGCCACCGGTTCCGACCAGTCGAAGTAGTCTTTGTATTTGGCGCCCTCGGCCTCCTTGCCGGTGATTACCTGACTGCGGATCTGCGCCTCGGCGAAGTAGAGGTCGCGTACCTGCGATCGGGTCGGCTGATCCTCGTTGATGGTTTCGGCGATAATGTCCCGGGCACCGGCCAGGGCGTCCTCCGGGGTGTCGACGCCTTTTTCCGGATCCACGTAATCGGCCGCCAGGGCTGCCGGATCGTCTTCGGCCTGGGCGAGAAGGGCCAGGGCCAGCGGCTCCAGGCCTTTTTCGCGGGCAATCGTGGCCCGCGTGCGCCGTTTGGGCCGGTAGGGCAGGTAGATGTCCTCCAGTTCGGTCAGCGTTGCCGCGGCCAGGACCTGGTCCTTGAGGTCGTCGGTCAGGTGGCCGTGCTGCTCCAGGGAGGCGAGGATCGTCTCCCGGCGACTGTCCAGCTCCTGCAGCTGGGTCAGCCGGTCGCGGATCGTGGCCACGGCCACCTCGTCCAGGCTGCCGGTGGCTTCCTTGCGATAGCGGGCGATAAAGGGCACGGTGGCCCCGTCTTCGAGCAGGTGCGCCACGGCCTCGATCCGCGGCGCGTCAAGGTTCATCTCGGCACTGAGCGTACCGATGTGGGAACGGTTTGTCACGCTTCACCTATAGGCTTCAAGGGAGGGGTTGTCGGTTCGATGGGTCAAGGGGTTTTCGCCGGAGACGACCCGCCGGTGTCTCCGGCCGGTTGCCGGTAGCCGCACTCCCGGTTGGGACAGACGTATTGGGTGCCGTCCCGTTTGGTGGTTTTCTCGAGCAGGTATGGGCTGCCGCAGACCGGGCAGGGGATCGCCACGGGTTTGTCCCAACTGGCGAAGCTGCATTCCGGATAGCGGTTGCAGCCGTAAAAATTTTGCCCCGCTTGGAGGATTTCTCCACGATCTCGCCGTCGCAACCCGGTTCCGGACAGGGCACCCCCGTACTCTTGGAACTTCCCGCGCCATTGAGCGATTGGGTATGCTTGCAGGCCGGGTAGCCGCTGCAGGCCAGAAAGTCGCCATACCGGCCGCGTTTGATCACCATGGGTTTGCCGCATTTTTCACAGACCTTGTCCGTGGGCTCGCTTTGCACTGGGGCGACGGGCGAGACCGTGCCTTTTTCATCCCGCGTGTAATCGCTGGAATAAGTGCATTCCGGGTATCCCGAACAGGCCAGAAAATGTCCGTTTTTGCCCATTTTGATGTGCAGTTCATGCTTTTTGCACAAGGGGCAGGTCAAGCCGGTGGGCAGTCCGACGCCCTTGACGCTGAGCATGCCTTCCCCGGCCTCGTCCAGTTTCCGGCTGAAGGGACCGTAAAATTGCTTGAGCAGTGCCAGGGATTCCACTTCGGCCTGCTCGACGCGGTCCAGGTCGTTTTCCAGGCGCGCGGTGAATTCCACATCCAGGATTTCGGGAAAGCTGGTGATGAGCAGATCGTTGACGATGAAGCCCAGCTCCGTGGGGTGAAAGTAGCCCTTGAGCAGTTCCACGTATCCCTTGTCCCTGATCGTGGAAAGAATCGCGGCATAGGTGCTGGGCCGGCCGATGCCGTTCTCCTCCAGTTCCTTGACCAGCGAGGCTTCGGAAAAGCGCGGCGGCGGTTGGGTGAAATGCTGTTTGGGCTCGATGCCCAGGCAGGTCAAGGGGGCCCCTTGCGCAAGCTCGGGCAGCGGCTGGCTGCCCTTGTTGCGTTCGGCTTCGTCGTCGGCACTCTGGTAGACGGCCAGGAACCCGGGAAATTTGACCGAGGAGCCGCTGGCGGTGAAAATGTAGCCGGCGGCGGCGATGGAAAGCGTCTTCTGATCGATCAGGGCCTGGGCCATCTGAGACGCCACGAAGCGCTGCCAGATCATCGTGTACAGGGCCAGCTGGTCCTTGGAAAGGTAGGGTTTCACCTTTTCCGGGGTATGGTAGACCGATGTGGGTCGGATGGCCTCGTGGGCATCCTGAGCCTTGTTCTTGTTTTTGAAAAAACGCGGCTGGCCATTGGAATAGTCCTGGCCGAACTGCTCGGCGATCAGGGTCAGGGCTTCCTGGGCGGCCTCGTCGGCGATGCGCGTGGAGTCGGTTCGCATGTAGGTGATCAGACCGACGGGTTCACCCGGACCGAGATCGATGCCCTCGTACAGCTGCTGGGCCACCATCATGGTTTTTTTGGCGGAGAAACGCAGCTTGCGGATCGCTTCCTGCTGCAGTTTGCTGGTGATGAAGGGCGGCAGGGGATTGCGCTTGGTGGTGCGTTTGACGATCTTGTCGACCACGAAGGCGGCGGCCTCCAGATCCCTGAGGATCGCCTTGGCGGTGGCCTCGTCGGAGATCTTGATTTTTTGCTTCCCTTGCGCACCAGCTTGGCGGCGAAGGGCGGCGGGCTCTCGCCTTTCAGGTTGGCCGTGATCGACCAGTATTCGACCGGTTCGAAGATCTGGATGGCCCGTTCACGATCGCAGATGATGCGCACGGCCACGGATTGCACGCGGCCGGCACTGAGTCCGCCTTTGACCTTGCGCCACAAGAGCGGCGAAATCTGGTAACCCACCAGACGGTCCAGGATGCGGCGGGCCTGCTGGGCTTCGTACTTGTTGCGATCCAGGTCCTGGGCGGCCTGCATGGATTCGAGAATGGCCCTTTTGGTCAATTCGTGGAAGAGGACCCGATGGAACCGGCGGCCCTTCTTCTTGAGCACCTCGGCCGTGTGCCAGGCGATGGCCTCGCCCTCGCGGTCCGGGTCGGGGGCCAGGTAAATGTCCATGCTGTCGCCGGCCGCGGATTTGAGCTGGTTGAGGATCTTGGTCTTGCCCGGGATGGTCCGGTAGTGGGGCGTGAAATCCTTTTCGATATCGATGCCCAGGTCTTTACTGGGCAGATCCTTGATATGCCCGACGGTGGCGGCGACATTGTAGTCGTTGCCCAGATATTTTTTGATGGTTCTGACCTTTGTGGGTGATTCTACGACCACCAGGGGTTTACTCACTGGTTACCTCATGGTTGCATTTGCGTTGGGTCAATCGTTGTGGAGCGACGCCGGGGACCAGGCTGAAGCATTTTCCCGCAGACTGGTGGACCAGCCCTTTGAGCTCCAACTGAAGCAACAGGCCGGCAAGGCGCCCGGCAGGGATGCCCAGCTGGCGGACCAGATCGTCGATATGCACGGGTTCGACGTCGAGCCTACCGATAACCATGGCTTCCGCGTTCGTCAACGGCGGCATGGGAACCTCTGCCGCCGGCGCACCCTTGGGTGCGCCCGGAAATTGACCGCCCTCGAATTCTTCCAGAATGTCCCCGGCGTGGACCACCAGCTTGGCGCCCTGTTTGATCAGGTTGTGGGTGCCAACGCTTTTGAACGAGTTGACATTGCCGGGCACGGCAAAGACCTCCCGGTTCTGTTCGGCGGCCAGGCGCGCGGTGATCAGGGAGCCGCTGCGACCCGTGGCTTCCACCACCAAGACGCCGTGGCTCATCCCGCTGATAATCCGGTTACGGGCCGGAAAGTGATGGGCCTCCGGGCCGCTGTTGGGTAAAAATTCGCTTACCACGGCGCCATGCTCGGCCATCTGGTGGAACAAGCGGGTGTTTTCCCGGGGGTAAATACAGTCCAGACCGGTTCCCAGAACCGCCACGGTCACACCGCCGGCGGCAATCGCCGCCTGATGGGCGACGGTGTCGATCCCGCGGGCCATGCCGCTGACGATGGTGACGTTTTTGCCGGGCCAGGTCCGCGACCAGACGCCGGGTCGTTGTCGCCCCATATTCCGTGGCGTTGCGTGAGCCAACCACGGCGATATTGAGCCACGCTTCCGGCAACGCGCCGTAAACATAGAGAAACGGCGGCGGATCCGGGATCTGCCGCAATAGCGGCGGGTACCCCGCCTCCGTCAGGGTGACGAGCCGGTACCCTTTAAGGTGCAGCGATTCCAGCTGGCGATCGATACGGTCATCCGCCGGGGCCGTCTTTCGTTGGTGGACGATGGCGGCGGCCACGCGGGGGGAGACACCCTGAATCGCCTCAATGGATGTCTTGTCGGCATTCAGGACCGCCTGCGGCGACCCGAAGTGCTCCACCAGCCGTCGGAAGATCAGATTGCCGACACCGGGTACGCTTTTCAGGGCGAACCAGGGCCGCAGATCCAGCATCTATTTTCTCCGGTTCTGCCAGGCCAGCAGGATCGGACTGGCGACATAAATGGATGAATAGGTTCCGACCGCCACGCCGACCAACAGCGCGAAAGAGAAGTCATGGATGATGCCCCCTCCCAGAACGAACAAAGCGGCGACCACGAGCAAGGTGGTTCCCGACGTCAGGATCGTTCGGCTGAGGGTTTCATTCACGCTTTTATTCAGGATCGTTGCCATCGTCTCTTTGTGGTATTTGCGCAGGTTCTCGCGAATCCGGTCAAAGACGATGATCGTATCGTTCAGGGAGTAACCGATGATGGTGAGCAGCGCCGCGATGATGGGCAGGGTGAACTCCTTGCCGAAAATCGAAAAGAAGCCCACGGTGATGGTGACGTCATGGATCAGGGCCACGATGGCGCCCATGGCGTACTTGAATTCGAAAAACCAGAAAACGATCAGGGAAACGATCAAGGCCGCCAGCATGAGGTAAGGGATCGGCACGTTGAACAGGGAAAGCAGGTAAACCGCCCCCATGATGGCACCGGCCACGACAGCGCTTTTCCCCCATTTCATCTCGAATCGACCGGAAATGTAGACCGTGATGAAAAGCAGGGCGTAGAACATGGCAAAAAGGGCCTTTTCGCGCAGGTCCTTGCCGACCTGCGGGCCGACCATCTCCACCCGGCGGGTTTCGGCGGCAACGCCGGTGGAGGCTTTTAGATCGGTTTCGATCTTGGTGGACAAATTGTCCATGGTCATGGTGGCCGCGTCGGTGCGGATCAGGTATTCATGGTCGGCCGCGTGGCCGAACTGCTGAACTGCCGATGCGGACATGTCCAGGTTTTTCAAACCCGCCTTGATTTGATTGACGGTAACCGGCGCAGCGAATTTCACCTGGATCAAGGTGCCGCCGGCGAAATCAATCCCATAACGCGGTCCCCCGTGCATGATCAGGCTGACGATACTGGCGAGGATCATCAAAAGGGAGAAAGTGAAGGCGATTTTGCGTTTTCCGATAAAATCGACGTTGATGTCCGGTTTGATAAACTGCATGAATCGGTTCCTCAATGGGGGTTAGGCCCGGTGGCACCCGGCTTTCAGATGCTGATGGTGCGCACTCTCCGGTTGATCAAAAAATAGTCAAAAATGGAGCGCGTGAGCACCAGGGCGGTGAACATGCTGGCGACCACGCCGAGACTCAGGGTGACGGCAAACCCCTTGATCGGGCCCGTGCCGAACTGGAAGAGCACCAAAGCGGCGATCAGGGTGGTCACGTTGGCATCCAGGATGGTCAGGGTCGCGCGCGCGTATCCGGCTTCAACAGCGGCCCGAGGCGTTTTGCCAAGCGTCATTTCTTCGCGTATTCTCTCGAAAATCAATACATTGGCATCGACTGCCATGCCGATCGTCAGGATGATGCCGGCGATGCCGGGCATGGTCAGGGTCGCCCCGAAGGCTGCCAGGCCGGCGGCGATGAGCAGGATATTCAGCACCAGGGCGAAGTCTGCCACCAGCCTGAAATCTTGTAGTAAACGGCCATGAAAAGTACCACCAGGATGCCGCCGACGACCATGGAGAGCAGGCCCATGCGGATGGAGTCGGTTCCCAGGGACGGCCCGACGGTGCGCTCTTCCAGGATCTTGACCGGTGCGGGCAGGGCGCCGGCGCGCAGCACGATGGCCAGGTCGCGGGCTTCATCGGCGGTAAAGCTGCCGGTGATGCTGGCCTCGCCACCGGCGATGCGATCCTGGATCACGGGCGCCGAGTAGATCGTCCCGTCCAGCACGATGGCCAGGCGTTTCTTCACGTTTTCGCCGGTGACGCGCTCGAAGAGGCGGGCCCCTTTTTTGTCAAAGGTGATCGAAACGTAGGGGTCGTTGTACTGGCTGCCGATCTTGACGCTGGCATCGGTCAGGTAGGCACCGGTCAGGGCAGCGCGTTTTTTCACCAGCAGTGGGGTTTTTTGGACGCGATGGGTGGTTTTGTCCTCCCTGACTTCGTAGAGGATTTCCTCTCCGGGGGGGACGTTGCCGGCCAGGGCCGACTGGATGTCGTGGGTGTCATCGACCAGTTTGAACTCAAGCAGCGCCGTCTTGCCGATCAGATCCTTGGCACGCTCGGTGTTATTGACACCGGGAAGTTGAACCAGGATGCGTTGCTGACCCTGGATGCGGATGTCCGGCTCGCTGACACCGAATTGGTCAATGCGGTTGCGGATGGTTTCCAGGGCCTGGGCCACCGCCATCTGACGAATATGCTCGATCTCCTTTTCAGGCAGATCCAGGACGATATTCAGCACATTGTCCTTGACCGTGCGGTCGACGATGCGCAGCTCGCGGAAATCCTTGTCCAGCAGTTCATCAAATTTGGCGATATTGGCTTCGTCGGGAACCTTGACCGCGATTTTGAGATTGTCCAATCGCTCGAAGGAGAGGGTTCGAATCCGTTCTTCCCTGAGCATGTCGCGCATGTCCTGGGCCAGTCGTTCGACGGTGTTTTCGACGGCTTTGTCGGTCTGCACTTCAAGGACCAGGTGCATGCCGCCCTGGAGGTCGAGGCCCAGGTTGATTTTCTTGTGGGGCCAGATACCGGGCCGCAGGGTCGGAATCACATAAATCACGGCGGCGAGGATCACCGCGGCGATCAGGATGAGTTTCCACGAAAGATTCTTCAACGTTGTTTCCTTTCAAGATCAACACGCCAAAGCCCCATCTGCCGTTATACCCGGGTGCCGGTGACAATACGGGCCTGCGATTTGCAGCGGGTCAACATTCCGGTGGCAATGGGGCTTTGAGGGGAGAAAACGATTGGAATTCAGGCGTTACCGTTGTCGGCCTTTTTGTCTTTTTTGGGCGTCGCCTGGGGAGCACCGCCGGTCTGGGCCAGGGCGGAAACGCTGCCCCGGTTGACCTTGACACGCACCTTTTCGGCGATCTCAACGGTCAGGATGGCTTCAGAAACACCGGTGATCCGGCCGTGCAGGCCCCCGGCGGTGACAATCCGGTCGCCGGTTTTCAGGCTGTCGATCATCTGCCGGTGTTCCTTTGTTTTTTTCTGCTGCGGGCGGATCAACAGGAAATAGAAGATCACGAACATGAGAATCAGCGGAATGAACGATGCGAATCCTCCTGATGCGCCCTGGCCGGCGGCACCCTGTCCCATGGCATAAGCGATATTCATCGGTACAAAACCTCCTCTTAGGTATTTCAAGCCTTTGCCGGCCGTAACAACCGACGATGATGGGTTCGTCTGGCAATCGTAAAAGTGGCGCTGATATACTGCAAATCACCCGCTCCGTCAATGGTTCTTGCCCGATGGGGCCTCACGAGGTCGTTCAGGCGGTTTCCTCCGCGACGGGCGGATTTTCGGTGCATTTGCTTTTTTTATCGATGGTGACCTCCATCTGGCCGGGGATCAGGTCTTCCTGGGCGATGATGGTGATCACGACGGCCCGTTTGGTTTCCAGTTCGAGCAGCTCCCGGCGCTTGCGGTTCAGCAGGTAATTGGCCACCGGGGCGGGCAGCCGGGCGGTCACCTGGCGGATATCCTCCTTCAAGGTATCGAGCTTGAGTTTGCGCAGAAAGCTCAAACCCAGGGATTCCGCCGAGGGCACCTGACCCTTGCCGCCGCAATGGGGGCAGGTCTGCATGCTGCCAAAATCGATGGAGGGCCGCAACCGCTGGCGGGAGAGTTCCAGAAGACCGAATTTGGAAATTTTTCCGATCTTGACCCTGGCGCGGTCCTCCTTCATGGCGGCGCGCAGAACCTTTTCCACCTGATTGCGGTGCTTTTGCTCGCGCATGTCGATGAAATCGATCACGATCAACCCACCCAGATCGCGAATGCGCAACTGCCGGGCGATTTCGGCGGCGGCTTCCAGATTGGTCATCAGGGCGGTCTCTTCGATATTTTTTTTCTGAGTGCCCTTGCCGGAGTTGACATCGATGGCTACCAACGCCTCGGTGCGCTCGAGTACCACCGATCCACCGGATTTCAGCGTGACCCGGTTGTTGAAAATCGTGGCAATCTGATCTTCCAGCTGAAAACGGGTAAAAATGGGCTTGCCGGATTTGTGCAGTTTGACGATGCCGATCTGCTTGGGCGAAATGATTTTGACGAAGTTTTTGACCTCCTGGTAGACCGCCTCGTCGTCGATCAGAATCTCCTTGACATCCGGATTGAAGTGGTCGCGAATGGAACGGACGGCCAGGTTGCGGTCCTTATAGAGCGCCGAGGGGGCCTGGGCGTTGACGGCCAGTTCGGTGATGCTGTTCCACAACCGCAGCAAATACTGGACATCCTTGGCTAACAAGGTCTTGGTGATGCCCATGCCGGCGGTGCGGATGATGATGCCGAAGCCTTCGGGCAGATTGAGTTTTTCGACGATTTCCTTGAGCCGCTTGCGTTCGTCCTCGTCCTCGATCTTGCGGGAGATTCCGCGGCTGTTGCTCCCCGGCATGAGCACGGCGTAGCGGCCGGGCAAGCTGATGAAGGTCGTCAGCATGGCCCCCTTCTTCATGATGGGGTCCTTGGTGACTTGCACCACCAACTCCTGACCGCGCCGGACGAGATTTTGGATGCTGTTGCCTGCCGAGGGCGGATCCTGAAAATAGTCGCTGTGGATCTCCTGCTTTTGCAAGAAGCCGTGCCGGTCGGCGCCAAAGTCCACGAAAACCGCCTGCAGACTGGGTTCGATGCGGGTGATGACGCCCTTGTAAATGCTACTGTGCAGGATCTCGCGTGTTGAACTCTCGATGTGAAACTCTTCCAGACGACTCTCCTTGACGATGGCCAAGCGGACTTCTTCGGGGTCGACGGCATTAATGAGGATTTTACTGGTCATTCGGTCTCGGTTTGTTTCCTTTCACGGGTTATGGTTATTAAATTTCCTTGAATAATGAATTGTTATGAGCAAGTCAACGGAATTCTGGGGGGCGTCAAAAAAACCGCCGGAACCCTTCCGCGGCTGCCAGCGCGCACGGTGAGGCCAGCCGTCCGTCCACCCGGCTGGCCGGATCGATCATCCGGATCGACCTTCCATAACGGTACTTGATCTTTAGTGGGCTTTGTGGCATGACGAGGACTCTTGAAACCAGCAAAATCGACAATGTTCGCAAGAAGATAGGAAGATTCATGGATTCACGCTACCAACCCCAGGCAATCGAGGCCAAATGGCAGAAACGCTGGGAAGATGCCCAGTTGTTCAAGGTGGAAGAAACGCCGGCGCGCGAAAAATACTACTTGCTCGAAATGTTTCCCTATCCGTCCGGTAAGATCCACATGGGGCATGTGAGAAATTATACCATCGGGGATGTGGTGGCTCGCTACAAGCGCATGCGCGGATTCAACGTCCTGCATCCCATGGGCTGGGACGCCTTCGGCATGCCGGCGGAAAACGCCGCCATCGCCAACCGGACCCATCCGGCCAAATGGACCTACGAAAACATCGCCACCATGCGCGCCCAACTCAAGCGCATGGGCTTTTCCTACGACTGGGACCGCGAGCTGGCCACCTGCCGGCCGGAATACTACCGCTGGGAGCAGTGGTTGTTTCTCCAGATGGCCGAGCGGGGGATGGCCTATCGCAAGGAGTCCTACGTCAACTGGTGCGAGCCCTGCCAGACCGTGCTGGCCAATGAGCAGGTCGAGGCCGGCATGTGTTGGCGTTGCGGCAAACCGGTCCGTCAGAAAAAATTGTGGCAGTGGTTCTTCAAGATCACCGACTTCGCCGAGGATCTCTTGGTGCACTGCGATCTTCTGCCCGGATGGCCCGAGAAGGTCACCACCATGCAGCGCAACTGGATCGGCAAAAGCGTGGGCGCCGAGATCCGGTTTGCCGTGGAAAACAGTGACGCGGTGATCAGCGTGTTCACCACACGGCCGGATACGGTGTTCGGCGCCACCTTCATGTGTCTGGCCCCGGAGCATCCCCTGGTGCCGACGCTTGCCGCCGGAACCGACCAGGCCGATGCGGTGGCCGCCTTCATCGAACGCATCTCCCTGCAGGACCGTTCCTCCAAGGCCATCGAATCCTATGAAAAGGAAGGCGTCTTTACCGGCGCCTACTGCATCAATCCCATGAACGGCCGGCGCATGCCGGTGTACACGGCGAACTTCGCCTGATGGCCTATGGCACCGGTGCGGTCATGTCGGTACCGGCCCACGACCAGCGCGATTTCGATTTTGCCCGCAAGTACGACCTGCCCGTCATCGTCGTGGTCAGCCCTCCGGATGAGACCCTGGATGGTGCCACCATGGAGGCAGCCTACACCGCCGATGGCACCATGGTCAACTCCGGCGATTTCAACGGCATGCCCAACCGCGAGGCCCTTGAGGCCATCACCGACCATCTGGATAGGAACAACCTCGGCAAGAAGACCATCAGCTTCCGGCTGCGCGACTGGGGCATCTCCCGGCAGCGCTATTGGGGAGCGCCGATCCCCATGATTCACTGTCCCGACTGCGGCATCGTGCCCGTTCCCGAGACGGACCTGCCCATCCTTCTGCCCGAAGATGCCGATCTTCTGGACGGCGGCCGATCGCCCCTGCCCGGCCTGGCGCAATTCGCCAAAACACGTTGCCCGAAATGCGGCCGCGAGGATGCCCGCCGGGAGACCGACACCATGGATACCTTCGTGGAATCCTCCTGGTATTTTGAGCGCTACTGCAGTCCGCGCTGTGAAACCGGCATGTTCGACACGGAAGCCGTGGCCTATTGGATGCCGGTGGATCAATATATCGGCGGGGTGGAGCATGCCATCCTGCACCTCTTGTATTCGCGCTACTTCACCCGTGTCCTCGAAACGCTGGGGCTGGTCACGTTCAAGGAACCCTTCACCCGCCTGTTGACCCAGGGAATGGTCTGCAAGGAGACCACGGCCTGCCCCGAGCACGGCTTCCTTTTCCCCGAGCAGGTGGTCGACGGCGAGGGCGGGCGGCGGACCTGCAGCCAATGCGGCCAGGCGGTGACCGTCGGCAGGGTCGAGAAGATGTCCAAATCGAAGAAAAACGTCATCGACCCAATGTCCTGCTCGATCAGTACGGTGCCGACACCACCCGGCTGTTCTGTCTGTTTGCCGCGCCTCCCGAGCGCGATCTGGAGTGGAGCGAGCAGGGCGTGGACGGCAGCTACCGTTTTCTGCAGCGTGTCTGGCGTTTGGCCGATCGATGGATTCCGCGGGTCAAGGATGTTGCCCCACCGGCGGACCCGGCCCAGGCGTTGGATGGCATCTTCAAGGAAATCTTCCGTAAAACCCACGAGACCATCAAACGCGTCACCCTGGACATCGAGGAACGGTTTCACTTCAACACGGTGATCAGCGCCGTCATGGAACTGGTCAACACCATGCAGACGGTCGACGACGAAGCGGATCTGGGCCAAGCCGAACTGGCGACCCTGGGATTTGCCCTGGAGACCACGGTGCTGCTGCTCTCCCCCCTCGTGCCGCATTTTTGTGACGAACTGTGGGAAACCATGGGCCATGACGCGCCGGCCCTGCTCAGCGCGTGGCCGACCTTTGATGAGGCCGCCACCGTCAAGGACGAGATCGAGGTGGTGATCCAGGTTAACGGTAAGTTGCGCAGCCGTTTCAGCGCCGCCCTGGATGCCGATGCGGAGACGCTGAAACAAGCCGCCCTGGCCGACGAACGCATCGGATCGTTCATTGCCGGCAAGCCGATCAAGAAGGTGATTGCGGTTAAGAATAAGTTGGTCAATATTGTGGTATGAAAATAGAACGTTAAGTAAACGGCGGGGCGAATCCCCGGGCGTCTGGGGGCGTTAGCGATGAAAAGCAGATGGAAACCGATCCTGTTGGCCGCAACGCTGGTACTGGTCACCGCCTGCGGTTATCATTTCGCCGGCAGCGGGAGCTTCCCGGGTGGGGCGACGCGGATTTTCATTCCCATGCTGGAGAACCGCACGTCGGAAATCGGTGTGGAGAGCCGTTTTACCAACAACCTGATCTACGAGTTCATACGTAACCGGAAATCGGCGCTGGCCAAGAGTCGGGCGTCGGCCGATGCCATCCTGAGCGGAACGATCGTCAGCATTTCCGTCGAGAATATCTCCCGCTCCACTATCTCCAATGCGATTGAACGGCGGGTCACGGCCGTATTGTCACTCCGCCTGGTCTCGACGACCGACGGCAGGACCCTTTGGGCTTCGGGGAACCTGTCCGAACGTCAGGCCTATACCGTCGCCAGTGGAAGCAAAGCGGCAACGGATCAAAATAAATCCGAAGCCATTGCCGAGGTTTCCAGGAAACTGGCCGAGTCTGCCTATAGCCTGTTGACGGACAATTTTTGAGAGGCGGCTTGAATACAAGACGACGAAAAACGGACGGCAGCATGAAAATGCTGCCGTTTCGTCGAAACGCTTGCCGGCGAGAAAAATCAGGCCTGCTGGGTGTTGGCCAGTTTTGCCAGACGGGAAATTTTTCGAGCGGCGGTCTTTTTGTGCAGAACGCCTTTTTTCGCGGCTTTGTCGATATCGGATTTGGCTGCGTTAAGCCGCATATCGCGGTCTTCCGCATTCTCGGCAACGGCGAGGCGTACATCCTTGATCGCGTTTTTTACTCGGGTAAGAACGGCTTTGTTCCGCAACCGCCGCCGGGTATTCTGGCCGGCGCGCTTCAATGCTGATTTGTGGTTTGCCACCTTCGATTGCTCCTTTCGGAAATTAATAGGGAAAATACAAAACTTCCTGATAGCCAAAAAGTCCGGCTAAGTCAAGGTCTTTTGTGCATTTATAGGGACGATATTGAATGGGCGTGGATCCGGTCAAACAGCGCGGCATTGAGCGCCGCAAGGTCACCCGGGCGGCCGGCATTGTTGGCGCCGCCACCCTGCTCAGCCGGATTTTCGGCTACCTGCGCGACATGGTGGTGGCTTCTTTCTTCGGGGCGGACATGGCGGCGGACGCCTTTATCGCCGCCTTCCGATTGCCCAACTTGTTGCGCCGGCTGTTTGGCGAGGGATCGCTGAGTATCGCCTTTGTTCCGGTATTTACCGCCACGATGGTCAAGAGCGGCCCTGCGGAAGGTCTCCGCCTGGCGGTCAGCTCCATGAAGCTGGCCTTGATCATTCTGGTCGGCGTGGCCCTGCTCGGCGTGGCCGCCGCTCCGTGGATCATCCACATGGTCGCGCCGGGCTTTGCCCAGCTCCCGGAGAAGATGGCCCTGACGGTGACCTTGACGCGCCTGATGTTCCCGTACGTGATTTTCGTCGGACTGGTGGCCCTGAGCATGGGGATCCTGAACGTCCTGGGCCACTTCACGGCGCCCGCGGTGGCGCCGGTGCTGCTCAACCTGGCCATGATCGGCGCGATTTTTCTCGTTTCGCACTTCTCGGACTCGGCGACGGTGCGGGTTCTCGGGCTGGCCGGCGGGGTTTTGATCGGCGGCGTGCTGCAATTGGCCCTGCAGCTGCCGTTTTTGGTGCGGCATGGGGTGACGTTCTGGCGCCGATCGGGGCTCTGGCACCCGGCCATGCGGCGCGTCGGCCTGCTCATGCTGCCCACCATCTTCGGTGCCGCCGTTTACCAGATCAACATTCTCGTCGGCACCTTGCTTGCTTTCCCTGCTGCCCCCAG